>CAZXGU010000044.1:0-18748 GCA_964640375.1 uncultured Sangeribacter sp. | reverse complement strand
TCCGATCATGGAAGCGCATCGGGCGGGCTTTGATGAGAATATGTATTTGGATCCCGCCCTATTATTGTTACAAATTGGCTAAATCACACCATTCATCAAAGCGTAAAGAGATAAACCTGATACTGATTTTATGCCCAATTTTGCAGAAATATTTTTTCTATGAGTTATCACAGTATTAACTGAGATGGAAAGAATATCGGCAATTTCTTTATTGGTTTTCCCGGAGGCAAGCTCTTTAAGAACCTCCTTCTCTCTTAATGACAAATCTCCTGATGCGTCAACCATCTTTTCCGGAACTACAAGGAGAGATCGAAGTGTTTCCGACATTTCAATGTCAGAGGTGTTGCGATAGAAAGTCTTTACTACGGAATTCAACTTATGGGTTGAATTTTCTGAATCGTCCGAACTATTATCTCTGATAATAACAATTGAACGTGTCTTTCGAGGCATAAAGAAATCTATATTTGTCAGAAAAGATGAGGCATCTAAAATAAATATATCATTTTTATCTGAATCAGCCGCCATTTCCCGATATGAGGAATAGACACAACATTCCACACCTGCGGCTCCGGGGTCAGGCATTTCTGCTATCATCCCTCTTATCCCCATTGCCTCAAGAGCAGTTAATCCCAATATTGCTATTCTTGACATAACGGTTTTAATATTCGGTCGCGGATTCTATTATTCTGTTGTATATCCTTTTCCAGAGTGACCAGGGCAGAAACAACGGCAACACATAGATTATAGTCATATTCTCCCTTGAGATGAATCACAAAGAAATTAATCAGATCGCTTATCTTCTCTTCAAGCAAATGATTGTCGTAGGGCTTGCGAGTGGCTTTGTCAACTTCATTTTTTAATTCTTCTGATTTCTTTGTTCTGAGAATCGGAAACCAATGCCTTAAATCAGTATCAATCACACTGAGAAGTTCCTCCTTCACTTCCAGGAAGAATCCTTGCAAGAGAGAGAGATTGGAAGATTTTTCCGATGTCTTGCTCTTTGTGATTAGGAGAGAAAAATGACGTTCGATATTTGGAAGAAGAGTGCTGCTATAGTAGTGATCGGTTTTTTCAAGATAGTCCACTATTCCATTCATGCTTACACTGCCTACTATCCCCTCTGGGAAATAACTTCTATTTAGATAGGTGTTCACAATTGCTAAGAAAAGCGACTCGTCAATTCCATGTTCCTTACAGATTGTTTTTATAGAATAATCCCCAACTCCAAGATATATTCCGAAACGGTTTACAACCTGAATCACTGAAGGATCATAAAGGATCACATCGCATAATTTTGAATCTTTACTATATACAGGCATCTTGAAAAATACAAGACCCTATTTCACCACGGATGATGAAACAGGGTCTAACAATTAAAATATTATTATTTTATTCTTATCACTGTTTTCTGAGTGATTACCATATCCATTTTCACATCGTGTGGTTCAGCAGGTATCTCATCTACAATTTGGAATTCATATCCCACACCAACCTTTGTAGCTTTGGTTGTGGCAAGAAGGCGATCGTAAAATCCTTTTCCTCTTCCAAGGCGATTGCCCGAGCGGTCATAAGCCACGGCTGGAACAATTATAAGTTCAATGTCTTCCGCTGGCACTATATTATTCCCAGTTGGTTCCTCAATATGAAATGCTCCCAATTCCAAACGCGATTCGTCATAGGGAAGTATTTCAAGATTTACACCATTTACCCGTGGCAGATAAAAATTCTTTTTACCGTGCCATTTATTAAGGAAACGATGTGTGGAAAGCTCATCGGGCAAAGAATGATACATCAATATTCTGTCGGCCAACAAAAATGCAGCCGTTTTTTCCAATTGGTCGAAAACCTCATCTGCAGCGCTCATTCTCTCTGCCTCTAACAGCATAGAGCGCATAGCTTTTATTTTTCTTCTAATTTCGTTTTTTTCCATAGTAAGATTTTTTCCGCCTTTTTATCTCCAGGCACTTTATAGAGAGCCCGGAGAATATTATTATTGCGTTTTTAGTAATTTCTTTGATTGGCCTGTGCGGAGCACATTCTTAGCTTTCTCCACAGTTGAATCCTGAGTGTTGAGAATTTCAATGAATGCCTCATATCCAACTAAATCCCTTGCAAGAACCGCTCTTAATTGATTTAACAATAAATCGCGTGATTGGTTGATATAATACCATCTTGCAGGCAATCCCTGTGTTGCAGCCCAATCCACAAAAAGATTAAGTAAAGAGTCTTCGCGTGGAACTATCCTATTCATATAGTCAAGGGTCTTTTCTTTCATTAAGGGTCGATATTTCTCCGACATCTCATGACAGAATTTCTGAATCAGCCCCTTGTTCATGGCCTCGATATAATAGGAGGTATATCCTGTTGTGTCTTCCGGCACAAAAATATCAGGCATAATTCCACCACCGCCATATACAGTTCGACCCCCGGCAGTGGTAAATTTCTTTGATTTGTCAAATTTTATACTGTCTTGCGAATAGAACTCTCCATGATTAAAGCGATCTACGATATCCAATTCATATTTGCCATCACCACCTCTGGTGTATTCCTTCTGGATAGACCTTCCGGAAGGTGTATAATAACGTGCCACAGTGAGTCGGATTGCGGAACTGTCGGGGAATTCTGTCTGATTCTGAACCAATCCCTTGCCAAACGATCTGCGACCAATCACCAATCCACGGTCGTTGTCCTGGATGGCCCCGGCAAATATCTCGGAAGCGGATGCAGAAAATTCATTGGTTAAAACAGTTATCTCTGCATTTTGGAATCCACCATTACCATCGCTAATTGCAATGGTCTCATTCTCGGGAGTGCGACCCTTGGTATAGACTATCATCTTTCCTGAGGGTAAAAACTCATTAGCCATAAAGATGGCCTGATCCATATATCCACCCGAATTGTTTCGAAGATCCACTATATAAGCATTAGCTCCCTTTTCTTTAAGTTTTGAAAGAGCGTTAAGAAATTCAGAATAAGTGGTCCGTGCGAACTTACTTACTTTGATATATCCCGTATTTTCGGCAATCATATATGAAGCATCCACACTATTAGAGGGAATTTCTCCACGTGTCACCTCAAAATCGAGCAGACTACGACTATTGGAGCGTTTAACTTTTATCTTTACTTTCGTTCCCTCTTTTCCGCGCAATGTGGAGAAGACATCTTCATTGGTTACATTTGCTCCGCTAAGCTTCTTGCCGTTGGCCTCTATTATTCTGTCGCCGGGTAGCAAACCAACTTTTTCTGCAGGACCTCCCGCAACAACCTCAATTACATTCACAGTATCATTTATTATCTGGAATGACACCCCGACCCCACCAAAAGAACCGGCAAGTTCATCGTTAGTCTGAGTAAGCTCGGAGGCTGGAATGTAGGCCGAATGAGGATCAAGCGAAAGCATAATCTCCGGAATAGATTTTTCCAATAAAGAATCAATATCTATTTGATCCACATATTGAGATTCTATCAGTTCGAGTATGGTCTGCAATTTTTCCTGAGCAGGCGATACTCTCCTCTGCTCCACAAATCTGCCAATGAAAATACCCCCAATAATTCCAATACATAAAACTATTGGAAGCAGAATATATCCTAAATTTCTTTTTTCTCTCATTTTATTCAATTAGAGAGGCTCCCATTTCGGGGGCCTCAAAGTTCAGTCAAGAGGAAGATGAACCGTCTCTACACCAGCTGCCTTCAAGAGATCCAACCCATCTGTGATGCGGTAAAGCTCTGAAAAAACAACCCTTTTGATTCCGGCTTGAATTATTAGTTTCGAACACTCCATGCAGGGACTCGCAGTCACATAAAGAGTGCTTCCCTCACTTGAATTGTTGCTTCGAGCCACTTTTGTTATGGCATTAGCTTCGGCATGTAAAACGTAAGGGAACGTCACCCCCTCTTCGCTCTCACATATATTAGGGAACCCGGAAGGAGTGCCGTTAAAGCCATCGGAAATTATCATCTTGTCTTTTACAATCAATGCTCCGACTTTTCTTCTTACACAATAGGAATTTTCACTCCATATCGAAGCCATTCTTAAATATCTATAATCAAGAAGGCGTTGTTTATCATCTTTCTCCATCTCAAAAGAAATATCGTGTTAGAGTTCTTCCTTTGCCAAAAGGAATCTTTCAGCATCCATAGCGGCACGGCATCCTGTACCGGCAGCACTGACTGCCTGACGATAAATCGGATCTGCACAATCCCCGGCTGCAAAAACGCCTTCTACACTTGTTTTTGTAGTGGGAGAGGCAACTTCAATATATCCCTCAGCGTCTATATCTATCTGACCACGGAAAATCTCAGTGTTCGGACGATGTCCAATAGCAAGGAAAAAGCCATCTACTGCTACATCGAATCGTTCCTCTTTGTCTGTGCCAAGATGACGGACCACATGTACTCCCTCAACTCCATCTTCTCCATAAAGACCTTCGGCATTGCAATTGAACAAGACTTCAATGTTTTCCTTATCCATCACTCTCTTTTTCATTACAACTGACGCGCGCAGATAGTCTTTTCTAACTATCATATACACCTTTTCAGCCAAAGAAGAAAGATATAAAGCCTCCTCGCAAGCAGTGTCTCCACCGCCCACTACGGCTACACGTTTTTTACGATAGAAGAAGCCGTCGCAAGTGGCACATGCGCTCACTCCAAGCCCGCGATATTTCTCCTCATCTTCTAAACCAAGATATTTTGCAGACGCACCGGTAGAGATGATCACAGTTTCTGCCACAACCTCTTCTCCCTTCTCATCAACACAATGGAAAGGACGTTTTGAAAAATCAACTTTTACAATCTTGCGTGGACGTATCTCTGCTCCAAATCTCATGGCTTGTTCTCTGAGATGAGCCATCATCTCATTCCCCTCAACTCCTTGTGGATATCCGGGAAAGTTCTCGATCTCTGTTGTCTGAGTGAGTTGGCCGCCAGGCTGATCTCCTTCATAAATCAGGGGAGACAAATTAGCACGTCCCGCATATATTCCGGCAGTGTATCCGGCAGGTCCGGATCCTATTATCAATACTTTTACCATATTATCTTTCATAGTTTCGATTTAGTTAATATTTATGCCTTTTACATTAGTATAACAATAAAAGACTGGTTTTTATCATTAATTATAAAAGTTCTGATTAACGAAGGTCAACAACCGAAACATTCGGATATTTCGATTTCGGATATTCAAATGCCGAAGCTGCTATTGAAGCAGCATAATTAGTCTTGGTTATCGACATATTCGTCCTGCTGCCATCAAGAGAGGTAATAATAAATTTTTCCGGATAAAGAGTCTTTGAGTTCAAAAAAACCGTTATTTTCTTGGCTGGAGCCTTTCGACTTTTAGAGTTTAAATCTATAATATATTTTCCGTTTTGCTTATTCCCTGAGAAAGAGGGGGTGAAGTAGGTGGAATAGGAATTCAGAAAGAGTAAAGGGTTAATCTCTGAAAGTTCAGCCACAGTAGGCGTGACCACAGTGGTCTCCTTTGTGGAGGGATTATACGTATATAGGGCCTTCCCGTTATACCATGTCTCCATACCTCCGGTTTTTACATAAAATTTTGAGCCGGAACTTTTCAACACTCCTGAAACTGCCCTTCCATTAGAGGCAGCTGAGTAGCTAATATCCAAACCTTTTGCGCTCTTCACTTTTGCTGAAGCCTTTGCCAAAATAGCATCTGCAGTTTGCGCATTTACTTCTAAAGAAATAAAAAGAGAGATAAAAGCGATGAATAATAATTTTATATATTTATGATTCTTCATTTCTAAATTCATCAACAATTAAATAATAAGACTGTAAAATCTTTTATAGAAGATTTCTATTCTCTATTCAACTTGGAAATCTTTTATAGAGAATTTAAAATCTGCTCAAGTCCTATTTGATCCACAAGGACAGCTCTCGGTTTTCCACCTTGTGAGGCCCCTACTATCCCCATAGCTTCCAACTGATCCATTATCTTACCGGCACGATTATATCCTATGGAAAACCTGCGCTGAAGATAAGATGTGGATGCAGTTCCGGAATTCACAACAATATGGGCGGCCTCTTCAAGCAACGGGTCTCTATCTCCACTAATTCCTCCTCCATTGCTGGAATTAGCATCTCCTTCACCCATCATTGGTTCTGGAAGAAGATATGTGCCTTGAGCATAAGGTTGCTTTTCAACAAAGTCGCATATAGCTTCAACTTCCGGAGTGTCGATAAAAGCACATTGCACACGAACCATCTCTGAGTTATTGAAAATCAACATATCTCCACGGCCAATCAGCTGCTGGGCACCGGTGGTGTCAAGAATCGTTTTCGAGTCAACACCTGATGAAACTTTAAACGACATTCGAGCAGGGAAGTTTGCCTTAATTATACCCGTAATCACATTAGTTGATGGACGTTGGGTAGCGATTATAACGTGCATCCCAACAGCGCGGGCTTTCTGTGCGAGACGTGCAATAGGCATCTCGACATTTTTCCCTGAAACCATAATCAGGTCGCCAAACTCATCCACTACGACAACAATATAAGGTAATACTCTATGACCCTCTGCCGGGTTAAGTTTACCAGCCTTATACTTGGCATTATATTCCTCGATATTGCGTGTATGAGCATTCTTGAGAAGATTGTATCGATTATCCATCTCTATACATAATGAATTGAGGGTAGCCTCCACCTTTTGCATGTCGGTTATTACAGGCTCTTCATCAACTTCCGAGGGGATAACGGCCATATAGTGATCCTTTATCTTGTTATAAAGTGAAAACTCCACTTGCTTGGGATCAATCATAACAAATTTAAGCTCGTTCGGACGTTTGCAATATAACAAAGAAGCTATAATAGCATTCAAACCGACTGATTTTCCCTGACCCGTGGCACCAGCAACGAGAAGATGGGGCATCTTGGCTAAATCAGCTATGTAAACGTCGTTTGAGATTGTCGAACCAATTGCAACAGGAAGTGTATATTTGCTCTCCTGAAATTTCTTCGACTTTATAATAGTCCTCATCGACACCACCTGTGGGTCCTTGTTGGCAACCTCTATTCCGACAGTCCCTTTTCCAGGTATAGGAGCAATAATACGGACACCTTTGGCGGAAAGGCTCAGAGCGATATCATCTACAAGCGAACGTATCTTTGCAATCTTAACCCCCTTATCGGGAACTATCTCATATAGCGTAACAGTCGGACCGACAGTTGCTTCAATTCGCGTAATGGGGATTCCGAAGTCGAGAAGAGTGGTTCTGATTTTCTCTTTGTTTTCGAGTTGTTCTTCATTGTCCACACTAATTCTTTCCACTCCAGGACGCAAGATGTCGAACGGAGGAAACTCATAGGGAAAGTTATCTGCCGGTCCCTCTCCAACCTTATAATGAGGAGTAGTTGCTTCCGCAATCTGATTCACATTAACCCTCATTGTGTCAGCAGAATCAACAGATGTGTCGAGATTCTCCTGTTGGTCGTTTTGATCGGGATTCTCATTCACTGCGTCAGAGTCGGATTGTTGAATATCTTCTACGCTATCTTCAGAAGTTTCCCCAAGGTCTTCATTGTCTCCATCCGCGGAAGAACTATCCAACGACCCGGCGTTAACTTCTTCAGTAGAAGAAATCTCTGTTTCATCAGTTTTTTTCTCACGGGATTCAAGAGATTCAAGCTCATCCAATTCATCATTCTCAATTGAATATAGAGGTTGGTTTGGATCGAACGACACAACATCTTCCAATGTCTCAGGAATAGGCTCAGGTTCAAGACTGACTGTCTCTCCGGCCTTCAAATCTTCTATTCTTTCCTCCTCCTGCATTCGGCGAATCTCTTCACGTTGAGCCTCTTCGGCAGCCTTTTGTTCGGCGATGATTCTTCTCTTTTCATCTCTTTTTCTCTTCATCCGGATTATCCATCCCACAAGGTCGCGAAGACAAATAACGATAAAGAGAGCTATCATAAAGACACACAGAAGTGTGGCTCCAATTCCTCCAAAGAATCGGATTATAAACTCATTTACATATCTACCATGGTAGCCACCCCAGTTAACTGAAGAATGCATCGCTATGGTGGTCAAGCCTACGATTAGAGAAACAGTGATCAATGCCACTATACATTTGATAGTGAAATTCACTGATTTGAACTTCGGACGCCCGATTAGGAGTTTAAGACTCATGGCACCGAGCCATAACACTATTACAAACGATCCTAATCCAAAAGTCTCATTAATGAGAAACTCCGAAAGGCGAGCTCCTCCCTCCCCTGCTGAATTGGAGATATGAGGGGCATAACCCACTGCATAAGTATTTACTGCGGATTGATCTTGAACACAGCTACTGAAATATGAAAAGAAAGCTACCCCTAAATATATACAGAAACAGCCAAGGAAAATGCCTAAAATCAGACGTGCCGAAGTGCCCGTAAGCACTCCGACAATTCTTTCCATTAAAGGTGTGGCGTCAGCATCTTTTGCCTTCTGAGAAGTATCAGATTTAGCAACCGGACGCTTTTTTTTCTTTTTATTTATTTTCTTACCGCTGCTGACCCTTCTGCTTGTAACTTTCCCCTTTTCCTCTTTGTTTTCCTCAAGGGTGTTGGCAAGCGGAAGGTCTTCGGAATATGATATTTCCGGGCGATAGCTATCGTAATCACTCATTCTATATTCAGATCTTATTCAGTTTTTTGAGAGGGCTCTGTCAAAGGCTCGCCGGCTGGCGGAGTTATTGATGAAGGTTCAGCCGAAGAAGCATTGGCCGGTGAAGTTTCTGTTTTCTCCTGAGATTCCTCCTTTGGAGCGGACTCCGGATTTTCAGAATTATTAGAATCTATATCTGTCTTGGAATCCTTTTTCTCTTGCGACCCCTCAGAGGGTTTTGCCGTAGATTTGGCCGGAGCTCCTGAATTATTGTTAACAGCTAATTCCGCTGCATCTGCCACACCGGCTTTAGGCTCTACTGCGTCGAACGACGATGGAATCCATACAGATTTCACACCCTCTGCATTATTTACCTCTATATCCTTACGACCGGGAACCACGATAATTGGCATTCCAACTGTGACATGTTTCACGAGTTCAAGGATATTTTCATTGGTTACACGGATACATCCATGACTGGCACGCCGTCCTATAGAACCGGGAGCTGCAGTGCCGTGAATACCGATCTGTGAAGTGTTCGGACATTTCAATCGGATAAAGCGAGGTCCAAACTGACCCTTTGCCGGGGAGGTGTATCCATTATCATTAGTAAACAACCAATCCGTGCTGTTATAAATGCCTTCAGCGGTGAAAAATCCTTCAGGTGTTCGGGAATCAGCTTTCTTATGTTTTGTGCCATATCTTTTGGCGCATGCCATTCCGTAGCTTAATTTTTCACGCCCATATTTGTCAAAATACACAACTTTCATTCGGCTTTTATCAACTATGATAAAGCCGTTGTGAGTATTGTTAACTAATTTTTCCGCATATTCCAAAGATTTGTCGGCAATCAGAGGAATGATTCCCTGAGAATAAGCCTCTTTATTGGGAGACTTCTGCAAGTAATCTTTTAAGTCGGCGGCAGATGAAAACTTTAATTGAGGCTTTTCTTTTGCTGAAGAATCATTCTTTGCAACCGTGGCACTGTCGGGAGTGAGACGTGTGGATTCATCTATCACTATGGAATCACTCTCAGTTAAAGAATCATTCTTATCAGTTTTATGGCCTCCACAGGATGCTAACAACATTAGCATTCCCAAGCCGATGTAACTTTTTTTCATTATTCAAAAATCGTAAATAATACCGTGATTTTATTTTGAAATGCAAATTTAACTATTTTATTTCGTTTCCATATATTTTTATGCACATATTTTTTATTTTTCCATTACCAATTTATACCTTTTTAACGCCTCTCCCCTTGTTATTATTTCTTTTGCCTTGTTTTGGCTTTTTGGTATTTGTGATTTTTGCTTTTAAGTATTTGTGCATTTCCCTTGATTCCAACATATATTTTCATTATTCAATAAATTTTATTAATTTCGCATTTATCATGAAAACATCAAAAGCAATACGCGTCATCGGAACGGGAATTTTAGCCATTGTTTGGTTATGGTTGGCCTGGGGTTTTCTGGCGGCAAAAGGAATCACTTTGATCAACCTTATAATTCTTGCCATGACCGGAATTATTATCTTTCTTCCATTATATAAGAAGTATTTCAGTCCGACTTCTGATGTTTCAAAAAAGGATAATGTAAAAAAATGATCAACTCGCACCAACAAGAAGCCGGGAGCCAATCAAGTGAGCCTATACATCCCAAAGGGAGCTTGCTCGCATCTATCAATAGCCCGGCCGACCTTCGAAAAATTCCGGTTGACAGTCTTCCGGAGCTTTGCTCGGAAATACGCGATTTTTTGATTTCCAAGCTCTCCAAAAATCCGGGCCATTTCGGTTCGAGCATGGGAGCTGTGGATATTATTGTTGCGCTTCATTATGTTTACAATACTCCTCGCGACCGCATTGTCTGGGATGTGGGGCACCAGGCTTATGCCCATAAACTTCTCACCGGACGCAGAGATCAATTTAACAACCTCCGAAAATATGGAGGCTTAAGCGGATTCCCTATACCCTCTGAAAGTGAATATGACTCTTTCGTGTGTGGTCATGCCGGAAATTCCATTTCAGCTGCTCTCGGAATGGCTATTGCGGATATGAACACACCAGGAGAAACTGATCGTAAAACAGTGGCTCTTATCGGCGATGCCTCAATCGGTAACGGACTTGCCTTCGAAGGCCTTAACAACGCTTCTAATAATCCCAATAATCTGCTTATCATTCTAAATGATAATGATATGTCGATCGACGATAACGTAGGAGCCCTACATCGTTATCTATCAAATCTCACCACTTCTTCTCGATATAATAGAATGAGAATGAAACTTTATAATAAGTTTCGCAGAAAAGGTTGGATTGGAGAGAAAGGAAAAGGTCTTGTGCTTAGATTTAACAATTCTATCAAGGCCCTTATTTCTCGACAACAAAATATCTTTGAAGGCCTAAATATCAGATATTTTGGTCCTTTTGATGGAAACGATGTCAAAAAAGTGGTTAAGGTTCTTAATGAAATAAAAGATATGCAGGGACCCCGAATCCTTCATCTTTCCACAAAAAAAGGAAAGGGGTTCACTTCTGCAGAAGAGAATCCGCAAGCCTGGCATGCCCCGGGTAAGTTCGACCCGTCAACCGGCGAAAAGATCTCTCAGAAAGGAAATCTCCCTTGGCAAGAAGTTTTCGGTTCAACTCTTGTTGAGCTTGCTTCAAAGAATGAAAATATATGCGGCATAACAGCTGCCATGCCTTCAGGAACCTCTATGTCGAAAATGCAGGAGGCTTTCCCGAAACGCACTTTCGATGTCGGCATTTCAGAGGGACATGCCGTCACTTTTGCCGGTGGCCTTGCTTCAGCAGGTAAAAAACCTTTTGTGGCTGTTTATTCCTCTTTTCTACAGCGTGCTTACGACAACATTATTCACGATGTCGCGATTCAGGGACTGCCCGTGGTGTTTTGTATTGATCGGGCAGGAATAGTTGGTGAAGATGGAGTGACACATCATGGATTGTTCGATATTGCATATCTCCGAACCATTCCCAATATGATAGCCGCCTCTCCCTTGGATGCCCCAACACTGAGGAACCTCATGAAAACTGCCGAACAAGCGTCCTCTCCTTTTGCCATAAGATACCCACGTGGAAAATCAGAATCAGTTTCTCTAAACACCCAACCTGAAGCACTCCCGATTGGGAAGGGACGTCAAGTTTTCAAATCTAATGCGAATGGAATTAAAGTGGCTATTCTCACTATTGGTCCCGTTGGAACAGAAGCAATTGAAGCAGCCAAAGAATTGGAAAAGGAAGCTGTTTCAGCCGATGTCTATGATATGATTTGGATAAAACCTTTAGACACTGATATCCTTCGCAAGGTCGCAACTGAATATGACCTTATAGTTACTGTTGAAGATGGAGTTAAGAATGGTGGTTTTGGCAGTGCGGTGCTTGAAGCGGTCTCTGAATTCGACCGTCGTCCTCCCCTTTTGCGCCTCGGCGCCCCTGATTCCTGGGTCGGACATGGAAGCGTAGCTGAACTCAGAAAAGAGTGTGGTTATGATATGACAGGAATTAAAAAATCAATCCTTTCTAATTTACATTCTCCGGACAATAAATCGTAAAATATGAAAATTATCATTGCCGGTGCGGGTGAAGTAGGGTCACATCTTGCTAAAATGCTCTCCAACGAGGATCAGGATATTGTTCTTATCGATCAAAATCAGGAACGGTTGGATGTGATTGATTCCAATTATAATCTAATGACCTGGAACGGTTCAACTTCATCTTTTGCAAGCATGAGAGATGTAGGGGTTGCCAATGCTGATCTATATATTGCAGTCACTCCCTACGAAACCAAGAATATCACCAGCTGTGCTATAGCCAAGAAACTTGGAGCAAAGAAAACTGTTGCCAGAATCGATAACAGCGAATTTCTCATCCGCGAAAACGGAACTGTTTTGAAAGAGCTCGGAGTGGACTTTCTTATCTATCCCGAGAATCTTGCTGCTGAAGAGATTAGCATTTCTCTCCAGCATAACTGGGCTCGCTATTGGGGTGAGCTTCACAATGGGAGACTATTGCTAATTGGGGTGAAGCTTCACGGTGATTCTCCCTTGATAAATTGCAAGTTGAAGGATCTTCCAGTGCAGCATCATGATTTTCACGTGGCTGCAATTAAAAGAAATAACGAGACTATTATTCCTCATGGTAACGACGAGATTCATCATGATGATATTGTCTATTTCATCACCACGCCTCCATATATAGAAATGGTTCGTGAACTTTGCGGAAAGAAAAAAAGAGTTGTTAAGAAAGCTCTTATTATGGGTGGCACTCCCATAGCCAGACGCTTTGCTACTCTCTATCACGACCAATATCACATCAAGATTATCGATGATGACCGAGAGAACTGCGAGCGTATGGCAACTCGTTTGCCGGAATGTGAGATTGTGCATGGCGATGGAAGAGATATAGAAGTGTTGAGGGAAAACAACATCTACCAATATGATGCCTTTCTCGCTCTAACTGATTCCTCTGAAACTAACATTCTTACATGTCTTACTGCCAAGGAATTTGGAGTTCCGAAAACAATTGCCGATGTTGAGAATCTTCAGTTTCTATCACAGGCGGAAAACTTAAATATCGGACGCACAATCAATAAAAAACTTCTTGCATCAAGTCATATCTTCAAGATTCTCCTCGATGCTGACGAGAGCAATTCTAAATTTCTTGCTTTAGCTGACGCTGAAGTGGCGGAAATTTATGTGAAATATCACGCTAAGATAACCAAGGCGCCGGTAAAAGATTTAAGACTTCCACATGGAATGACGCTTGCTGCCCTGATTAGAAACGACGAGATCAAGCTTATCAGCGGTGACACTCAGATTTTTGAAGGGGATTATGTAGTGGTGTTCTGTCTTTCGGGAACAATACAGAAAATCGAAAAGTGGTTTAATTGAGACTTTATGAAATATTTGCATCATAGGGCATATATCAACATTCCTATGCTTCTTCGCGTAGTGGGATTGCTCCTAATAATTGAGGCGGCTTTTATGCTTGTACCCATGATTGCCGGTCTCATTTATGAAGAACATAGCACTATAAAGTTTCTCATTTCTATAGGTATAACCGCCGGAGCTGGAGGATTGATGGTTAGTCTAAAACCTCGAAACAGGGAAATGGGAAAACGCGATGCGTTTCTCCTCACCGGTATGATTTGGGTGATTCTCTCTCTTTTTGGAATGCTCCCATTTCTCCTTTGCCACACTCATCTCTCCGTGACAGACGCTTTCTTTGAAACAATGAGCGGGTTCACAACTACAGGAGCTTCTGTACTTAATACCCTTAGTAATGTGCCTCATTCAATCATAGTGTGGAGGTGTGTGATTCAATGGGTCGGCGGACTGGGAATTATTCTCTTTACACTTGCCGTGGTGCCTATGCTAAATTATCAGGGCGGAATGCAACTCTTTAACGCAGAAGTAACCGGTATTACTCACGATAAGCTCCGCCCTCGCGTTAGCTTCACTGCAAAAGGATTATGGGGCGTATATATTGTGCTCACTGCCATTCTAATTGTGCTTCTATCCTTCTCCAATATGGAGTTTTTTGATGCCTTCTGCTATGGTCTCTCTACGATGTCAACCGGTGGATTCTCAACCAGCGATATGAATCTCGACCATTTTGACAGCAATTATATTAAGGTTGTGATGGCATTATTCATGTTTATTGGAGGTGTGAATTTTGCTTTGATTTATAATTTTGCGGTTAAACGTTCTTTCAATCTCTGGAAAAACGATGCCTTCAGATGGTATGTATGGATTATTGTAATCTGCTACGCCCTCTTTTGTATTAATGTAACAATACAAGGTCTGGTGCTTGAACCCGCCGACCTTACAATCGACCCTCTTTTCCAAGCCATTTCCATTCTTTCATCAACCGGTATAACCGAACCAGATTTCCACGATTGGGGAGCATTGTCAACTCTGGTGCTAATAGTGATGATGTTTATGGGTGCGTGTGCGGGCAGCACGTCCGGAGGTGCCAAAATTGATAGATTCATTATTCTTTTCAGATTCCTAAAAAATGAATTCTATAAAATGATGCATCCCAGCACAGTCACTACTGTTACCATCAATAGAAAAGGAATACCGTCTGCTGTGGTGAACAAAACACTTGCTTTCCTTTTTATATATGCAGTGGTGATAATTGTTGGTGGAATGGTGTTATGTCTATTGGGAATGCCATTGAGAGATGGTTTTTTCTGCGCTCTTTCGGCAATCTCTAATACTGGCTTAGGAACCGACACCACAGGAATCTCCGGGAATTTCGCTTTAGTGCCTGATGTGGCCAAATGGATTCTGGCTTTCATTATGCTCGTAGGGCGTCTTGAATTATTTACAATTTTGTTGATTTTCACCCCAACATTCTGGAAAAAGTAAACCACTTTTCTAATTTAAATTGCATTTTGCTTGATTATTTGAAACTATTTAACTAATTTTGCAAAGCATTTTATACCAATCGCGACATTCCTGTTTCAATATTGTCGTGACGACAAAAAAGTGATTACCCAATTTTCAGAATTAAGGAAAAAATAATACAGTCGATAGAAAATTTTTTATTATGGCTAATAATCTTCAGGAGGATGCACTGCTCTATCATGAGAACGGGCGTCCGGGAAAAATTGAGGTCGTTCCGACCAAACCATACGCAACCCAAAAAGATCTCTCTCGCGCTTATTCTCCGGGTGTGGCATATCCCTGCCTTGCCATTAAGGAGAATAAAGCAGACGCTTATAAATATACTGATAAAGGAAACTTAGTGGCTGTTATTTCCAATGGCACTGCCGTGCTTGGTCTTGGAAATATCGGCGCTCTTGCAGGCAAACCCGTAATGGAGGGGAAGGCTCTTCTTTTTAAGATTTTTGCCGGAATCGACTCTTTTGACATTGAAATCAATGAGGAAGATCCCGATAAAATGGTGGAAATAGTTAAGGCTATCTCCCCTACTTTCGGAGGAATAAATTTGGAGGATATTAAGGCTCCAGAATGTTTTAAGATCGAAGACCGTTTGAAAGAGGAGTGTGATATCCCTATCATGCACGACGACCAACACGGCACAGCTATCATTTCAGGAGCTGCCCTCATCAATGCCCTTGAAGTGCAGGGTAAGAAAATTGAGGACATCAAACTTGTGGTTAACGGCGCCGGAGCGGCAGCTTTCCGTTGCACTGCCCTCTATGTTAAACTTGGAGTTAAGAAAGAAAATATTGTTATGTGCGACTCCAAAGGCGTGATACGCACTGACCGTGACAACCTTACTCCCCAGAAGGCTGAATTCGCTACTTCACGCGACCTCCACACTCTTGCAGAAGCAATAAAAGGTGCCGATGTATTCCTTGGTCTAAGTGTGGCCGACGTGTTGACACCGGAAATGGTTCTATCTATGGCTCCCAAACCGATAATTTTCGCCCTTGCCAATCCTAATCCGGAGATCGATTATAACCTCGCCAAACAAACTCGCGACGACATTATAATTTGCACTGGCCGTAGTGACTATCCAAACCAAGTGAATAACGTTTTAGGCTTCCCCTACATCTTCCGAGGTGCTCTCGACTGTCGAGCCACAGATATAAATGAGGAAATGAAAATCGCCGCAGTCTATGCTTTGGCTGACTTGGCGAAACAACCCGTTCCTGAAAGCGTGAAGGAGGCTTATAAAGGCACCAATGAAGCTTTCACTTTTGGACGAGATTATATCCTCCCCAAAGCCTTCGACCCTCGTTTGCTTTATAAAGTGTCGCCTGCCGTTGCTAAAGCAGCAATGGATTCAGGCGTGGCTCAAAGCCCTATCTCAGATTGGGTGGAATATGGCGAATTTCTTCGCAACCTCATGCCGAAATAAAAATTAAGAAAATATAGAATTAATTTTTTAAATTTAATGGCCTGCATAAAGGTAGATATCCTTTTATGCAGGTCATTTTGTGTGGGTTGGGATTGTCTTAATTAACCTGAATTATAATTATAGAATTTAGATATTAAAATTTCTGTATTTATAAAGTATAAAATTACATTTTTGCTTATTTTAGAAAATTAAAATATCGAAAAGTTTTCCAAAAATATTTTTATTATTCTAATTATAAGCGTTTTAAAAACAACACTTCACCAAAAAGTTTACCAAAACGAAAAGAAGAGTTAGCTTTTTTATTTAAAAAAATTTGTAGAATTAAGACTCTTGTTCTATCTTTGCATTGTGAAAGGAAACTTATTTCTACAGGTAAAAGTGCACTTTCATTAACAATACACTAACCTTTAACCACTTCATTAGTTTGACCTCACGATGATACAGATAGTTGAAAAACGAGACGGCCGAGTTGTTGGCTATAACGAGGAGAAAATCAAAGCCGCCATTAGAAAAGCTATGCTCCAAACAGAGACTGGCGAAGATGAATCTCTACTTCAGAAAATAACCGACCGCATTGGCATGAGCGGAAAAAACCGGATGACCGTCGAGGAAATTCAAGACCGTGTGGAAATGGAACTGATGAAATCCAAACGTAAGGATGTAGCAAAACGCTATATCGCTTATCGCGACCAACGTTCAATAGCACGCAGAGCTAAAACACGCGATATGTTCTTGGAGATTATTGAGGCTAAGAACAATGATATCACTCGTGAGAACGCCAATATGAACACGGATTCTCCCGCGGGAATGATGATGAAGTTTGCCAGCGAAACCACCAAACCATTTGTTGACGACTATCTTCTCAGCCCTGAAGTAAAAACGGCTGTGAAAAACAATTATCTTCATATTCACGATAAAGACTACTACCCCACAAAGTCGCTTACATGTGTGCAACATCCACTTGAAAAGATTCTTCGTAACGGTTTTATTGCCGGTCATGGTGAATCTCGTCCGGCAAAGAGAATAGAGACCGCAAGCGTAATTGCTTGTATCTCCCTCGAAACTGCCCAGAATGAAATGCACGGAGGACAGGCAATTCCAGCCTTTGATTTCTACCTTGCTCCTTATGTAAGGTCGTCTTATATCGAGGAGATTAAAAACCTGGAGAAATTTGTGGAAAAAGATCTTTCTCACCTCTATCAAGCCGAAATTAAAGATTTCCTTCCTGATGATCTTACCGGATTAGAGGGCGATGCAAAATATATTCAGCACGCCGTGAACCGCACAGTGGGCAGAGTGCATCAAGCCATGGAAGCATTTATCCATAATATGAACACTATTCACTCGCGTGGAGGAAATCAAGTGGTGTTCTCTTCTATTAATTATGGAACGGACACTTCGGCAGAAGGTCGCTGCGTTATTCGCGAACTTCTAAAATCCACCTACGAAGGTGTGGGAAATGGAGCCACCGCAATCTTCCCTATTCAAATATGGAAAAAGAAAAGAGGAGTTTCCTATCTTCCGGAGGATCCCAACTATGATTTATATAAATTGGCCTGCAAAGTCACGGCTCGCCGTTTCTTCCCAAATTTCCTGAATCTCGATGCAAGCTTCAATCACCATGAAAAATGGAATCCTGAAGATCCGGAGCGCTATAAATATGAAGTGGCTACTATGGGTTGCCGAACTCGCGTTTTTGAAAACCGTTATGGAGAAAAAACTTCCATTGGACGCGGCAATATCTCTTTCTCCACTATCAATATCGTGCGTCTGGCCATAGAATGTATGAACATACAGGATAAGGAAGAACGAGTTGCCAAGTTCTTTGAAAAACTCGACTATGTGCTCGATATAACTGCCCTTCAACTCAATGAACGATATGAATTCCAAAAAACAGCTCTTGCAAAACAATTCCCTCTTGTGATGAGCGTGCTTTGGAATGGCGCATCTGAGCTTGATAAAAACGACACCATCGAGTCGGTTATTAATCAAGGCACACTCGGTATCGGTTTTATCGGTCTGGCTGAATGTCTGATTGCTCTTACCGGAAAGCACCATGGGGAAAGCGAGGAAGCTCAAGCGCTTGGTCTCAAAATTGTGAAACACATGCGCAGCCGCGTAAATGAGTTTTGCGAAGAATATGGCCATAATTTCTCGGTATTAGCCACTCCAGCCGAAGGTCTCTCAGGAAAATTCACTAAAAAAGATCGTAAAACGTTCGGTGTCATTCCCGGGGTGACTGATAAGGATTATTATACCAACTCCAACCATGTTCCCGTCTATTACCACTGCTCTCC
>CAZXGU010000043.1:8048-18951 GCA_964640375.1 uncultured Sangeribacter sp. | reverse complement strand
ATCAACTCAAAAATAACTTCGTTTTATCTGTTCATTAATTTTTACCAGCTACTTACTTTTTTGTTGATACTTTTTCGGCCCCCTAACTTTATTCCGCAGGAAAGTATTGTAAACTAATTTCCTTACACTGTTCGGCATAATAGCCACGCAGTATTTAATAGAAGAGAAATACAAATATTCTCTACTATTTATAATACCGGCCTTTTTAAAATACTTGAATAATTCCTGACAGCTTTTAGCGTACTTTACTCCTCCTCTACGTTTCATCATGTCAGGAGAGGTTCTAAAATATAGTAGGGGTTCTTGCAAATTGTGCATTTTTGCCCCTGCCACATACATTCGAGCCCAAAGATACCAATCTTCCAGAAGATAAAAATGTTGATATCCTCCCACCCTTAACACTGCTTGTTTTCTAAATATAACTGTAGGGTGGTTAAAAGGATTCCTTCCCTTAATAAAGGTTGCAATCTGTTTACTGTCTTCTGGGACTTGGCGAGTTGATAAGATATTTTCAGGGGTATTTTCAAATTCTGTTATCCAGCTTCCACACACATCAACTTCCGGATGAGAAGCCATATAGTCAACTTGCTTTTTAAATCTATAGTTAAAGCAGATATCATCGGTATCCATGCGAACCACGAGATCGTAAGAACAGTGCTTCAGGCCTTCATTTAAGGCTCTACCTAACCCCTTATTATGAGGCAGAGGAATGATTTTTAATTGCTTGAATCTCTTAGAAAAATCATCTACTACCTTTTGAAGAGGCTTAGTAATTGGACCATCCAGAACCAAGATTACTTCGTCGGGAGGAAGAGTTTGGGAGAACACGGAGTTGAGACTCTCGTATAGAAACTCAGGTCGCTCTTTTATATAGAGCGACATCAAAACAGAAAAAGGGGTGTGCATGAGCGACTTATTGAGGAGAGTGGAGAATGAAAACTTTTAAGAGGTGAGAAATAGAAATTTGTTATATCATCCTCAGGTGAAGATTTAATATTAATCCGCGGTGAATGAGTTCTTACGTTTTTTTTTCTGCTTGAAGACGTCGAAACAATAGTCCAATAGTAATGAAGCGCCTATAAGAATAAGCAGATAAATTATTACCCTAACAATGAGTATTGGAATAATCGGTGTGATACACTTACTGCAGATTGCTATAATAGAGGCATGGAGAACCAACATACTGAATGTGGTTTTTCCAAGTTTTTCCCATATTTTGTGATTAAATACTTTCCCCATTAGAGATCCAGGGATAAGACAGTCGATAAGTAATAGTGTGAAGAAGATTAGAGTATATACATCAATGTCATATAAAAGGAAGTGAGATACTATACTCATGGCAAATGCTCCTATGGCCAAGAGATTAATTATACTAATATTGCGCTTAAAGTAAATGCTTTTTTCCTTAACTAAATATCCAATAAGTACGCCCAATCCTATATCAGCGCATCCTCTTGCCATGGGTAAATATATCACGCCTATGGTATTAAAGTTTTCTAAGCTATGATTGGGCGAATTAGATACTAAAAGCGAATAGGTGGCGATAATTAGTACCGGGATGAAAAGATTGATGGCACCGTTTTTATATAAATAAAGCAGAGAATAAATAAGCCCTCCTCCCACTAAAAGCACGCATAGATACCAAAGAGGATAATTAATTCCCCCTTGGTAGAATCCGACGTTTTGAATCATAAATGCTTCTGGAATAATTCTGAGGATATCATTAAAAATAGAGGAGAAATCATTTTTCAAAAGATGTGGACCAAGGGATAAGACACAAAATGAGATTATTAATCCAGCAAAATATTTAGGGAAGAACCTTTTAAATTTTTTTATAGAATAGTCAAGAGGGGAGAGTGGATTAATCTTATCATAAGATTTGAAAAGTAGGATTCCCGACAAGATGAAGAAAAATTCAACTCCAATATACCCGTGGGTCATTAATCCATGGCGTCCTTGATAGTGCCATAGACAGATCATAGTCATGAAAATGAAGCGCATGGCTTCAAGACATCTCAGTTTCATAGGTAAGCGTTAAAAAAATGCGTAAAGAAAGGACGTAAAGAAAAGTAGAAAACTATAAAAAGGCGATGATAGTCCTTCCTGGGAAGGGCTAAGTCTTTTGACTATTATAGGAAGTGTTTGGGTGGTTTATGATCCATGGAATGAATATACTAATTTTCTGAATTTTGATTCAAAGGAGAGAGGTAATATCTTAATGATATTTTTAATTTGAATCAGGACTCTTTTTTTTAGGGGAAGAGATGAGAGATAGGTGTCTTTAGAAGTAGATAAACTAACAGAAGAATCTGCTAATTGTTGAAGAAGCTTGGCTCGTAATTCAGGGGAGACCGAATAATTTTTATCATAACTTTGAAAAGGCAAGAAATTAGAAAACACCTGATCTTCATAATGAATCTCATTTTTTATATCATCGAATATCTCTTGCCCCTTTTTACTGCATATTGTTATCCCTGAAACACCAGTAGAATTTGAAATATAACTTCCACCCCAAAAATCACCTAAACGAATATCGGTGTATTCAAGAGTACTCCTTATCTCACAATCATTGCATGAGTCATTGAGAATTTCATCCGAAAAGAATAATGTGTAAAATGGGTCGTTAAGTTTAGAAGATAGAATAGTCTTTTTACCCTTCGGAGTTTGCACCACAGTTTGAATGCAATACTTTCTCCAGCCTCTTGCTTTACTTCGGAAATTTACTGAAAGCACTTTCTTAGCCTCTGTTTTTTCAAATGTTTCCTTAAGATATTTTTTCCAAAGATTAAGCGAAGGGCACCCATGACAAAATAAATCGATTAATATATGTGAGTCTCGATTCTTTTTTGCTCTTAAGAAACGATCGATGGCATATACTTGGCACGGCAAACCAAAAACGGCAAATTTTTGATTCTTTTGTTTGCTAACAAATTCTTTGAAAGCCTCTACAGAAATAGATTGGATATATTTTGACCCACGAAAATCATTTGTCTCTTCCTGAGTGCTGGCAATTTTTCCAATAGCACAGTTAGATTGATTATCGTAACTTACGCCAATACATACGTAGCCTTTTTGAATAAGCATTCTGGCTAAAATATCGGCAATTCCACCAGAAGTAGTAGTTTTTACTACATTGCCGTCTTTAGCCCATCCAGCAAAGATTCTTTTATTTGTCCAATTTGAAGTCTTCCTAATATCATGGTCAAATTTATAACAATTCTGCACACAGAGTCCACAATTGATGCATTTCTCATCCTCGATTTGCGGCCGATAGAATCCTTGAGAATTAGGTTTAATAGTTATTGCAGAAGTGGGACAGACGGCCCCACACAGTTGACAACTTGTGCAGGCCCTTATTTGAGAAGGATCGTTTACATTCATGGCTTTACCTTATTAAATCATCTCCAAAAATTTATCTAAAACATTCATAGATTCAGATCGTCGATGCTCGATTGCTGAATTAACTTGCGTGTAATCAATTTCTGGAGCCATAATTTCATCAAGGGACTCCCAACTCTGAAGTAATCTTGATTTTAATTCATATTCTTCAAGAAGATTAGAGAGTTTGAAATAATTACTTTCGCGCGTTTTGACAACGAATTTCGCACCAGTAATAAGCGACATAACGCATCCGTGGAATGTGTCAGTAATCACTTCAGTTGCATTTTTAAAATACCTTAATAATTCAATAGGATCTACATTCACATTCTCATCACACCAAGAATGGTAAAACCCGGGAGAAATAATTTTTAAGTTTTTTCTTTTGGCATATTCTCGGATTGCATTCACTTCCTCCGGGTCGTTCATGCGATCATCATAAGCATAAATCAAAAGATATTTTTCCTTGGTTGGGGTGAAAGTTGCGATTTCATCATTGTAACCGTAGAGGAGCACAGGATCGACTACAATTGGCGGTGTTTTGCCTAAAAGTTTTTCTACGATTTGCGCACTATTTATGTCCCTGACAGAAACTCCTTTCATATTTGATAAGCCAGCTTTGATGAATGGGACACAATGGTGTTTAACGATATCCTCGTAAGTAGTAGGTCCGAAGCTTCCCGCATAAGAAAACACATTCTCAGTCGGAAGGCATAAACCAAAGAAAACAGGGGTCGGGCCAGTATGGAGAGCAAAAACTTCATCACTTCCTACAATCACGGCATCCAGATCAGGCGACTCGCTATAATATGCGCCAATTATTTCCTTGTCTTGTTTATACTTATTTAGAATCTGTCTTTTTTTAAAATTGAATTTTGTGCATCCAAAACCCTTGTCCTTAAGATATTTGAGGTAGATACCAATCGACTTAACTGAGATTTCATATTTAGCTTTCAATGCTTTACCCATAAAATCATAGTTCTTATCAAATTGCAGGGCAGCGGCATCAATTCCTTTATTTTGGAGAACTTTAATAAGGGCGGTAAGTTGGAGAAGGGCTCCATGATTATGGACATCATAATGGGTAATAATCCCGATGTTTTTCTTTGCGCCCAATTTACTATTTACCATTTGCTAAACTATTTAGTTGCTAATTGATCATACACAGCGGCATATTTCTCTGCCATTATTCTGGAGGAGTAATATTTATCGGCTTGCTTGATTAATTTTAAGGAATCAACTTTTTCTTCCAAGGCTTTTCTCATCAGTTTTGACAACGTCTCTATGTCACCAGGATTAAACTTATATTCTTTTAAGTCAGAGAAAAGTTGGTCAAATATTTTGAAAGCTGGTATATTGGTAGAAATAATAGGGCATCCCACTATTAATGATTCAATGAAATTAAGTCCGAAACCTTCTGAGTGGGAAGCAGTGATGCTCCAATCGGCTAATTTCAAATATTTATAAGGTTCTGCCTTCCATCCTAAAAGTTGGATTCTGTTGTCGGTTCCGATTTGAATTTTACATTCCTTCTCTAAGTATCCTTTACCCAGGAAGAATAATCGAACATTTGGATTCGAGATTGGAGGGAAAGCTTTTTTAAAAGCTTTTATTATGGCAGTTGGATCCTTTCTATCATTTAAACTCCCAATTACCACAAAAATAAAATCATCCTTGGAAAGGTTCATCTCCTTTCTTAATTCAGTCTTTGTGGGTAAGTCGGCTGGAACATCTTGAACTCCATTAGGAATCACCTCAATCGGCAGTGATGGGATAATAGAAGAATAATATTCTTGCACTGCATCTGAGATCGCAATTGCATAAGAACTTTTTTTAAGGGCGTTTAAATATCTATGGTTCATATAAGAACCAATTAATTTACCATGCCCCATTATAAAATCCTGTCCTGAAATATTGTGTAAAGTTTCCATAACAGGAATTTTATATTTAATATTAGTTGCACACAGTAGTGCTTGATACCCATGAGTATGAATCACCTCAGGATTAAAATCGTTGATAACCTTGTCAATTTTTTTTGCAACTCTGTTAGGGGAAAGCTCAATTTTCATCTTGTTGAGCCCCATTTCATATACCTTGATTCCCTCCTCAAGAAATTGATTGGTTATAGATCTTTGGGGTTCATCGGCCATGAGTTTGACGATGGCAACCTCAAATTTGTTTTTATCAAGATGACTAATAAGATTCTGAAGGACAACAATAGGCCCTGACTTTATAAGGGATGATACAATATAAAGGATTCGTTTTTTCTTCATGGTTGATTCATTGAAATCAAATAAAGTAGAAATCAAAATTATAAGGATTTGCCATGGCTGTCTTTAATAGGAATAATAGGAAACCAAAAGCTATGCTCCCCTCTATCAGATATCGGCTGTTGAGCTTAATCCGTTTACAGAGGATAGGTAAAGCCAATGTTATGAATGGGAAGCAATATTTGTTTAGGCGATTAACAGGGAGGAAAAGATAAAAAATATTATATATCACCACACCTGCAATTACCAGATTAACCAGAATATAGAGCCATTTTGGTTGAGTTTTTGATTTTGAGATTTGTGCTAACCCAATGATGAGAAGACCAACAAGAGTATATAGTATTCTTAAAGAGCCAGTAGAGACTCCGGGGTCAAATGAATCAGGAGAATATTGATATTTACCAACGACCATGACTGCGGCAAAAAGGAACCCGAGAATCCTGTCCATTATAATTGGGCCGGCTACAAAAGATAAAATCACGAGAAGATATTGCACCCAGTATTTGGATTTTAATCGGCAGCCAAACATTATAGCTAAACCCATGAAGGCAGAGAGATGCAATATTACAGCACCAATTGCGTAAGGAAGGAACTTTTTCCAATTCTTTTCTAAAAAGTAGTTAGATCCGGCGAAAAGCACAGCTTGGGCACATGTCTGTCGGATGGTATTGCTTCCTTCCCCATAAGTATCAATCACAATAAAAAGGAGAAAAGAGATATAAATCTGAGGTGACAGGCGTTTAAAACCTACATAATATCCGTAAACATAAAGAAAGGAAGTTAAAAAGAAGAAAGTCCGGGCTTTAAAAGAAAAGGATCGAAGGGTGTCCATAGAGAAAAGCCAAAGAGGTTCCATGCTTCCTCTATACCAGCTATAAGGATTGTCAAAAACTTCTTCATATACCGGATAATCCAAGCCTACATTATAACGGATCCCCATAATAAAAGCCAAGGAAAACATTAAAATGTATGGAAGGAACCGCTTTGCAGGGATATTGGTCTTAGAGAATCCTGCAAAGAGAGCTATTTCTCCAATCAGAAGAAGATAAATAATTCCCATAACTCTGTTATCTCAGCTTCTTTACAAGCCATTGTTTGAATCCCATTATACCATCAGCCAGACGATTATGGGAATGAAAAAGACACCAAGCCACCAGTTTTCGATAAGGAGAATATATAGAATAATCAATATGATTAAAAGAGCCTCTGATGGTCTCTAATAGTTGCTTACGTTCTGAATGAGACGCATTACAGAGGATAGAGTAATATGCGCGTTGTTCCAATGCAGCGGTAGATATGTGAGTGTTCTTGAAAAATGTTTTGTTTTTATCTACGGCTCTAAGAATATTGTCGGTGAATTGAGGTTTCCATTTATGGGTATGCGCATTCTCATTTTCCTGAGAATAATGGTATAAGGGAAGGGGGAGATAAGAAATATTATTACAATAAAAAGCTAACCGTGAGATAACACTCACATCTTCCCACATATTGATACCCTCTTCATAAACTGATGGAAATTTGTCATATATTTCTTTTCGAATCATTTTAGACCATACATTGTTATGAAGATCTCCTCGTAATAATTTCTGAACTAAGTCAACTCGATTATTAGGAACGGACTGCTTCATTATAACCTGAGAATTTAAATAGTTGACATAGTAATCACAGATTATAATATCGGCGTCGTCTGCCTCACCTGTGTCATACATTTTCTTATACATATCCGGTTCCACCCAGTCGTCGGAATCACAATGTATAATGTATTTACCTTTAGCCTCTTTGATGCCTGTTTTTCGAGCAGCAGCGAGACCTTGATTTTTTTTATGTTCAATTATCTTAACCTGATGTTTCCTTTCCGGATATTCAAGCAATTTATCGGATATTACTTTTACACTATTATCGGGAGAAGCATCATTGACAAAAATAAATTCTATGTTCTCCTTCATTGTTTGGCGGAACAAACTATCACAGCAACGCCCGATATATTGTTCTACTCCATAAACCGGAATTATCACACTTACTTTTGGAGATTCCATGTTATTTATATAATCGATGTTTAATTCGTTGTTATTTATGGAATCGATGTTTAATTCGTTTAATCCATAAATTGGGATTAAAGAATTTATTTGAGAGCATCAAGAGATACTGCAAACAGTCTAATTTGTGACTCAATAATATGCAGGATACTTTCTGGACAGGTATAAGGGGTAGTTTATGTGAGTTTATAAACTGCAGTTCAATTTCTCTCCACCCTATATAGTTGTATCCTCTGAAAGATAACGCTCTCGAAAAAAGAAAACTCTTTTGACGGGCATCGATCGCGTCGAGCCATTGTTGTTTGAGGGGGAGCTCCTTGAGTTTTTCAAGCACTGCAATTGCAGAGCTGACATTCCTATTGCTTAGGGCCGCTGACATAGATTGCTCATCGGTTCGGCGATAATAGTATAGAGGCTGCGGAACATAGGCCACCTTTTTAGTGGAGGCATGTATTGGAACAGTGACAGCCATATCTTCAAGCAGAGTTGTTCCTTTATCTGCACGATATTCTCCTTTTATATAAAAGGATCTGCGAATCATTCTATTCCATAAATAACCATCCAATGAACGACTAAGAATCAGTTCCGAAACCAATTTATCCTGGTTGAGGTCGAAAGCCTCCTTTTTTATAATGGTTCTATTAGGGAAAACATGGTAGGCATCACAACCCACTATATCGGCATCATTCTTTTTTGCCTCCGTATATAAAAGTTCATACATATTAGGATGAACCCAATCATCGCTATCACAATGAATCACATATTCACCTGAGGCAGCTCTTAAACCTGTGACGCGTGCCTCAGCAAGCCCCTGGTTTTCAGAATGCCGAAGCATTTTCACCTGAGACTTGCGGTGGGGGTATTCTTCTAAAACTTGCTCAACTATTTTAATGCTTGAATCAGGAGTGCAGTCATCGGTGAATATAAATTCAATTCCATCAGTTAGAGTTTGATCAAACAAAGATCTAACACACTTCTCAATATACTTCTCAACCCCGTAAACAGGGATTAAAACTGAAACCTTAATTTCGCTCATAGGGTTTTAATTGTGGAAGATTATTAAGCCATGAATTTGCGAAAGCAGATAATTTCCTTGTGGAATTATCCATATAATCCACAGATTTATGAAGTAAAACTCCAAGAATCATAGCATGCAAGCGGGTGGAGGTGATGTGAGAATAATTAGATAAAAAGTCACCACCCTCTCGAACCATTCCTTTACGGATATTGCTATTCGCTATCTTATCTACAGTTTTGAGGGTAAATTTGTGTAAGGCATTAAAATTTCTAAATCTGTGAGCCAGATTGATTCCTTGTTTAATCCTTTTAAAAATTGGATATTCTTTTTCAATAGTTGGCCAATCTCTAATATCGTATTCTTCTCCTATAGATTTAGGAGTGGTGGCTGTTATCTCCTTATCTAATCGACGGAAAAATAATTTTTTTTCACTCCTTTTGTTCCTGAAAGCTTTGAGCACAGACTCGTTGATATAAAATGCCATGTCAGGAACAAGAATAATGTGATTGGAACTGAAAAATTTTTTAAAGAAATCATAACTCCACTTGTCTCTGGCGCACAAATAAAGATTTTGATGTCGAGCCATTATTTCAGAATCCTTGTCGATTAAGGATTCATCTTCATACCATACTGACTGAGGGAACATTATTAAGCGATTATTCGGGTATCTTTCAATCACTTTTAACCTCATGTCTTGCGCCCATCTCCACAAATCACCGAAGTTTCCCCCTCCCATCATGAGGATTGTGGTGTCTTGATTTATTTCGGGGAAAGTGAAGGTGTCTCCACTTGAAGTGGCCACCAACTTTATCCCATTATCTTTAAGAAAATCCACAATTCCTTGCCAGATAAGCACATCCCCGATATTATTATAATAGGGGGCATCTACAAGAATAGCTTTCTTTCCCATTATAGGAAGAAGGCGCTCACGTATTATTTCCTTTAATTCCTCTATTTTTTCTTGGAAATCCATGTTATTTCTTAATGGAGTGATACACCTTAGCAGCCTTCTCACGCAGATTCCAGAGAGCATTATCAATAGAAGCCTTTCTCATAATCCTTTTCTTTTCAGATTTATCGAGAAGTTCATTGCCATCGGCTAATTTTTGACTCAAATATGCTCTCATTTCCGGTTGGAGCCAATGCCCTTGTCGATCAACTCTATCGCGCATGTCTGCATAAGTAGGAGTAACTAATTCCGGAATCATACCAAGTCCGAGCCACGCATGACCGTTATGGCAATGTGCTTTGTTGCATTTTCCAATTGGTTGCCAATTAATGGGTTTTTCGGGATCATCAAGAATATTTTGACGGAGTTTGGTTCTATCGCAGGCTCTCAATTCCCCGGTAGCCAAGTCCAGAATTCCACCCCATCTACCAGTATAGCAAAACTCTTTTCTCTGTTGATTAAAGATACTCATCTTAAAATCAAAGAAGGAAGATTTAAATTGTCCCCAAGTTGCCAGATACTCTTCTCTTGATAATTTTGTAAGAATCTCAAATCCCGGTTTATTTTCATCACGAGCCACAGACACATGGCACAATGCTCCAAGTCGCTCCATACATTCCTTTTTCACATCTTCTATATAAGGAATCAGCTCATCTGAAGGAGTCATCTCTAAAGAAAATGAGCAACCATTATCTCTTACCAACTGAATATTAGCAAAAAATTTATCCATTAAATTCTTTTGTTTGAGTTCGAGATAATGAAATGAGAATTTAAATCCAAGTCTCTTTTTTAATTCAGGAGGATATTGTTCCATCATTTCCTTAAAACGGGCGGTAATAGTCCCATTGTTAACGATCATTATATAATGGCCTTCTTCCAGCAATCCCCTGACAATATCGGTCATTTCCGGTGGGAGAAGAGTCTCCCCGTTACCACATATATTTATATGACAAGCACCTCCCAAACGTTTATTTGATAAGCCTTTCCTTATTTGTTGAGCTGAATATTTAAACTTAGGAACAGCTGCTGAGAATAAACGATGCTGTGTAATGTAACAGTAATGACATCGTAAGGTACAAGTTGTTACGGGAACTTGAATATCTATGAATCGTTTGATTTTATCCATTTTATATCTTTGCTTGTTTAATATCTTTTGATTTAAAGGAATGAGTAGTTATAATTATTTTGATTAAGCCATTTTATGGTTCTCTCGAAATTGTATCTATTCAGGGCGTTGATTCTTATGGTGTGA
>CAZXGU010000043.1:0-8038 GCA_964640375.1 uncultured Sangeribacter sp. | reverse complement strand
CTTAGGGTGTGATTTTTAACCAACTTTATCAAAATATCTTTGATAGGCTGGGAATTAATAGCCCATTCATGGGTGAAAATAACCAAGGTGTCTTGGTTGCAATTTTTCTTTATTTCACTACGGATATTAAATGGATGGTCTTCGATTCGAAGATTAGTGGGCCTATACATGATGCCATTCTTTGAAAACTGTTGGTTAGTGGAAAGAACTTTCACTTCGTGTGGAGTAAGATTATAAGATAGTCTTTCCTCATTGTCTGCACAAAGTAATGTTTTTACGTCTTGCAAATGGTTCATCAATGAATCGGGTGCGAAAAAATAATGAAGCCGAATTGCAGATGCCCACACAGAGGAGTCGGATGAATGACAAAAGGTTTGATGCACTTCTTGAAATGCTTTTTCAAATTCATTGGCAGGAATTTCTTTTTTAAAGTCCATACTTTCCCAATGAAAGCTAACTTTCAACCAGTCAGAATTAGATAGAAACTCTTCAAAAAATTCTTTTGGAAGCTCTGATACATGAATGATATTTTGACTCTTAGACCGATTTTGAAACTTGCTGAAGGTATATAGGGTAATTCTTATTCCATATTTTTCGTGGAGCTCTTTCAGATATTGTAAAAAAGGGTTATCAAATATTGATGAGTATGTATCTCGGTTAATAATGAGATCTGTGATACATTCTGCATCATCAATCGACAGATGGATTGTTTTTTCTTCAGAAGAGCCTTCTCTTTTAAAATTGATATTGCCAAAGAAGAACCAAGTGGTTGCACATAGTATCAGTAAGAAAAAAGAAAGAAAGAAAAATAGTTTTTGTTTTCTATATAAAATTGATTTCATTTCTTTAGGCATTTAAACTCGCTTAGAGCCTGGAATATGAATCTTTGAACGGATGATTTTAGAAAAATATGATCTTTCTTTTGAATTAAGCCCTAAAGTTGCTTCAAGGAGTATTGTTAATAATAATGAAGCTAAAGCCACCACTATAAAGTTTATTTTTTCCATTATCAATACACAATGGAAAAGGTAATATGTGAAACAACATACCAGAGTTATCATAAATGCGGGTAGAAAAACAATTTTGCAGAATTTCCTAATTGAGAATCCGGGAATATTCTTCCTCATAATTGAGAGTCTTTCTCCAATTGTAAATAGTGCAAGAGAGATGCTGACAATGAAAACTACAGGTGGAGGAAATCCTATTTTTAAAAGAATGTAGGAAATTGGGATATTTAGTAATAAGGTTGAGCCAATAATTATCTGATACCATTTGATTTTACCGGTAGCTTGAATGCCTGTTCCCATGCTAAATGAGAAGGATTCTATAAGAGAATTTAGAATGACGAGTTGAGTGAAAACTACAGCGAAATCCGGCACTTTTACAAGCCATAAATGTAATAGATTATTAGTGACCATGATTACAGGAAATGCAATAATAAGCATAAGAAAAAAAGCCAACTTTGCCCCGTAGATCATTAGTTGTTGCATCTCGCCATAATTCTCTGCCGAATAATTTTTTACAATCTGTGGATTTAAGGCAGTTGAGAAATTTTGGACAAAACTGTTAACAGCAGTATTTACTTGGTTTGCTACTCCATAGGCTGCATTGACAGCTGGACCAAAAAATACATTAAGTAGTAAATTCAATCCTTGTGATTTGCCAACCCAAGCAAGAGAACCAAATGTGCTCCAAGCAGCGTAGGAAGACATTGATTTAAACTGTTCTTTTTGATAATACCACCCAAATTTACATTCATGAAATTTTTTCTTACAAAAAAATAAATAAATAAGAAAAACGGTAAGGGTTATAATTAATATCAGGGAAGAGTAGAGCTGAAGTTTAAAATAAGGAGCGAGCGCAATTGAGAAAGCCATTCCAAGCTTTAGAATCACTTCTATAATTCCCAAATAAGCATAAAACTGCATCTTTTCATGAGCTATTACACTTGCGCTATATGGAACTTGAATAATTGAAATAACATAAGTAATAATGGAACACTGATACACCCAGTTTGCTGCCGACATGTTATCAGCAGGAATATTCATTATATTATTCAGAAACCATAAGCCTAAAGTTTCTGCAAGAAAGAAAATTATCCCCGCAATAATTAGATGTATCGTGACGGCAGTTTTAAATGTTTTTTCAAGATTAGCGGAATTTTCTTGTCCAAGTTCATAGGAGAGAAAACGTTGTGTGGATTGAGCCATTGCTCCATTCACAAAAGAGAACATTATGACGATACCTCCAACTACATTGAAGATACCATAATCTACGACGCCTAATTCTGCTAAGACAATTCTGGAGGTATAGAGAGTTACACCCATTACTAAGAGCATTCTGAAATAAAGCATCAGTGTATTCTTAGCTATTGTCTTTTTATTGGACGAGACGGCAGATGACATACGAGTTTAATTCTAAATCTTGAGAATTATGGGCTAACTACCATTTTTGCCCCTTTGGCGCGCGGGCGCCTCACACAGCGCTGGAACCTGCTGGTTGGGATGGATATTTGGAGGGAGAGGTTTTTTATCGAAGCAGAGCTTCTGGCGGAAACGGCTTCGCGAGGTTTTTTCTTCCATTTTTTAGAGGGATTCTCTTTCCAATGGGAAGAGATAGCTTTGCTGGAGGGCTTTTTCGAGCTGAGCGAGGAGGGACGCTCGGAGCGATGAGGGGAGGTAGGGGGATGAGTGGAAGAGGAAGGAGATGGAACTGGGAATGAAACCGGATTCCTTGGTTGATTCGGATTCTTTGATTGATTCCGATTTTTTTAAGGATTCTACCTGATTTTGGATGAGGGGGAGGAAGCTGGTTACTATTTGCTGCTTGAAGGCGGTTTGGTTGCGGCCTTCAAAGGCGGTGAGGTCGGTGGAGAGGAGGATGGCTGCGGGTGGAATGGCGGCTTTTAGTTTAGATTTGGGGAGAGAGGATTCGGTTTCTTCTGCTTCTGCTTCTTTTTCGGAGAGGAGGAGGGAGATTTCTTTGTGCCAGCGGGCGAGTTGGAGGGATTGCCATTTGAGGGGAGCGCCCATGAGGGCGCGATCGTTGGCTTTTATTCCGGCTGTGATGTGGCGGTGGAGCTCGTATTGGTCAATGGCGGTGTCTCCGCTGAGCATGGCGCTGAAGGCGCGGAGGAGGTGAGGGGTGAATTGGCCTGGGAGAGGGGGAGCGCTATATGCGAGGCGGTGGAGGTAGTCGTAGGGTGTGAGGAGGGTGAGGGCTTCGGCGGGGGAGTAGGCGCTGAGACGGGCATCGATGGCTTCTATCCATTCTCTTGCCTGGCGGCGCGTTGAGGAGATTGGGCTGAGGTTGCCGCCGGGGATGAGGGCTGCGGCTTGGCGGGAGGCGAGGCAGAGGAGCATGGCTGCTCTATAGGCTTCGCGGGGGCTGCCGAGATTTAAAGCTTCAATTTCCGGGATTTTGGGAGCTAAACCACTCATTTTTTTTCTGCGAGCTAAAGCTCTGGCACAGAACCAAGCTGCTCTTATTTTTTAGCTTCTTTAGAGCTAAAGCTCTGGCACAGAGCCAAGCTGCTCTTATTTTTTAGCTTATTTTATTCGATTGGCTGGAGGAGGTCGGGATGGATGAAGGGGAGCATGACAAGGCAGATCCCTTCGATTCGGACTATGACGTGGCGGTCGCGCTTTACGCGGGTCACGGTTCCTTCGTAGCCTTGGAAGGGGCCTCCGATGATTCTAACTTGCTGGTTTTCTTTGAAGTCGGTTTTGGTGAAGATTTGGCAGCGTGTGGAGTCGGTGGCTGTGAGGAGGCGCAGGAGCCGTATTGAGGAGGGTGATATTTCTTGGATGCGGTTGTTGGATGGATAACGGTAGATCCAGAAGGGGACGGAGAGTTCGGGTTGACGGCGCCCTTGGAGTTCGAGCTGAAGGGCGCGGTCGCGGGTGGTTTTTATGAAGAGGACTCTTGGGATTATTGCTTTGATTCGGTTTTTTTTGCCGGGGAGCTTTTCTTTAGTTTTCGGGAAAAGAATCTCTTCACATTCCTTTGCGAGTTCTTCTTCTGCTCTGAATTCTTGGTGGGTTTTTATGGCAAACCATTCGGTTGATTGGGGCATAACTGTTAGATTTGAATGTAGTTTTTCCTATTGCGCTGCATTGCATGGGGGCTTTGCGACGCATTATTATCAACCGTCCGTCTGCTTTCGTTTCGGATCTCAAGGAAGAGCCTATCCAGGAGCATTCCAAGTGGTTGTGGCTTGGGTCTCTTGGGAGGATTTAATGCTCTCTTACCAAGAGATTTGGATGGCTTCCAAGGATTTAATAATCAATAAGATGCAAAAATCAAAAAAGCCAAAACGATGCAAAAGCATCATTTCGGCTTAAAAAGGGGCAGCAAAATCTAAACCCTAATTATGTTAATATCAGAATTTTTTAGTAAATTTGCAACCGGCTTAATTATCTCTTGGTAAGAGATAATTAAGCCGATGCTTTTTTAAGGGTGGAAGATCTTTCGGGGCAGGGAGGCCTTGGTGGAGTTTTATGGGTGAGATTTCGAGTCGGATTTCGTCGAAGAGACCGAGGGAGAGGAAGGATTGAAGCAGGGTTGGGCCTCCTTCTACCATGAGGGAGGTGATGGAATGGTCTTTATATAGGATTTTCATTGAGTCTTCGAGGGGAAGAGCAGGATTGAGGATTATTGGGTTGCGCTTCATTATTGCTGCTTCTTTCGGGAGGCGCGGGGATTGGAATATTACGGGGCGCGGTGAGCGTCCGGGCCAGAGGCGCGTGGTGAGCGAGGGGTTATCGGTGAGGAGGGTGTTGGTGCCTACCATAATGGCGTCGTAGAGGGCGCGCTCGGAGTGCATCAAGACGGATGTGAGGGGAGATGATAGAGCTACCGGTTCCGGTTGTCCTTCGGAATTAATGGCAGCCATGAATCCATCGGATGATTGAGCCCATTTGAGGAGGATGTATGGCCGCTGATTGGTATGGGCGGTGATGAACCGGCGATTGAGGGCGTCGCATTCCTCTTGCATGAAATTTTCAACAACTTCAATTCCGGCTTCGCGCAGCATTTTTATTCCTCGACCACTCACGAGAGGGAAGGGGTCGGGGGAGCCAACTACAACGCGTCCTATTCCTTTATTAATAAGGAGGAGGGAGCATGGGGGCGTTTTGCCATAGTGGGAGCAGGGTTCGAGGGTGACATAAATGGTGGAGTCTTTTATCAGATGCTCATCTTGGGGGCGAATGGAGGCCATGGCGTTGACTTCGGCATGGGCTTGGCCGAATTTGCGATGCCATCCTTCGCCGATTATTCTGCCGGAGGGGGCAACCACCACTGCGCCAACCATAGGGTTAGGCGAGACGAAACCGGCGCCGTAGGCTGCCAATTGCAGGGCGCGTTGCATATATTTTTTTTCGGGGGCAGGGAACATATCACTTAAATTTTAGAAACGGAAGCCTACACTGAGCTGGGCATTTTCTACGGATGAGAAGAGGGTGTTTGCACCTGAGACATACCAGTTCCCGTCGAGTTTGGCCACTGCACAGATAAAGAAATCCTTGAGATTATATGTCAGCGACGACATTGCTCGGATATTCATTGCCACAGTCTTTGAGGAGCCGGCATGGTTGTCTTCATAGGTTATGTTTATGCCCACTCCGGGGAAGGCTGAGATATTAAAGAGAAGGCGTTTGTTAAGCACCCAGTTGAAGGAATATCCAGATATGATGGAATAGCTTCGATAATGAAACTTATAATTTTCGGGAGACACTTCAAGGAAAGGTTTGAGTTCCTCGGGGAGGAGGGTGAGGTTCATATCGACGTCGAGATTATTATATCCGAAGCCGATCACGGCCGAGCCGGCGCTCTTTCTTTGAAATTTAGAGAAATTATAGGATGCTCCCATGGAGAATTTCCGGTTGTTGAAGAAATAATATCCATACACTTCAAAATCCTGGAGCTTCACGCCTTCGAAATATCGCTTGATTAGATGGCCGTCGTTGAATTTGCCGAATGTGCGGATATATGTTCCTCCGGTGTTTTTCCAGAGGTGTCCTTCGATATTGAATCGGGCGCAGTTGAAGGTGTATTCCAGTTTTTGATGATTTACGGAGTTCTTTCCTATTATGTTGTTGATGTCAAGCGAATAACCGATGCTGACCGCCATATACTGGATATATGCACCGATGTTGGAATAGGGGTCGCTCATCATTCGGATGGGGATTTTCTTACCGGGGTTGATATAATATGAATCGACCCAGTTGTCGCTGAGGAGGCGCAGTTTCCAGCGTCGGCCAGTTCCGACAACGTAGGTGGTGTCGTAGGAATTGAAAGCCTTGTCGGCCCAGCGATATACTTTCATGCAGAAATTGAGGAATTTGGGATAATGGATGGTTGTGTCGGCAGTGTCGAGACGGCCGTGGCGGAGAAGATACCACCAGTTGCGGTTGGAGTCGTTGGGTTCCGGTTTTTTGAGCGAGGGGAGGGGGTGATAGTCTTCGTCGCCATAGTCATGGTCGATAAAATAGTCGGAGTCGTCATCCTCTTCATCCATTCCGGTTTCGGGGTCGATATATTGGGCTGCGGAGGCTTCAGCTACGATGGGGAAGACGGCAGGGAGGGCGATAGGTGCGGCGGAGGCGAGGATGGGGAGGAAAAGGGAGCAAACAAGGATAGCCGCTATAAAAAGCGGCTTGGCAGGGATATGGAGGGGAAAGATCTTAATCCTTGTCATATTATTTTATTCCTCTCTGGTCGAGGGCTTTCTGGTAGCGACGGGCATTCTCCTGATGCTCGGAATAGGTGGAGGCGAAATTATGGGTTCCTGAGAAATCTTCTTTAGCGCACATGAAAAGGAAATCATTTGCGGGGCTTTCGAGCACGGCATCGACAGTGGTTTTCCCGGTGGTTCGGATCGGACCCGGGGGGAGGCCGGCATATCGATAAGTATTATATGGGGATTCAACTTTAAGATGCTCCCCTTTTACGCGTCGGATTGTGAAATCGCCCACGGCAAAGCGGACTGTGGGGTCGGCCTGCAGTTTCATTCCTTTGTTAAGACGGTTGATATATAATCGGCCGATTGTTCCTTTCTCGGCAGCGGCATTTGTTTCTTCATCGACGATGGAGCAGACTGTCATTATTTCCGCCGGGGAGAGACCGAGGATTTGGGCACGGTTCCGGCGCTTATCATTCCAGAGAGCTTGGTAATTAGCTCCTATTTTCTTTATGACATCCTGTGGGGAGGCGGTCCAGTAAAGCTGGTAGGAGTCGTCAACGAAAAGGGCCAGCGCTTGGTCGGGGGTGAGGCCGTAGGGGGATAAGACTTCGGGCTCGGCGAGGAGCCTCTTGAGGGAATCGGCCGGGAAATCGAGCTTTGCGCTGATGCGTGAGGTTAGATTGTCGAGGGAGCGGAATCCATTGATTGTGATTTTTACGGGTGTCTGGGCTCCATGGGTGAGACGACGCATCACGGAAAGCGGGTTGGCACCCTGGGGGATAAGGTAGGAGCCGTAGCGTTTGGAGGGGTCGTTGTTTGGGAATCGCGAAATATTCATCACTTTGGATGCGAAGCTTTTCCCGTAATATTTCGTTAAGGAATCGGTCAGCATCTCCTTCGAAGCATTCTTGGGGATTCGGATAAGGGCCTCTTTGGGAGTGCGATTCATTATGTATGGGAAGAGCCAGACGAGGAGAACCACAATTGCAATGGCAAGCCCCGAAAGGAGATAAATCTTCCTTCCGGGGACTTTAGAAATTGTCTGCGCGTGTTTGCGTGTTTGTGTCATTTATTATTTCTTTGCTTTCTCTTTTTCGAGCTGTTTTTCGAGGGCATCGAGGGAGAGATCGATTGCTTCTTCGAAAGAGTCGGCTGTTTTGGAAGCGAAGAGCTCGGGAGCGCCGGGGAGAATAATCTTTATTCCGGCTTCTTTATTTTTTGCCGCTTCGGGTTTTACGAGGGTGAGGTTCACTTCCACGCCGGAGATGCTTTCATATCTGCGGCAAAGTTTGTCAACTTTTTTATTGATGAAGGAGACGAGTTTTTCGGAGATGTCGAAATGAATGGCTTTGA
>CAZXGU010000042.1:0-18988 GCA_964640375.1 uncultured Sangeribacter sp. | reverse complement strand
ACATGGTGCTTTTAGAAAGCGCGTGATGGAAATGGGCTTTGTTAAGGGACGTGAAGTCAGTGTGATTCTTAACGCGCCTCTTATGGATCCGGTGAAGTATGCCCTAATGGGTTATGAGGTTTCCCTGAGAAGAGCCGAGGCCGACCTTGTGGAGGTGCAGTTGCTTGAAGAATGGGTGAATTCTAAAATAGAATTAGACCCACATACTGAATTGCATGAAGATTTTGAAGAGAAGAGTCTTCGACAGGATAAGATAATAAATATAGCCTTGATAGGCAATCCCAACTGTGGCAAAACATCTATCTTTAATAAAGTTTCCGGTGCGAGGGAGCATGTTGGAAATTATGCAGGCGTAACAGTTGATGCTAAAGAGGGGGTGATAAAATATAAAGGCTATCTCCTAAAGATTGTGGATCTCCCCGGCACATATAGTCTCTCGGCCTATTCTCCGGAGGAACTTTATGTGATGCGTTATTTAAGAGCGGAAACACCTGATATTATTGTCAATGTGGTTGTCTCTTCTAATCTTGAACGTAATCTTTATCTTACCACCGAACTTATTGACATGAACCGAAGCATGGTTATAGATTTCAATATGTTTGATGAATTGGAGAAGAACGGCGCAACTCTCGATTATAAACTCCTTGGAAAAATGCTTGGGGTTCCCGGCGTCCCAACTGTTGCTTCTTCCGGCAAGGGGATGAGTGAATTGCTCGATACCATTATCGACGTGTATGAAATGCGTAATAAAGACACCCGGCATATACACGTTCAAATGCGACCCGAGATTGAGGAAGCTGTTAAATTGTTAAAGGACGAGTTCAAGGAAGACCGCTCCATCCTTCATCATTTTTCTCCTCGTTTCCTCGCCATCAAATTCCTTGAGAAAGATCCCGAAATTGATGAGATGCTTCGACCCTATCCTTGTTATGATAAATGGTGCGAAATACGCAAGGAACAAAGTGAAAAAATTAAAAAAGCACTGAATGAGGATGTAACTTCTGCTATTGCAGCCGAAAAATATGGATTTATTCAAGGTGCTTTGGCCGAAACATTAGTTGGTGGAACGGCAAAAGAGGAGAAATCCACAAAGATTATTGATACCTTTGTCACTAATAAACTTTTCGGATTTCCTATCTTCTGCGCAATAATGTGGCTAATGTTTTGGGCCACTTTCGAAATAGGTTCCTACCCTATGGAATGGATTGAATCCTTAGTTGGTTGGTTCTCCAATATTATAGGAGAAAAGATGACGGATGGTCCATTGAAAGATCTGATTCTTGATGGAATTATTGGAGGTGTGGGAGGAGTGATAGTTTTCCTTCCTAATATTCTTATCCTATATACTTTCATCTCCTTTATGGAGGATTCCGGATACATGGCCCGAGTTGCTTTTATCATGGATAAACTCATGCATAAAATGGGATTGCATGGCAAATCGTTTATACCTCTGGTAATGGGATTTGGCTGTAATGTGCCCGCTATTATGTCAACAAGGATTATTGAAAGCAAATCAAGCAGGTTGATAACAATTTTGATAAATCCTTTTATTAGCTGTTCGGCACGTATCCCTATTTATGTCTTGTTGGTTGGTGCTTTCTTCCCTCATTACGGTGCATGGGTATTTGTAGGACTTTATCTCTTGGGAGTTTTGGTTGCAATTCTGACAGCTCGTTTAATGAGGCGGTTCTGGCTTAAAGATGATGAAACTCCTTTTGTTATGGAGCTTCCACCTTATAGGATGCCAACCTTTAAAGCAACAATGAGGAATATGTGGGCCAAGGCCGAACAATATCTAAAAAAAATGGGTGGACTCATTCTTGTTGCTTCTATAATTATATGGGCACTCTCCTACTTCCCCCGATATGACTCATCGGAAATTCCTGAAAGCTTCAAAACTGAGTCGTTAGCAGAAATGCAACCTGAAAGAGTTGAAAAACTTGGAGAAGAAAAAGTAGATGAACTAATATCGAATGAATATCAACAAAGCCATTCTATCTTAGGTTACGTCGGTAAGTTTGTTGAGCCGGTTGTGCGTCCAATGGAGTTCGGTTGGAAAACATGTGTTTCTCTGATTGCAGGAGCGGCTGCCAAGGAAGTGGTTGTTTCCACACTTGGAGTGCTTTATGTTGGAGAAGATGATGCGGAGATGCTTTCAGAACGCTTAAAGACTCCTTCTGTAGTTACCGGGCAGCCTCCATTCACAGCTCCTTCGGCGTTAGCCTTCATGGTGTTCGTGTTGCTTTATTTCCCTTGTATCGCCACTTTAGCGGCTATCTCAAGAGAAACAGGGTCTTGGAAGTATTCTGCATTTTCTATGATTTATAACACAGCCTTGGCATGGATTTTTGCTTTTGTAACTTACCATATAGCTATCCTTTTCTGACACAATAAGAAATAACTCATATTAAAAAGAACGGCCGCAAGACTTATCTTGCGGCCGTTTTTACATACATGTTATTATTCACTTACAAGCGGTTTAAACTCTATTGTAAGTTTATCATCACCTTCCTTGTAGCTTACGTTGATCTCTCCTCCGATTGTTCCTTCTGCATTCAGTTGAAGCATAAGCTCAGCGAGCTCATCTTCAAGATATTTCTGAATGGATCTCTTCAACGGGCGGGCACCAAAGTTCTTATCATAGCCTTTTTCAGCAATAAAGTTTTTGGCTTCGTCGGTAAGATTCATCTTATATCCTAAGGTCTCAATCCGATTATAGAATTCTTTCAATTCTATATCGATGATGGAGAATATGGCATTCTTATCAAGCTGATCGAACATAATAATGTCGTCAACACGGTTAAGAAATTCCGGACTAAATGCCTTATTCAGAGCTTTGGAAATCACTCCGTGAGCCTGTTCTTTCGACACATTTGAAGTATTAAAACCGACTCCTCCACCAAATTCTTTCAATTGACGTGAACCTATATTGCTGGTCATGATAAGAATAGTGTTTTTGAAATCAATCTTACGACCTAAAGAGTCGGTGAGACGTCCTTCATCCATCACTTGAAGAAGCAAGTTGAAAACATCAGGATGTGCTTTCTCGATCTCATCAAGGAGCACTACTGAATAAGGATGACGTCTCACTTTTTCAGTGAGTTGACCGCCCTCCTCATATCCTACATATCCCGGAGGAGCTCCGACTAAGCGAGAAACAGTGAATTTCTCCATAAATTCACTCATATCCATTCTGATTAGAGCATCTGAAGAATCAAAGAGATATTCTGCCAATTTCTTCGCAAGAAGAGTCTTTCCGACACCGGTCGGGCCAAGGAACATAAACACTCCGATCGGTTTATTGGGGTCTTTAAGACCAATTCGGTTTCGTTGAATTGCCTTGACTGCTTTTTTAATGGCTTCATCCTGACCCACAACAGAGCCTTTCAAGGTTTCACCCATTTTTATTAAGCGAGTTCCCTCTGCCTGGGCTATTCTCTGAGTGGGCACTCCAGTCATCATTGCAACCACTTCAGCAACCTTATCCTCGTTTACCTCCTGTCGCTCGGAATCGAGAGATTTTTCCCAATTAGCCTTCGTAGCATCCAATTTCTTCTTTGTGGCACTAACTTTGTCGCGTAGAGAGGCTGCTAACTCATAATCCTGTGCCTTGGCAGCAGATAATTTCTGCTGGGTCAAATCCTCAACTTCTTTCTCCAAAAGTTCAATCTCCTCAGGAACAACTATGTTGGTGATATGAACGCGGCTGCCTGCTTCATCAAGAGCATCGAGAGCTTTATCAGGGAAATTTCTGTCGCTGATATACCTCTCAGTGAGTGAGACACATGCTTCCAATGCTCCCTCGGTGTAGTTTACATTGTGATGGTTCTCATATTTTTCCTTCACTTGCTTGAGAATTTCCAAAGTCTCCTCAGGAGAAGTGGGTTCCACCATTACCTTCTGGAATCTTCTTTCAAGGGCACCATCCTTTTCAATGTTCTGACGATATTCATCGAGAGTGGTTGCACCGATACACTGAATTTCGCCTCTGGCAAGCGCAGGCTTCAATATATTTGCTGCATCCATATTTCCCGGAGCACCTCCGGCACCCACAATGGTATGAATCTCATCTATAAAGAGAATGATATCAGGGTTCTTTGTCAATTCATCGAGAACTGTCTTTATCCTCTCCTCAAACTGACCGCGATATTTCGTGCCAGCCACCATACCGGGAAGGTCGAGACTTATCACTCTCTTATCAAAGAGGATTCTTGAAACCTTTCTCTGAACGATGCGAAGAGCCAAGCCTTCTACTATAGCAGATTTACCTACTCCAGGTTCACCTATAAGCACTGGATTATTCTTCTTTCGACGTGAAAGAATCTGTGCAAGACGTTCAATTTCATTTTCACGCCCCACGACCGGGTCAAGACGTCCTTCCATGGCCGCCTTTGTCATATCAAATCCAAACTTGTCGAGAGCAGGAGTATCACTCTTTGTTTTTCCTTTGCTTCCTTTCGAGGTGGAACTCTTAGGAAACTCCGGCTCATCGTCATCTTGATCGGAGAATAATGCATCCTCCGGACCTTTTACGTTTCCTTTCTGCATCCCGGCTCCTGGAAAATCACCAGGACCTATAGCCTGAATAGAGATATCAAAATTTAGATATTCCTCTTTAATATGTTTCAAGATTTCACTGTCCATTCCTCTGTTATCATGAATGAGAGCCAATAATATATGCTCTCCTCCTATTACCTGAGAATTCATCTTGCGCGCCTCGGCCATTGCAAGCTGAAGCTGACGAATAGCACTCAGACTAATTTTATATTGCTGTTCGAAGAGTGTTGTGGTCTCTTCTGTTTTGTGTGGTTCATTCAGATATTCATCGAGCTCAGCTTCAATCTTATCAATTGGTATATTAAGCTGCTTGAGAATCCTGAATGCATATCCGTCCTGCTTATGAATGGCAGCAAGCACAAAATGCTCACACATTATAAAGGGAGAGTTATATTTCTTAGCCTCTTCCCATGCCACTTCAAGGATAGGTCGGAATTGTTTTGAAAAATCGTGCTTCATCCAAATAATAGTTTGAATTATATTTTATCTTTTATATAACAATTGCCGTGCCAAAAAAGTATAAACATTATAAATTTTATTACGCTTTATATCTTGTCATATATCCCTTTTCTATATCTTTCTATATCGCTTATTATTTTTTTGAGGTTTAGAACCGACCGAATGACTAATATACTCATCTTTCAAAACCGCGTTTACAACATTTGTTGCTAAATATAAAAAAAATGATTAATTTTGTACGTTAGAATCGCTGCGAGCCAAAATCAGATTAATAATCAATCTTGCAGGGTATAAAAACTACTCACCTTTTTGCGGCGATTAATAAGATTTTAGAAAATGCAAGGAGACGATAAGATTATTCCGATTAATATTGAATCGGAAATGAAAAGCGCCTACATCGACTATTCGATGTCGGTTATTGTGTCGCGTGCCCTTCCCGATGTCAGAGATGGTTTCAAACCCGTTCATCGCAGGGTGTTGTTTGGAATGAATGAACTTGGCAACACCTTCTCTGGTGATACCAAGAAATCAGCGCGTATCGTAGGTGAAGTTATGGGTAAGTATCACCCTCATGGTGACTCCTCTATCTATCTCACTATGGTGCGTTTGGCGCAGGAGTGGTCTCTAAGATATCCTCTTGTTTTTGGGCAAGGCAACTTCGGTTCTATCGACGGCGACTCTCCAGCCGCCATGCGTTACACTGAGGTAAAGCTTGCAAGAATGGGAGAAGAGATGCTCGAAGACCTTGACAAAGATACTGTTGACTTTGTTCCTAACTTCGATAACACTCTGACTGAGCCTGCTGTCCTTCCTACAAGAATACCCAACCTCTTGGTAAACGGGGCTTCCGGTATCGCTGTCGGCATGGCGACTAATATGCCTCCTCACAACCTCACTGAGGCTCTTAACGCTTCTTTGGCTTTAATCGACAATCCTGAGATCGATACAGCCGGTTTGATGGAACATATTAAGGCACCCGACTTTCCTACAGGAGGAGAAATTTTCGGTATCCAAGGTGTGAGAGATGCCTTTGAAACAGGTCGTGGACGTATCGTGCTCCGTGCCAAAGCTGAAATCGAAAGCGAAGGCGCGAATGATCAAATCGTTATCTCTGAAATTCCTTATGGTGTGCTTAAAGCCGATCTCGTGAAGAGCATCGTTAACCTCGTTGAGGAGAAAAAAATCGATGGTATTTCAGATGTTACCGACACTTCTGCCAGAGGTAAAATAAACATAGTGATCGACATTAAAAAAGATGCCAATGCTCGCGTTGTTTTGAATAAACTTTTCAAGATGACTCAGCTTCAAACATCCTTTAGTGTAAATAACGTTGCTCTTGTTAATGGCCGTCCTAAAACGCTGAATCTCAAAGAACTTCTCGAAGCTTTTGTGGAACATCGCCATGATGTCGTGATTCGTCGCACACGCTATGAACTCAAAAAAGCTGAGGAAAGAGCCCATGTGCTTAAGGGTTTGATGATTGCTTGCGATAATATCGATGAAGTTATCCATATTATTCGTCATTCTTCCACAACTGAAGAGGCTCGCCAGAAACTTGCAGAGAGATTCGAACTTGATGAAATTCAGACACGTGCCATCGTAGAGATGCGTCTCCGACAGCTCACCGGCTTGGAAATGGAGAAATTGCGTGCTGAATATGACGAACTTATGAAGCTTATCGCCCACCTTAACGATATTCTTACAAACGATGAAGTTTGCAAGCAAGTGATGAAGGATGAGTTGATTGCCGTTCGTGACAAATATGGAGATGAGCGACGCACTCTTATCCGTTATGAATCAAGCGAATTTAATGATGAGGATATGTATCCTGATGATCCAATGATTATTACTATTTCTCACCTTGGATATATCAAGCGTACTGCCCTCTCAGAATTCCGTGCTCAACACAGAGGCGGTGTCGGTGCTAAGGGTGGTAACACTCGTGATCAGGATTTTATTGAATATATCTATCCTGCCACCAATCACAACTATATGCTTTTCTTCACCGAGAAAGGTCGTTGCTATTGGCTGAAGGTTTATGAAATACCGGAAATGGCTAAAAATTCTAAGGGCCGCGCAATCCAGAATCTTCTCAATATTGACTCCGACGACCGCGTAAACGCTTTTATCCGTGTCAAGGGTCTCAATGATGAAGAATATATCAATTCTCATAACCTTATTTTCGCCACTAAAAAAGGAATCATTAAGAAGACAGTTCTCGAACAGTATTCTCGCCCTCGTGCAAATGGTGTCAATGCAATCATTATTCGTGAAGACGACGAGGTGATACAGGTTCGTCTCACTAACGGTAATTCAGAAATCATTCTTGCTAATAGAGAAGGAAATGCCATTCGTTTCCATGAAAGTAAAGTTCGTTCAATGGGAAGAATGTCAACCGGTGTTAAGGGTATGACTCTTGAAGGCGATGATGAAATCATTGGTATGATTACCATGAATGGTAAGGAGGACGAGACTGTAATGGTTGTTTCTGAAAAAGGATATGGCAAGCGCTCACCTCTTGAAGATTACCGAATCACCAACCGTGGAGGTAAAGGCGTGAAGACACTTAACATTACTGATAAAACCGGTAAATTGGTTGCCATAAAGAATGTTAACGATCAAAACGACCTTATGATTATAAACCAGAGTGGCATAACCTTGCGTCTTGCTGTGGCCGATATTCGTGTGATGGGTCGTGCCACACAGGGAGTGAAACTGATTGATCTTACAAAACGTGGCGACACTATTGCATCTGTCTGCAAGGTTGATCATGATCCTGAAGAAGATATAGAGGAGGAAATTAAGGAAGGTGCTCTTTCTGATGCTCCCGCTACTGAGGCTGAAGAAATTGTTGCCACTGAAGTGACAGAGGAATTAAACGAATCGGCTCCTGAAGGGTCAAATAATGATGAGAACTAAACTCATGTTCTGCTTCCAAGTAGATATTTATGAGTTTCAGGTAAAAATAACCAAAAACAATCATAACCTATGAAAAAAATCCTGACGGTTGCGCTCTGTTCAATGGCCGTATGCTCATTGAATGCGCAAAAAACAAATGTGGACGCTGCCAAGAAGCTTTCCGGAAAAATCGACAAGGTGGAAGAAGCTCGTGGCTTGATCAACGAGGCTAAAACCAACGATGAAACCAAAAACGATCCCAACACCTATTTCATCGCCGGCAAAATCGAATTTGATGCATACGATAGTGCCAAGAAAAAACAGATGTTTAATCCTCAAGATAAGGATGTTAACCCAGTAAATATGTCCACGCAGGTTGTGAATGGATATAATGAGCTGATACAAGTAATTCCTCTCGATAAACAAGATCCCAAACAAAAACTCACTAAGGATGCCCTCAAGATGATTAATTCGCATTTTGAGGATTACAACATAGCTGGAGGAACATTTTATCAGAATGAAATGGTCTATCCGCAGGCTTATGAGGCTTTCATGATTTTTGCCAATCTTCCGAAAAGTGAGTATGCTGATAAGAAAGTCGCAGCCACTCCTGACTCAATTAGCAACTTAGCTTATTACAATGCAGGCTTGTGTGCTTACAATAACAAAGCATACGAAGATGCAGCCAAAGCTTTTAAAGCAGCACGTCTAAATAATTATGATAAGCAAGATGCTTTCATTAGAGAAATTGCTTCTTGGCAAGCCATTGCAAATGATTCAACAAAAACAGCTCAAGCAAAGGTTGAAATTGATGAGATAGCAAAAGCTGGTCTTGAAAAATTCGGAGCTACAGCACCGTTCTTTATCAATAACGTCATCAATGATCTTCTCACTGATGAAAAGTATGATGAAGCTATAAAAGTTATGACTGATAACATCTCCAGTTATCCTGATAATAGTAATCTCTATGGCCTTCTTGCTTATGTTTATGGCAGAAGTGGTAAAGATGATGAATCCTTGGAGGCGTATCGCAAAGCTTCAACTTTAAATGATGTTAGTTATGAAACATTAAGCAACTATGCACAGAAGCTTTACAGAGTTGGAACAGGAAAGTATAACGCTGTAGATATGAAAGACCAGGCTGGTCGCCAAGCCATTAAAGCTGAATATTTCGAGGAAGCACTTAATGTTGCAAAAAAGGCTAAAGAATTAAATCCTAAATCCACAGATGTTGATAGGATAATTGAGAATATTGAATATGCTCTTGAGACATATTTCAAGTAACAATTTTGAAATTTATTTTTAATAATAAATAGTTTATTAAGATTAAAGAAGAGAAAATATTCAATATTTTCTCTTCTTTTTTTCATAATTTTTTTTATTCTCTTCTATTAATGAAAAAAATTGCTTAACTTTGCAAATGATTTGCAGATTATGTTGTAAAACATATAATTTCGCAGTAATAGAATAGATTTATCTCAAAATATGGGACTTTTTTCGTTTACACAGGAAATAGCGATGGACCTTGGCACTGCCAACTCCATCATCATTCATAACGACAAGATAGTTGTTGACCAACCCAGTGTCGTGGCTATTGAAAATAAGACCGACAAACTGCTTGCTGTCGGCGAAGTGGCACATCAGATGGAAGGTAAAGAGCCTCCCGGCATCCGCACCGTTCGTCCACTCCGCGACGGCGTAATCGCCGACTTTAATGCCGCCGAGCAGATGATTCGCGGTATGGTTAAGATGGTTAACCGTAAACGCCGTTGGTTCTCCCCCTCTCTCAGAATGGTTGTGTGCATCCCTTCCGGTTCTACTGAAGTAGAAATCCGTGCCGTCAGAGACTCAAGCGAACATGCCGGCGGTCGCGACGTATATATGATATATGAACCAATGGCGGCTGCCCTGGGTATCGGACTCGACGTTGAAGCCCCTAACGGCAACATGATTGTTGATATAGGCGGTGGTTCCACTGAAATTGCTGTTATCTCACTCGGAGGTATCGTCAGCAACAAAAGCATCCGTATGGCTGGTAACGACATCACAGCCGATATTCGCGAACACATGGGACGCGTGCATAATCTTAAAGTTGGTGTAACAACTGCCGAACAAATCAAGATTAACGTAGGTTCTGCCCTTGCCGACCTTGATAATCCCCCCGAACCATTTATCGTTCGCGGTCCTAATAAAATGACCTCACTTCCAATGGAGGTTCCCGTTACCCACGAAGAGATAGCCCGCTGCATTGATAAATCCATTTGCAAAATGGAAGACGCTATTCTTGCAGCTCTCGAACACACTCCGCCAGAACTCTACGCCGACATTGTAGAAAACGGTATCTATCTTGCAGGTGGTGGCGCACTTCTTAGAGGTCTTGCAAAAAGATTTACCGACAAGATTCGGATTGAATTTAAGATCGCTGAAGATCCATTGCACGCTGTAGCTAAAGGAACTGGCGTAGCTTTGAAAAATATCAACCGTTTCTCTTTCCTTATTCGATAATTGATAAAGAATTTTTATGTTTTCCACTTTCTGAGAGGAAAGTGGAAAACATATTTTACGCTCTATAATGAAGAATCTTATAAACTTCATAATGCGTTATTCGGCATGGTTTGTATTCTCATTCTATGTCATAATCAGTCTTATCCTTTTGATAACAGGGAATAATTATCAGCGTTCAGTTTATCTGACCTCTGCTAATGTGGTGACAGGAACTGTTTATAAGGGAGCATCTCAGGTGACAGGGTATTTCCATTTAAAAAGTATTAATCAGGATCTTCAAGCTAACAATGCCATTCTTCAGAATGAGGTGCTCAATCTGAAAAATCAATTGGCACAGTATAAGGTCTTAGCATCCGATTCCCTTCTCCCTATCACCTACTCTGATCGCTTCGGCTATGTTGCTGCTGCTGTGATTAATAATAATACAAGTCACCCTAAAAACTTTTTTACAATTGATAAGGGAGAACTCGACGGAATAAGGTCGGGTATGGGAGTGGTAGATCATAATGGAATTGCAGGAATTGTGAATGTGACCGGTCCACACATGTCGAGAGTAATATCGCTCCTTAATGAAACTCAACATTTCTCGGTTAAATTGAAGGGAACAGAATTTATCGGATCTCTTTGTTGGAAAGGATCTGACCCTACAATTGGATATGTGGAAGAGATTCCTCGACATGCAGTTTTTAATTTGGGCGACACTATTGTTACCAGTGGTTATTCAACTACCTTCCCGGAGGGAATACCGGTAGGAAAGGTTCTTGCCCGCGTAAAGAGTGGCGACGATAGCTTTTTTACACTCAAAGTTAAGCTTGCCACAGATTTCCGTTCTTTAAGCACAGTGAGAGTTATTAAGGATATCTATAAATTAGAAATCGACTCTCTGGCTGCTTTCGATGAGCAAAAGACGGATTAAACGCTTTTTATTACTGAATTCTTTTTCTTTTGACAATGGATAGAGGAATTATATATAACCTGATATTATTGATTATTCTGATATTGGTTCAGATTCTTATATGCAACCATATACATCTTTTTAACGTTGCAGTTCCTTTCGTGTTCATTTATGTCATTCTTAGGCTTCCCATGACACTATCCACCAATCGACTGCTGACATGGGCATTTATCAGTGGTTTTATAGTGGATCTTTTTTCCGATACGCCGGGAGTCAATTCATTAGCTTGCACTTTAATCGCAGGAGCAAAACGTCCTTTCCTTTATGCCTATATTCCAAAAGATGATAGGACCAAAGACATTCAACCCTCAATTGCAAACCTTGGGTTTGCTGATTATGCCAAGTATGCCTTTTCCATGACCGTATTATATTGCTTCTTAGTCTTCATTATAGAATATTTCAACTTTGCAGGCGTTAAAGATATAGTTATTATGGCATCTTCAAGCTCAATTTTGTCTTTTGCCCTTATTTTGGGTATTGATAGCCTGATGGTTACAAAACGAGACTGATGTCTTATTATTTAACCCCTTCCTTTTGTTTTCCACATTCAGAACGGGGATTGTAACAATACTTTCTCTTACTTAACAAAGATTAACGTGAGAAAAGACTACAGCTTAGAAAAAAGAAAATATGTGATTGGAGGCTTTATAGCCGTGATTGTAATAATTTACATCATACGTCTGTTCAATCTTCAGGTCACTAACGATAAATATAAGGAGAGCGCCGACAGCAACGCCTTCCTAAAAAGGGTGATATATCCATCTCGTGGATTAATCTACGATAGGAACGGTAAACTGGTAGTGTTCAATAAACCTGCCTACGACGTGATGCTTATACCAAAAGATGTTGGGGAGTTTGACACTGTTGCTTTATGTTCAGCACTTAATCTCACAAAAGACCAGTTGAAGGAGAAATGGGCTGACATGAAAAACCCCAAGAAGAATCCGGGGTATTCAGCTTATACTCCTCAAAAACTTATTTCACAACTTTCTATTGAAGATTACGGGAAATTCCAGGAGAAACTGAATCTTTTCCCTGGCTTTTTTGTGCAAAAACGCACCGTAAGAAATTATGCCTATCCCGCTGGGGCAAATATTTTGGGTAATATCCGTGAAGTTTCAGTCCATGATATTGACCGGGATAAATACTATCGTCGTGGTGATTTTACAGGAGACCTCGGAATTGAGAAAAGCTACGAAGTGGCTTTGCGTGGACAAAAAGGTATTGAAATATTGATGAAGGACGCCTATGGAAGAATCAAAGGCAAGTATGAGGATGGCATATATGATGTTTCACCCGAATCCGGAAAGAATCTAACGCTCTCAATCGATATTGAACTTCAGGAATATGGAGAGAAGCTGATGCAAGGAAAGATTGGCGCTATTGTGGCAATCGAACCTCAAACCGGTGAAATTCTCGCGCTTGTCACCTCTCCTAACTACGACCCTTCCCTGCTTGTGGGAAAAGAGAGAGGTAAGAATTATGCTGCTCTGGTGCAAGATCCATATAAACCTCTTTACGACCGTGCTCTCCAAGGGGCATATCCTCCGGGCTCAACCTTCAAACCCACACAGGGACTGATTCTTCTTCAAGAAGGAATCGTGACACTCAGCACCATGTATCCCTGCCATCATGGATATGTAAACGGCTTGCGCGTGGGTTGCCATGGACATGCTTCACCTATTGCTTTGAAGCCTGCATTACAAACCTCTTGCAATGCCTATTTCTGCTGGGGATTGAAAAACATGATAGATAAACCCGGAACAAAAGCCGCCGACCAGCTCACAAAATGGAAAGATTATATGGTTGAAATGGGTTATGGTTACCGGCTTGGAGTGGATCTTCCCTCAGAAAGTAGAGGTTTCATCCCTAATGCAGACTATTACAGCAATTCATTCAGAGGTAGAAATTGGAGCGCAAATACCATCATCTCCATCTCGATAGGACAAGGCGAGGTGTTAGCCACACCCCTTCAGATTGCCAATTTATGTGCCACTGTGGCTAACCGTGGTTACTTCTATACTCCACACATAGTTAAGGAGATTGCCGACAGCGTAATAGATCCTAAGTTTAAAGAGGCTCATCGCCCCAAAATTAAAAAGGAATACTATGAAGCTGTTGCAGAGGGAATGAGAATGGCTGTCACGGGAGGTACTTGCCGGTTGGCTAATCTTCCCGATATTGAGGTTTGCGGCAAAACAGGAACTGCTCAGAACCCTCATGGCCGCGACCATTCAGCATTCATCGGCTTTGCGCCTTATCAGGATCCTAAGATTGCAGTCTGCGTTTATGTGGAGAATGCCGGATTCGGCGCTGCCTACGGTGTGCCTATCGGTTCGCTTATAATAGAGAAATATCTTAAAGGTGAAATAAGCGATTCTCGCCGTGGAATAGAACAACGAATGTTAACTTCAAATACAATTGAAACAAGTGGAGTCAAGAAACATTGATACGAGCACTTCAGTGTTCAAATCTCTCGATTGGATCACTGTTTTTCTTTATCTTATCCTTGTCACGGTGGGTGCGATAAGCATCTACGCGGCAAGCTATGATTTCGACAATGCCTCCCTCTTCGATCTTAATGAGTTTTCAGGTAAGCAAATTCTATGGATTGGGCTCTCTCTTTTTGTTGGTCTGGTGATTCTTTTAATGGATTACCGGATTTATAAAATTTACGCTTATCCTATTTATGGGTTTGTATTAGTGGTATTATTGGTGACTATTTTTATTGCTCCCAACACTAAAGGTTCCCACTCCTGGCTTGTTTTCGGTCCTGTTAGTCTTCAACCAGCTGAATTTGGTAAATTTGCCACGGCCCTTTGTCTGGCTAAACTCTTCGATTCCTATAATTTTGTTTTAAATCAAAAGATTAGCAACTATTTCCGAGCTCTTATTATAATTTTTCTTCCAATCATTCTTATCCTGCTTCAAAGAGAAACAGGATCTGCATTAGTTTATATCTCATTTATCTTTGTTCTTTACAGAGAAGGAATGAGCGGATTGGTTTTGTTCTCTGTGTTATGCGCCGTGACATTCTTTGTAGTGGCCGTTAAATTTGCCGACCCCTTGATTTTGGGTATTCCAATGGGTGAATTTACCGTTTTCCTACTTATAATGCTTATCTTCGTGTGCATGCTTCTATTTTATTGTAAAGATGAAATCGTGGGGCGAAATGTGCTTATTGGTTTTGCAGGCTCAGGTTTGATTGTTGGAGTTTTAGCTTATTTCGGAATTGTATTAAACGGAACCATCTATTTTCTTTCAGCTCTCGGGATTGGAATTATCTACACGGCTATTATGATGTTCCGGCATAGAATAGGGAAATATCTCATAACAATTGGATTTGCAGCAACTTCAGTAATGTTTCTATTCTCTGTGAATTATGTTTTTGGGAATGTACTTGAGCCGCATCAGCAAAAGCGAATAAAAGTGGCTTTGGGAATAGAGGAGAATATAATGGGGGCCGGTTACAATGTGAATCAATCCAAAATAGCCATTGGCTCGGGAGGTGTGACAGGGAAAGGCTTCTTAAATGGAACCCAGACAAAATTAAAATATGTGCCTGAACAGCACACCGATTTTATTTTCTGCACTATTGGAGAAGAAGAAGGTTTTGTTGGCTCGGTTGCCGTGCTAATCCTTTTTCTTGGCCTTATTCTTCGTCTAATCCATTTGGCTGAACGCCAACGCACTGCTTTTGAAAGAGTCTATGCCTATTGTGTGGTTTCGATTCTCATTTTCCACCTTGGCATAAATGTCGGAATGGTAATTGGTTTGTGTCCTGTAATTGGTATTCCTCTTCCCTTCTTCAGCTATGGAGGCTCTTCTCTCTGGGGATTTACAATTCTTCTCTTCATTCTGCTTCGTCTTGACGCCGCAAGAAAAGAGAGAACAGATTAATTTCAACTAATTTTATTATTCTGAAACAAGATTTAAAGAATAAGCGTTATATCATTAAACGAGGACAAATTTTAAAACCGGAATTATGTTCCTCATAAATTTATGATAAAATAAACATTACAATTAGTTATAACCCGATTTTATTATGGCAAATAAAAGAGAATTCAAAAAATATGTTGACGCGTTGGGTGCTTCAGCATGCAACGAGATGATGGAAGCATACTATTCAGTGAAAGGTGCAGACAAGGATGCAATTGCAAAGGCTATTGAGAAAGTTCTTCTCGCCACCAACAAAGCGCGCATGAACTCCAATATTTTCTTCGACAAGGGAGCTAAAGCTTTTGGCGACATGAAAGAATATGCTAAAGCTAAAGAAGCTTTCTTCAAAGCTCTTTTCGATAAGGTATCTACTGAATTCTCAGAGGAGATCGATGCTGCCTTGAAAGATTTCAACGCTGCTCTTCCTGCTGAAGAAAAAGAAAAAAATAAGGCTGCTGTGGCTGAATAAAAAGATTATTAGTTCTAAGGCACATGAATATTTGGGGTTTTATTTTAAAAATTTTCGGTTGGAAAGTGGATATTTCGGCTCCTCGTCGAGATAAATGCATCATTTGTGTTGCGCCTCACACCTCCAACTGGGATTTTATCCTCGGGCTGTGTGCCTATCATTCTCTGGGAAGAAAAGCCAATTTCCTAATGAAGGAGTTTTGGTTTTTCTTCCCTCTTGGTTATCTGCTTAAATCTTTGGGAGGAATCCCTGTTCCTTCAAGAAATAAAAAAGCTAATCTTACGGAAGAAATAATTCAAAAATTTGATCATTCCAATTATATTAATTTAGCTGTCACCCCTGAAGGAACAAGAAGCAGAGTGGAAAAATGGAGAACCGGATTTCTTTATATTTCATACGGAGCGCATGTGCCTATTCAACTTGGGGTGATTGATTACAGCACAAAAACCATTATCGTAAAGGATGAATTTGTTCCATCCGGTGATATTGAAAAGGATATGCACTTTGTAAAAGAATATTATTCAAAATTTTCGATGGCTGGTAAATATCCTGAAAAATTTACAATTTAGGATTCTACCTTCCTTTTCAGTATTCCTTCTAAAACCTTAAATAACTTTTAACCTGACATTTATGATTTCCAAAGACTTAAAGGTGGCTCTGCTCCCTCTTAATATTGAATGGAACAATAAAGAAAAAAATCTCAAAGAACTTGAAAATTATATTGCTTCAATTCATCCCCTTACTGATCTCCTCATCCTCCCCGAAACTTTTTCAACCGGTTTCCCGTCAGGAATGGATAAAGAAGAAGTGAGGGCTTTGGCGGAAAAAAACTCGGGAGAAACTATTGAATTGCTTAAAACGCTCGCTAACCGATATAAAATGGGGATATGCGGAAGTTTTATTGCCGATACAGGCGGCTCTCTTTACAACAGGATGTTCTTCCTTGAGCCTTCTGGAGAAGAAACCTTTTCTGACAAACGACATTTATTCACAATGGCCGGTGAAGATAAAATATTTTCCAGAGGATATAAAAGGATGAAAGTTAGATTCCGAGGTTGGAATATCGCTATGATTGCTTGCTACGATATCAGATTCCCGATATGGTGTAGAAACCGAAATAATGAATATGATCTTCTTATCGCAGTTGCAAATTGGCCAAAAGTTAGAGTCAATGCCTGGAATGCACTTTTAAAAGCTCGTGCTATTGAGAATGAAGCCTATGTGTGTGGAGTGAATTGTGAGGGAACGGATTCCAATGGATTTGAATACGACGGCAGTTCGGATGCAATCGACTTCAAGGGGAAAAGTGTAGGCGTGTCATTAGAGGGAAGCAAAATAATTTATGCCACTCTTTCTCGCGAGCGCCTTGACAAATTTAGGGAAAAATTTCCAGCTTGGAAGGATGCCGATATGTTCCGTCTCGAATAATAAAAAGAAATTCTCTAACTATCATAATCAGTTAGAGAATTTCTTTTATTCGATTTATTTAGGGAATATAATTTAAGCTTTATAATTTAAGGAATATAATTTAAGGAATATAATAAGCCCTCACCTGACCCACAGGAAGCGAACCGGTAAGATAAAGAGGTATATGCGATGAATCAGTGGATATCCATGTGTCGATATCGTCACTTGATTTTTTCTTTCCACCCGTGGTGAAATTAAATTTTATATGATAAGCTTCCCTTTCACTTTTATTGCGGAGCTTTATTTTCTCTTTTCCAACAAAATTAATAGTTATAGTCTCTGCCTTAGAGCCTGAAAAGACAGTGGCTTTATATACCTTCCCTTTTGTCAAACTTGAATAATCAATCTCTCTGAGATAATAGAACACGGAAAGCATATCATAAACGGGACCGGAGGCTGTTAAAGTTTTTGTAGAAGTGGACACTTCTCCTTTCTTATTTTTCTTATACCTTTTACATGTACCCGTGGCATGATTCCCGGCATACTTGTAGGTTATCACATCTTTGCCATATTTGCCATTTTCATGAGCTATCTTGGTATAACTTAAAGCCTTAAAATCATTTTTCCTAATTGTGCCCAATAGCGTGTCTCTCACCTGATAAAACTTGTCGGCCCATGGCTTTGTACGCGCCGCAAGCATTAAATCATAATTCTGGCCGTTGTTTCGCAATGAAAGAGTTGCTTCGCCGGCATCTTTATGAATCATTCCCCATTTATAGGTGATTATATAATGCAATTTCTCATCCTTAATTGTTGCTGCCGAGGCAGTGGAGATAAAAAAAGGAGATATCAATATCATTATTGCAATGAATGTGTTTAGTAGCTTCTTTGTCATAAAATATTTTTTTATAATATTCTTTTGACCTTAGTAATCAATGATAGTTTAATTCCCCTATTCACACAAGCTTTTAACTTTAGACCCTAAAAATTTTTATGAGACGGGGGCTTATAAAAAAACGATATGTATCTTTCAATACACATCGTATAAAAATTGATTAAGGTTTTCGATCTATTCTATGTGAAATTGTAAATTTAGAAAAATTTAGCAAGTTCCTGTTCAAGAACTTCCATAGGCATTGCACCTGAATTTCTCCACTTCATCTCTCCATTCTGGAAAATCATGAATGTAGGAACCGAGCGAACATTGTAGAGAGCGGCCAATTCCTGGTTTTTATCTATATCCACTTTCAAGATTCTTGCCTTCTCTCCTACCTTTGTATGAAGTTCTTCAAGAACCGGATGCATCATCTGCAATGCATTATTATAACTATTGCTGCCACCTCTATTTTCAAAGGAGAGTTTTGATTGCTTGTCAATGGTAAATGCAGCTTTCAAGCATGAAGCCGTGTTCTCATTAGGATAGTTTGAGGAGGTTACAATACCATCCTCTGCAATCCAAGGGAATGTCTCATCGTTTTCAAACGTCATAGGGAGCGACTTCTCCGTCAAAAGAGCCTTCTCAAGAGGAACAGGATCGATAACCTCGAATGTGAAGTCGATGACCTGACCACCATGCTCAAGGAGAGACTGTACGCCGCCGCTGGTACTCCACATAGCAATAGAAAAAATCGAGCAGGGATCATATACAGACCATGCTGTGCGATATCGAGCATGGTAGATGCCAGGTTTAGTGTCAGCGGGGATAACGAATGCGGGGAGTGAACCGGCAACAGACTGACATGACTCATCCATTTCTGTACCGTTCACATCAAACCAGCCGCCTTTGCCGCCACCGGGAT
>CAZXGU010000041.1:0-19078 GCA_964640375.1 uncultured Sangeribacter sp. | reverse complement strand
TGTTATAACAGAGGTTGCAGAAACTATAAAAATTGTTGCAGAGCATCAAATTTTAAACTTAACGAATGTTTTTTTATAGCATTTTTTTATTAATTTTGTGGTGCAACAACAACTGACAACCTAATTTCGACTCTGACTTCCCAAAAAGAGGGGAGTGAAATTCAGAGTCTTACCCACGCTTTAACCTATGAATCTATTTAAAAAAGGACTCATTTTTATAATTACCCTCCTGCTCCTTGGATTCGTGATCGGGAGCTGCAGCAATAAGAACGGCAAGAAGAAATATCGTGTCGGCATCTCTCAATGCAGCGACGACGACTGGCGCAAGAAGATGAATGAAGATATCTTGCGCGAAGTGATGATGCATCCCGATGTGGAGGTTGAGATCCGTTCGGCCGACGACAGAAGCGAAAAGCAGATAAAGGATATTCAATATTTTGTGGATAATAAATTTGATATCCTTGTTGTGGCGCCCAATGAGGCCGATTCCATCACCCCCGTAATAAAAGAGGTCTATGAAAAAGGGATACCGGTATTGATATTCGACCGCAGCATCCATGGCGACAGCTTCACAGCCTGGCAGGGAGCCGACAATGCAGAGATAGGCCGGGCGGCCGCACGTTACGCCTCCCGGATGGAGAAAGAGCGTCCCGGGTCGGGCAAGATTCTTGAACTCCGAGGGCGTCCGGGCTCCACACCGGCCTTGGAACGCAATTCAGGTTTCCTTGAAGAAGTTGCCAAGCATCCGGAGATCTCTATCGCCGGCTCAGCAATCGGAAATTGGACCTACGAAGATGCCTCACCCGCAATCGACAGCCTTTATCGCACTCACCCCGATGTGGATATTGTCTATGCCCACAACGACCGAATGGCCATTGCTGCCGCCGATGTGGCCCGCAAACGAGGGCTGCATCCAAGAATCATTGGTGTGGATGCCGCCCCCACAATTGGAATTAAAGCTGTGACCGATTCTGTGATCGATGCAACATTCCTTTATCCAACAGAAGGACATCTCCTTATCCGCACAGCCTTAGCTATTCTGAAAAATGAGCCATACGAAAGAATATTGAAGCTGCCGTCGGCCTCGGCTGTTGACAGCAGCAATGCCGATATTCTCATGCTTCAGAATGACGCCTTGCGCGAAGAGACCTCGAAATTGCGCGTATTGAAGGAGGAAATCGACAATTATTGGATCGAACATTCTGCGCAAACCACTCTCTTCTATGCCAGCGTTGCCATTCTTATCCTCTTTGCCTTCCTTCTCTTCTTTATATTAAGGCTCTTCTGGCTCAACCGCCGTTATCAGAAGCAGTTGGAGGAACATAACAAGATAGTGGAGGAGGAGCGCGACAAGCAGGAGATGCTCAATCGCGAATTGGAGAAAGCCACTCAGTCGAAATTGGTGTTCTTCACCAATGTCTCCCACGACCTTCGCACACCGCTCACTCTCATCTCCGAGCCCGTGGAGCAGGTGAGCAAGGCTTCAAACCTCACTTCCGAGCAGAAAGAGCTCATGGATATAGCCGCGAAGAATATAAGGATTCTGCGCAGGCTCATCAATCAGATACTCGATTTCCGCAAATATGAGAATGGCAAGGCCAATATACGCCTTGCGGAGGTGGATTTCTCCTCTCTTCTTAAGGAATGGGCTGATTCATTCCGCATGTTGGCGCGTCAACGCGACATACATTTCAGCGTCGAAACAGAGGCAGGCCAAGATTATCATATAGCCATTGATTCCGAAAAGATGGAGCGTGTATTCTTCAATTTGGTTTCCAATGCCTTCAAGCACACTTCGCCCAACGGCCGCATAGATGTGAAATGCAGCTGCGACGGCAAGACGCTCACTCTCCGTGTGGCTGATACCGGAGAGGGTATTCCTCAGAAAGACATCGACCATATCTTCGAGCAGTTCTTCCAGGTGGAGAATGTGCGTCCGAAGGGTTCCGGCATAGGATTGGCATTGACAAAGGCTTTCGTCGAACTTCACGGCGGTCGCATAGATGTGGAAAGCATGGAAGGGAAAGGTTCGGTATTCATCGTCACTCTTCCCGTGACCCATGTGGAGAATAAACTCGAAACCAAGGCAATCTATACCGAGCAGGATGTAATGGCCGAGGTTGCTCCTGTTGAAAGCTCGGCAAAGGAATTTGATTCCGACAAGCCGTTGCTCCTTTTTGTTGACGACAATGAGGATATGCGCAATATGGTGTCGCGTCTGATGAGCGACGACTATAATGTGGTTCTTGCGCCCAACGGAAAAGAGGGATTGCGGATGGCCACCAAATATGTCCCCGACCTTGTCATCTCCGACGTGATGATGCCCGTGATGGATGGGCTGGAATGTTGCCGTCGCATCAAGGAGGAGGTCAGCACATCGCATGTCCCGGTGCTTCTGCTCACGGCCTGCTCCATGGATGAGCAGAAAGCCGAGGGCTACGACAGCGGGGCCGACGGCTATCTTGCCAAGCCATTCAGCAGCGATGTGCTGAAGGCACGTTGCCGGAGCCTCTTGGCCAACCGGCGCCGCATTCAGAATCTCTATGAAAACACTTCGTTGCCACCAATCGGAGGTTCAAATCTCAAAAACGACTCTCCGGCTCCCTCTAACGGGGAGAACAACGCCGGCAAGGATGGCAAAGAGAGCGGGAAGGATCAGAAACGCAAAGGTGCGCCCATTGATAATGAATTCTACAACCGTTTCCTCACCAAGGTTAACGAGGAGATGGGTAATTCGGACCTTAACGTAGATCAGTTGGCCTCGGAGCTCGGATTGGGGCGTTCGCAATTCTATAGAAAGATAAAGGCGCTCACCAACTATTCTCCCGTGGAACTACTGCGCAGGCTCCGACTGCAGAAAGGACGCGAATTTCTGACCACCACCGAAAAGAGCGTTTCCGAGATTGCCTACGAGGTTGGATTTTCCACCCCGGCATATTTCACAAAATGTTTCCGCGATGCCTTCGGCAAGACCCCGAGCGAACTTCGTGAGGACCTGGGAAGATAAAGCTTCGACCCGACCTTCGCCGTGGAGGGCGAGGATGATAGATAAATTGCAATAGTTAAAAATTCATAACAAACGCGGAGAAATTACAAAATAATGTTACGGTTTTAGAAGATGTTGCAAAGCGTATAAAAAATGTTGCATCACACTGTTTCTGATAGTGGATGCAACATTTTTTATATGCTTAGTCTTCTCTTCTCTATAATTTTGCGGCAAAATAACTTTTAAAACCAACCAATTATTAGATCATGAAAAAAACAATGCTAACCGCGTTTCTGATGCTCTTTGCCGCAGTTGTAGCGCAAGCTCAGAACCTGACAGTGCATGGAACAGTGATCTCCCGTAATGACGGTGAACCTCTTATAGGGGCCACAGTCCTTTCGGATGCCACCAAGAATGGAACGGCAACCGATCTTGACGGAAACTTCACTCTCACCGTGCCGGAAAATTCAACACTGACATTCTCTTACATCGGTTACCAGTCAACCACACTGAAGGCCGAGGCAAAGATGACAGTTTATCTCGACGAAATGTCCGACCTTCTCGATGAGGTTGTCGTGACGGGTTACACCGTTCAACGTAAGGCCGACCTCACAGGCGCCGTAGCCGTGATGAACATGAAAGAACCTTTGAGTGAAAACTCCGGTAACATTATGTCTTCAATGTCAGGTAAGCTTCCCGGTGTGAACGTAGTTCCATCAGCAGAACCTGGTGCAACAGGTTCAATCCTTATCCGTGGTATGGCGAGTGCCAACTCAACCAACGCGCCTCTTTACATTGTGGATGGTGTGCCGACCGACAACATCAACGTCATCAACCCCTCTGATATTGAAACGATGCAGGTTCTTAAGGATGCCGCTTCCGCTTCTATCTATGGTTCGCGTGCAGCCAATGGTGTTGTGATCATCACTACAAAACATGGTAAAGGTGACCGTTTGTCTATTAATGTAAGCTATGCCCTGACTGCACAGACAATTGCAAAGAAATACGATTTGCTTAATGCTCAGGAATGGGGTCAAGCCTTCTGGACAGCATCTAAAAATGCAGGAATCGACCCTGGTCTCAATGCAGGTGCAGCGGCCATCTACGGCAATGGCTCGACACCGATTATACAGAAGTATATCGCAGGAAACCCCAATTATCCCTCTACAGAAACCGATTGGCAGGACGAAATCTACCGCACTGCATGGGTAAACAACCTTACAGCCTCAGTTGCCAACAATACTGAAAAGGGTTCAGTGCTCTTCTCTTTGAACTATATCAATCAGACTGGTAACTTGAAAACTTCCTTCTATCGTCGTTTTTCAGGTCGTGTCAATTCTCGCTTCGACTTCAACAAATATATCAGTATAGGTGAAAACCTTTTGATAGCGCAATGGAAGAATCGTGGTGCAGATGTTTATGGAACACGCGGTGTGCCTATGCTTGCAATCCAGGCTCATCCCGCTCTTCCTGTTAAGGGTGAAGATGGATCATGGACTGTTCCTCTCCAACTGGTATCATGTGATAAGGAGAACCCTGTTCAGATTCTTGATAACGCACAGGATAATGACCATAATAACTGGCGTATCTTAGGAAATGCCTTCTTGGAGGTTAAGCCCATAGATGGCCTTATAATCAAGACCAACATCGGTATCGAACATAGCCAATACTATAATGTGGATCTTGGCCGTCGAATCATGCCTACCGACCACAATTCTGTATCGGCAGCTTACGGACAGGGTGACACATGGACTTGGACAAATACGGCCAATTATGTGAAGACCTTTAATGACAAGCATCACCTTAATGCTCTTATCGGTACGGAGGCTATCTCCTATACTTTCCAGGATCTAACCGGAAGCCGTCAAGATTATATGTTTGAAGACACCGACTTCATGCAGGTAGGTGCAGGTGCAGGAACTCAGAATTCTGGTGGCGGTAAGGCTCAGTGGAGCGTGTTCTCACTCTTTGCGAAGGCCGACTATAACTTCGATGACCGCTATCTTGTTTCAGCCACAATACGTCGCGATGCCAACTCTCGCTTCTCAAAGAAGAATCGCGTGGGTGTGTTCCCCGCAGCATCAGTGGCATGGCGTCCATCAGCTGAGTCTTTCTGGCCCCAAAATAATGCAGTGACCGACCTTAAGGTTCGTTATTCATGGGGACAGAATGGTAACGCTAACCTTGACGCGCTTTATCCCACTTACTCTACCTATCGTTACGACACCGGTAACGCCGGTTATGACATCACTGGTTCAAACTCTCAGACCACAGCAGGTATCGTAATCGCATCAACAGGTAATCCTGATCTCAAATGGGAAACTACCACTCAGAATAACATCGGTCTTGACGTTCAGTTCCTCAACGGAACTCTTAACATGAGTGCTGATTACTATATCAAGACTACTCATGACATGCTTACTATTCCGCCCGCACTTGCAGTGGCAGGAGAGAATGCCGACATCTGGATGAACACCGGTAAGATGCGCAATACTGGTTGGGAGATTTCTCTTGGGTATAACTCACCTACATACGGTGACTTCTCTTGGAACGGATCTCTTAATATTTCACAATATAAGAATAAACTTCTTGAACTTAACTCCCGTCAGGAGTTTGTGGATGGAGATTGCGGTGGCCGATTGATGCCAGGACAGCCAATGGGTATCTATTGGGGTTATGTATGTGACGGTATATTCCAGAATGAGGCACAGGTAGCTAACCATGCACAACAGACTGGCGCAGCTCCCGGACGTCTTATCTACCGCGACCTTAATGGCGATGGACAGATCACAGACGCTGACCGTTGCATTATCGGTAACCCTAACCCTGATCTCTCTTTAGGTCTTAACCTCGCTTTCAAATATAAAGCATTCACTCTCGATATGTTCTTCTCAGGAGATTTTGGATTTGATATCTACAACGATATGCGTAACCAGCTCTGTCTGATGAGTTCCTCAAATACTTTGACCAACCGTGGAAAGGATATCCTTAATGCCTGGACACCTGATAATACTAATACCAGCGTTCCTGCACTCTCTACTGATAACTCCAATCAGGAAGACCGCATCTCCAGCTGGAACATCGACAATGGTTCATATTTCAAGATGAAATATCTCAAGCTCTCTTATAACTTCCCGGAGCGTGTTGCACGCGCAATCGGAGGTCAGTCGATCAGTGTCTTCGGTCAGGTGGAAAATGTATTCACAGCTACCAAGTTCAAAGGTCTGGATCCTGAACTCCTTCCCGGTAAGTATGGTGTGCGTGTAGAAGATGGAGGCTGGATCCGCCCACGTTCCTTCACTCTTGGCGTTAACTTATCATTCTAAACTTTTTTACCTTTCAACAATGAAAACAATAAAATCATATATAAGAAAGTCGTTATATGCCGCTCTGTTAGGCAGCCTTTCGCTTGGAGCAGTATCATGCGACAGCATGCTTGACACAAAGCCTCAGGGAGTTTTCTCTGAGGAGCAGATTGGCAGCGATGAGGCAGTTGACCTTATGGTATCGGCCTATGCAACCCTTCTTAATCACTATTTCGGCAATAATGAGTCGTTTGCTGGCCCGATCAATAACTGGGTGATAGATCTCCGTTCGGACGATGCTCTCAAGGGAGGCGACGGTATATCTATGGAAGGTTACATGCATCAGCTTGAAATAGGCAATGTGCAGAACACATCTGATATTCTCAGATTCAAGTGGAAAAATAACTGCTATAGTGTGTCACGTTGCAATACGGCTATCCGCGCAATTCAAGCTGCCTCTAATCTTACTGAGGCCGAGCGTGCTTCCTATCTTGCAGAGATGAAGACTCTCCGTGCATACTATCATTTTGATATGTATCGTCTTTTCAAAAAATTCCCATATATTGAAGAGAACGATAATCCGAGCGAGGTTTCTGCCAACCGCTACACTCGTGAGCAGATTATAGAGATGATCCGCACTGATCTCCGCAACGCATACGAAGCTCTTCCGGAATCTCAGTCTCAAGTAGGTCGTTTCAATAAATATGTTGCAGCAGCTCTTGAAGCAAAGGTGGCTCTTTTTGAGAGCGACTGGGCAGATGTTGAGAAATATGCAGACGCTGTTATCAAATCAGGCCAGTATAACCTTTATCCTAACTTCCTGGATATGTCGAAGCCGGAAATGAACAACACCTATGAGTCTATCATGGCTGTGCAGTTCTCTTCTGCTAACACTCCTAACCAGTATAACTTCAATAACTGTATAAACCTGACCTATAATTTTTATCAGGACGGTGAAGAAAAAAAGACATTTTACGGAGGTGGCGATGACTTCTACCTTGCTTCACAGGATCTTGTGAATGCCTTCCGTACAAATGAATCAGGCCTTCCTTATCTTGACGGCACACAGAATTCGGTTAATGTTGATGGAGCTGACTTTGCAGGAAATGTTGATCCCCGTCTTGACTTTACTCTGGGACGTATCGGAATGCCATGGCGTGGCATAGAGTACACTGAATTATGGTGTCGTAACCTTGCCCTCTATGGACAATATTCAGGCAAGAAGCCCTATCCTGCGCCTGATAGCCCCTATGTAGAGACAGGTATTGTGCCTTGGGGTGCAAGCTCACTCAACTATATCATCATCCGCTATGCCGATGTGCTTCTCATGAAGGCTGAAGCTCTTATCGAGCAGAATAAAGATCTTGACGAGGCTCGTAACCTCATCAATCAGGTTCGTGCAAAAGCTGCCCGTTCAATTGATCCCAATTATACTCCGATTGATATTAACCCGATGAAGGCTAACTATGCAGTGGCTGAATATCCCGTATCGGGGTGGAATCAGGATTATGCTCGTCGTGCAGTGCGTCATGAACGCCGCATTGAACTTGCAATGGAAGGACACAGATGGTTCGACCTTCTTCGTTGGAACACCGCTGTAGAGACAGTAAATAAATACTATACATTTGAGCAACAGTTCCAGCCTTATTATGCAGGAGCTCACCTATCAGAAAATGATCTCTACTTCCCCGTTCCGCTTGAGCAGCTCGATAATGGTGGTGACCTCTATAAATAAATTTTCTCTCTCATTTACAATTAAGGAAGTAATCTAATGAAAACAATAGTTAAATATATGGTAGGAGTCGCAGCATGCGTCTTTACCATGACCTCCTGCTCGGAGTTCACTCCGGAGGGATATGATGTAATTCCGGATCTACCCACGGTCCAGAACCTTCAGGCAACTGCAACCGGTCATAATATAGATGTTACTTGGCAACTTCCAGCTGCCTCCAACATCACAGACGTGCTGTTCATCCTTGACGGCAAAAAGACTGAACCTATCAGCCTTGGCCCTTCGGCAACTTCTTATACTGTTGTAGGTCAGCAACTGATGGTGGAAGGACTTTACACAGTGAAGGTATGCTATGATGATAAGTATGTATCTGAGGGAGTTTCCACTACTTATACATTGCCGGAGGAGAATCTTCCCGGCGTTAAAGACCTGAAACTCTCAACTTCTGGTCGCAAGGTGACACTTACTTGGAGTGCTCCCGACGCTTCTGGTGTGACTGGCTACCGTATTGTAACCAATGGAGATGTTGCTTCAGCTGTTTCATATCCCGCGGAAACCACTTCTGCTACTCTTAAGGCACAGCCGATGGACGTGGATTTGGCGTATGATGTTCAGGCTATGTATGACACTTACTATCCATCAGTGTCGTCGATAGTGACTACCAAAATCCCATTGATCATTTCTAAGATCGGCTATGTGATGACAGCACCTACAATCGCAGATCTTCCGGATGATGACGAACAAGCAGCTGCACAATGGTTTATCCAGCAGGAAAACTGTGAGCTTGTTCAGGCCGCTGATCTTGCCTCAATCGATCCTGATAATTATTCAGTATTGTGGATCTTGATCGACCGTCAGGGTTTAGAGATGGGTTGGCAAAATCTTCCCTCGGAAATTACTTCTGCCTCAGCGATAGAAGCTCTCAAAAATTATTCAGCAGAGGGTGGTAACCTCTACCTCTCCAACATGGCAACTCAGTTGACTGTACCATTAGGATTTGTACCGGATAATATGGCTCCTACGGTATTTAGCAGCGGCACAGGTGGCACAGGTGGTGATGTTTGGACAATCAATCCTAACCTTGGATGGGATTTCAGACCGGGCTCAGGCACTAACGTTGAGGGACAGCAACCTTTCTACGATCGCACCGAACATGCAATCTTTAAAGGACTGACACTCGAAGATCCTAATGGTTATGGCTATCCTAACCTTCCCCTTATCGGTCCCGGCCAGCGTGAAGACCACAACTGCCTCTGGGATTGCAATATCTATGGTAAAGGAGATTCAGCTGACGTTATCGCTAACTTTGAGAGCATCACCGGTTCGCTCGTACTCGCCACTTGGGGTCATGTACGCGACCATTGCGTAGCAGGTTTAGTAGATTTCTTTGCTACTCCAGTCCATGGCCGTTGCGTTGCCAATGGTTTCGCAGCCTACGAATGGAACCAGAACTCAGGCCCGAATCCTTATCAGGCTAATGTTGAGAAACTCACAGAGAATATCCTTAACTATCTGAAATAAGCATTCTAATCATGATCAGACTCCGCGGGGGGCGGCCCGATTGGGTGCCTTCCGCGGATTTTTCTATTTTTATGCACAATTTCAATGATATTCAATCCGTTATATGTAGAGATGCAGCCTAATGATGTCCGACCAATCCTGAAGCACCTGAGGGCATCCCTACAAACCTTTAATTGAAAACACATAAACCAACTTAACTCAGATAATGAATAAGAAACTTTACAATATATGCCTTTGTGCCACTCTCGCATCAGTGTCGGCAACCGCCGGCGTGGTGGCGCATTTCCCGATGGAAGTGAAATCTGGGAAAATTGCCGAGGCAATAAGCGGCAAGCAATTTGATGTTAAAGGAAATTTCGGTGCTGAATCTGTTGCGGGGGCTGTCGGAAATGGCCTCATGTTCGATGGCTACAGCACCCTTGTTGATGCCTCTCTCGATAACCTTTTTGCCGGCGGTTCGCAGTCGATGACCGCTTCGGTGTGGATGGCTGTTCCTTGCTATCCTATCGTGGAGATAGATGTCAACACCAAAGAGAAAGCCACAATCGTTTCCTGTATTGATGAAACTGCCAAGAAAGGCTTCGGTTTCTATCTCGGTATCGACGGAAAAGTGGAGTTCAAACTTTACACCGGCGGCTGCCCAATAACCGTGGAAAGCACAAAGGCCGTGCCTGCCTATCAATGGAATAATCTCACTGCCGTGCTCGACGGCCCAACACATACCCTTAAACTTTATTGCAACGGCGAGGAGATTGGCTCCACTCGTTGCAACGGCGGCGCGGAGGCTTTCAGCGGCACTCTCCGTTTCGGTCACGGCACATCCGACCGTAAGGCTGGAATGTTCAACCTCATGGCTTTCAACGGAATCATTGATGAATTGAAGATATGGAATGAGGCCTTGACTCCGGCTCAGATTTCAGCTATGAAAGCAGAGAATGATTGCGATCTCTCCATTCCCGAATCGCGCTTTGCCGAGCAGAAACTTCGTCCCCGTTTCCATGGAATGCCAGGGTCTAACTGGACCAACGAGAGCCATGGAATGGTCAAGAGCGATGGGCGTTATCATGTGTTCTTCCAGAAGAATGCCAACGGTCCTTACATGGCTCGTCTTCACTGGGGTCATATCTCAAGCGAAAACCTCTACGACTGGCGCGAAGAGCCGATTGCGTTTGCTCCTGAAGCTTCCTACGATTTCAAAGGATGCTGGAGCGGTTGCGTTTTCAGCGATGAGGAATTAACCGGAGGAAAACCCTCGGCTATTTACACGGCAGTTGATTACGCCAAGGCCACTATAGCCCAAGCCAACCCAACCGACGAGTCTCTGATTGAATGGAAGAAGAACCCATCTAATCCTCTTATCAACGGTCGTCCGGCCGGATTGTCGGATGATTTCCGCGACCCTTATTTCTTCCGCAATGGCGACAAGGCTTATATCATCGTGGGTAGTAGTTCTAAAGATAAGAAGGGCGTGGCAACGCTTCATCGGTATGAGAACGGTCGCTGGACCAACGACGGAAAAACTTTCTTCGAGGCTACCAATGCTTCAACAGCCGGACGCTTCTGGGAGATGCCAAACGTGACCAAAATGGCCGACGGCAAATGGCTTTTCACCACTACTCCTCTTGATATGATGGGAGGAGTCAAGACCATCTATTGGACTGGCGATATCAACGCTGACGGCACTTTCTCACCCGATGCACAATCCACATATCCTCGCGGCGTGGAACTCATAAGCAAGGAGGGTTACGGATTGCTTTCACCCACAATCTATCAGGAGAATGGCAAAACCATTGCGCTCGGTATCGTGCCCGACAAACTTCCCGGATCTACAAATTATCAACTCGGATGGGCGCATTGCTACTCGCTTCCGCGCGAATGGAGCATCGACAGCGAGGGTAATCTTTCCCAGAAGCCTTACGAAGGATTGAAGGGGATGCGCGCTACCGATGGATATGTTAAAGATAATTTCACTCTCAACGGAACGGAGAACCTTTCGCCAGTGGAAGGTCGTCAGGCAGAGCTTTTGATGGTTGCCGAGGCTGATTCCTCAGAGTTTGGTTTCAAATTCTTTAAGGGTGCCAAAGGTGAGGGAAAGATAAGCATTAATGCTGCCACCTCTCGTCTTACGGTGGATGTAAGTGGGCTCGAACGTCATCATAACGATGACGGTGTTTACTCCGGAGTTTATACTTGTTCACTTCCCAAGCTCCTCAAGAAAGGGGAGGATGTGACACTCAATGTCTTTATCGACGGCTCGATTTTGGATATCTTCATCAACAACCGTTGGGCCACAAGCATCCGCGTGTTCCCCACAGCAGAGGATGCCGATGGAATCGAAGCGTTTGCCACAGCTCCTACCGCTGTGAAGAGCCTCAACGCATGGACTCTCAAGGGGGGTGCTTCCGGAATCACAGATATATTTGCTCCCGGCAATTCAGCTTCCGCAAATTCCAATCATGTCTATACAGCCGACGGCATGTTGGTCCGCACCAATGCCGACGCCAACGATCCTCTCGCCGACCTTCCCAAAGGAATCTATATCTTCGGAGGCAAGAGAATGATAAAATAATTTAAAATCGAGTTGCATCGAGAATCTCGATGCAACTCGATAAATTAAATCGGGCTGATTAAAGATTGCCTTTAATCAGCCCGATTTAATTATTTATCATCAGGGTTTTAAGCGAATTTAGCGAAGTCGGCTTGAAGCATGTCGCCTTTCTCCTGGAATGCCTGGTGGAGAGCGAAAGCGGCTCCGAGAGTGTGAGGAGTGTGACCGCCTGTCTTCTCAGCCAGCTTCAGATAATCCCACATCAATTCCTTATACATCGGATGAACACAATTCTCGATGATTGTCTGTGCACGCTGACGCGGGTCTTTGCCGCGAAGGTCGGCTACACCTTGCTCAGTTGCAAGAATCTTCACTGAGTGCTCGCTGTGGTCGAGATGAGAAACCATCGGCACGATAGTGGAGATCTTACCGCCCTTCTGAATTGAAGGACAAGAGAAGATTGAGAGGTAAGCGTTGCGGCTGAAGTCGGCCGAACCACCGATACCATTCATCATCTTGGTTCCGAGCACATGAGTGGAGTTGACATTTCCGAAAATGTCGGCTTCAAGAGCTGTGTTCATGGCGATAAGTCCAAGTCGACGCACCACCTCCGGGGTGTTGGAAATCTCGCCCGGACGCATCAACACCTTGTCGCGAAAGAAGTCGATGTTATCCATGAACCGGAGCATTGCATCGTCGGAGAAGGTCAAGGCGCATGTTGAAGCGAAACGACATTTACCTTCCTCCATGAGAGTCATCACTGCATCCTGAATCACCTCTGTGTACATCTCAAACTGTGGGATGTCGGGATTCTCGCCCAATCCGTAAAGCACAGCGTTAGCCACATTTCCCACACCGCTCTGGATGGGAAGGAATTCCTTGGGGATTTTTCCTGTGCGGAGTTGCTCAGCGAGGAAGTGGGTGATGTTGTCGCCGATGCGCTGGGTCAGTTCGTCGGGGGCAGTGAAAGGTTTGATGCTCTCGGAAAGATTAGAGGGCACCACGCCGACAATCTTTTTGGGATCAACCTTCAGCACAGTTGTTCCGATACGGTCGGAGGGCTTGTAGATTGGGATTTCACGACGGTGAGGAGGGTCGAGAGGGATGTAATTGTCGTGGAAACCGCGGAAAGAATTGCGATAATAAGAGGAATACTCGATTATCACTTTCTTTGCCATTTGTGCGATTGTAGGTGTCATTCCGAGGCCTGCGCCAAGGATAAGCTCGCCGTTGGGGCTCATCTCTGTCACCTCGATAATAGCCACATCGATGTCGCCATAGAAACCATAGCGGAGATCCTGAGCCAAATGGCTTAGGTGGGCATCGAAATAGCTCATCTCTCCATTGTTGAGCAGGTTTCTTGCGTCTTTGTGGCTTTGATAGGGAGTGCGGATATTGATGGCATTCGCACGCGAGAGCTCGCCGTCAACATGATCGTTGGTTGAGGCTCCTGTAAACACATTAATTTTAAATGGCTCGCCTTTTTCATGGAGTGCTTTAGCTCGTGCGGCCAAGGCACCAGTTACTACTTTGGGAGTACCTGAGGCGGTGAAGCCTGAGAAAGCTACATTATCGCCGTTTTTAATATAACTTGCAGCTTCTTCAGCTGAAATAAATGGGATACTCATTTGTAACGTTAGATTTAAATGGTAATTTTGCACAAAAGTAATCAAAATGTGTTATACTTACAAGCAATATCCCCTAATAATTTTTTGAAAATTTAAAATAAAAGCTTTATAACTCGAAAAAAGAGCCCGATAGGAAGAATAAAATTCATTGACCTATCTATTTTTACTCCCGATAGTGAAAAGGACTGAAAAGAACTTGAAAACCCAAGATTATTTAAAATGGTTTCGAATGGAAATGATATTGGTTTATCCTTTCCTCTCATTGAAGGATGACATGATAGCAAGAATTCAATATTTCATTTAAGAGTGAAATATTTAACGAGAAATTTCGTTATAATAAATAATAAAGATCACTCAGCTATGAAAGAAGTAGAATTGTATCTAATAGGAGAAGGGGAGAATTGTACGATCTACACTCTTCAGTTTCTCCAAGACCAAGATAGCGAATTTGAGAAGTTTGTTGCCAAATTTATAAATGACTCAGTCTATAGTGAGGATTATACTCGAATAGCAGCAGTTGTAAGTCGGATAGCTAAAACCGGGGCTCTTGAAAGATATTTTCGACGCGAGGGCAAAGAATCAGATTCGGTTGTGGCATTACCCGTACTTAGATCGAAACTCCGGTTGTATTGTCTGCGTCTTTCTGATAAAATTCTTATTCTTGGCAACGGGGATGTGAAAAATACCAGAACGTATGAGGAAGATAATAAATTAAAGGCATACGTGCTCACGTTACAAAAGTTTGAGAAACTTCTTAAGCAGGGTATAGAAGATGGAACTGTGACCATCACAGAATCAACAATAGAGACAGAAAATATTTTTGAGTTATGAAACGTACGACCAAATCTCTTGAAGAAATGCTCGGGCCAATTCCTGAGCCAATAATGAAGGAAACCGAACTTTCATTTGAAATTTCCGATCGCATCTCTGAGTTGATGAGTGAGCGTGGACTCTCCAAGAAACAGTTTGCAGATGCCCTTGGGCGCAGACCCAGTGAAATAACCAAGTGGCTTAGTGGCCAACATAATTTCACAATTGCTACCCTCGGAATGCTCTCTGCTTTTTTTGGGCAACCAATTGTAACTGTAGGCTGATATCTGACAATTTCAATCCCAACTAAGTCATTTAAGCATTTTGTTACCGAATTAAAAGTTTAAATGAGTTCATAAAGTTTTTGCAATTATTCAGTAAAATGGAACCATTTTTTCTACCAAATAATGATAAGAAAAGCGCCGATTCAAAGAAGGTGCGTATTGAGACCTATGGATGCCAGATGAATGTGGCTGATTCAGAAGTAGTGGCTGCCATGATGGAAATGGCTGGCTATTCCACCACTCAGAATGATGAGGAGGCCGCAGCTGTGCTTCTTAACACTTGTTCGATTCGCGACAATGCCGAGCAAAAGATTCATTCCCGCTTGGCTTATTGGAACGCGCTTCGTAGGAAATTGGGACGCAATATCATCATCGGCGTGATAGGGTGTATGGCAGAGCGCCTAAAGGATGAACTTATTGAGAAACATGGAGTGGATCTTGTGGCAGGACCCGATTCTTACCTCGATATCCCTAACCTTGTTGCCGCCGCCGAAACCGGACAGCCTGCTATTAACACTGTCCTTTCCGAAACAGAGACCTACCGCGACATCGTGCCCAAGCGGATAGGAGCCGGCGTGGGAGGTTTCATTTCTATTATGAGAGGGTGCAACAATTTCTGTTCCTATTGCATTGTGCCTTACACACGCGGTCGCGAACGTTCACGCGAACCGGAATCTATCCTTCGTGAGCTGGCCGATCTTCATGCAAAAGGTTTCCGCGAAGCCACTCTCTTAGGTCAGAACGTGAATAGCTATCATTATAAATATGAGGATGGTCGCGAAGTTGATTTCCCTGCGCTTCTTGCCATGGTGGCGGAAGCAGCGCTGGATATGCGTATCCGCTTCACTACCTCTCATCCCAAAGATATGAGCGACGACACCTTACATGTCATTGCCCGATATCCCAATTTGGCACGGCACATTCATCTCCCTGTGCAGAGCGGTTCAAACAGTGTGCTGAAGGATATGAACCGTAAATATACGCGCGAATGGTATCTCGACCGTGTGGCAGCTATAAGAAGGATTCTGCCAGATGCCGGTCTATCCACGGATATGTTCACCGGTTTCTATAATGAGTCGGAAGAGGATTTTGAGCAGACACTCTCGCTCATGCGTGAAGCCGGCTTTGATTCAGCTTTTATGTTCAAATATTCCGAGCGTCCCGGCACCCTCGCTTCCAAGACTATGCCCGACAATGTGCCCGAGGAGGTGAAGATAGAGAGATTGAACCGCATGATAGCCCTACAAAACGAACTTTCTCTTGAAAGCAACCGCCGAGATATCGGGAAGGAATTTGAAGTTTTGGTTGAAGGCACTTCCAAGCGAAGTAAAGAGGAGATGTTCGGACGCACATCGCAGAATAAAGTGGTGGTCTTCCCACGTGGAGAAAATAAGCCCGGCGATTTCATCCGTGTAAGAATCCTTTCCGCCTCCTCCGCTACACTTCGCGGAGAACAGGTGTGAAAATAATTTTGCATAAATAAAAAATTTGCATTAACTTTGCAATGCAAATGCGGACAGCGTCCGCATGGATCAATACATTTCCTTGGCAATTCAACCTGAAAATTAGTTATGTTTTCGGGAGGAAAGAAATGGGTCGGCTGTTGATCTCAGTTTAATTTAAAGTTCTGTTCCCGACACAGAACAATGGTTATCCACAAGATGATCATTTAATTAAACTGGAGCAACAATTACATGCCAATACTTTTTATCAATATAACAAACATGCTTTGATTCCCCCTTGGGGAGCCAAAGCATGTTTCTGTTTTAATAACCCAACTAAACTCTAATCCTCACTTACAAATTTTAAGCCCCCTCAGCCAGGACTCATCCTTAATGCTTAGGGGGCTCACTTTATTTTGGCCTTCTCTCTATCCTTTAGGGAGGAGTTGTAAGAAGTTATCAGGATGCTGAAATCTTAGTGAGTTCGGTTTCGATTTTGCGGGCGAGAGCTGCATTGTCTTTGATAAAGTTAGAGAGGGAGAGAAGGGGATGAGGCACAGCCTTTGCATTCTCTTTTACGTGATTCTCTGAAGGGATGTCATGCTCGGAGAACATCTGGCAGTCGGCCACGAATGTGAAGCAGTCTTCGAGAAGATCGGGCCATTGAGTGAGGTCAACGCGCGTCTGCAGCGAATCAAGACAGAGAGAAGTGGCTTGGGCTGCTTTCATAAGGCGATGGACTGTGGATGCTTCCGAGCGGTCAATACTCAATCCCGATGGCTTATAGATATCTGCCATGTCGTCGATAGAGAAATCGGGGTTATAGCGCGGTTCCACTTTCCCTCGCTTTGCCAAAGGAGTGGTGGCGGCATAACAGTAGGTGAGGAAGTTATTGAGGCTATGGAGGATCTGCGGCACAGACGCCATGAGCTTTTCCTTCATAGAAGCCTCATGGAGTTGACGTTGCTTCTCAATTTCAGCAGTGACATCAATTTCAGATTTCATAGACCCGACGGCATTCAGGAAGAAGCCAAGGATAGTCAATCCGCACATCACCTCGACGGCTGTCACAGCCTGAGCCCAGCCATGGGCAGGGGTGTAATCACCGAAGCCGAGAGTGGTGATGGTCACGATACTATAATAGAGCCAGGAGCCGAAGTCGGTGCCCGCACCGTCGGGGATGCGGAACTGTCCGTCGGGCAAAGCCCAATAAATCAAAGCGAAAACGGGAGTTAGCCCGATATAGAGGCATATCCACACTATGGGGCGCACGTTGGAGATAACGTGGAAGAAATGTCGGATTCGGTCGGAAATAGTCATATCAGATTTTTTTAATAATTATCTGATATTTTAACACGCGAGGGCCTCTGATTGTTGGGGAATATTGCATTTATGCGGCACAGCCGCCGGCGGAAACGGCTTCGCGAGAGTTTAATATCGCGGCACAGCCGCCGGCGGAAACGGCTTCGCGAGAGTTTAATATCGCGGCACAGCCGCCGGCGGGAACGGCTTCGCGAGAGTAAATCAAGCTACAGATGGGAACAGCTTCGCGAGGATTCTTCTTTATTTTTACTTGGGTGTGATTGTGAAGGTGATGGAGCCGCGGGTTTCGCCGGCGCCTTTCTTGGCCGACCAGCGGGCGGTGCGCGCTGCCTGTTCGCAGGCGCGGCGAATAGAGGCATCCGGGGCGCCGGAGGCTGTGGCCGAAATCACCTTCCCTTCGGCATCAATAACCACAGATACTTTCACGGTGGTTTTATGCTGCAGCGTCACTGTAGGAGTGGAGCATCCCTTAAATTCGCGGCCATTTGCTGTGCCGGTGATTCCAACTCCCGTTCCTCCCGAGCCGTTGCTACCTGTCTTGCCGCCGGGAGTGCCGTTCTTACCCGAAAATTTATTGGCCATGGAGGAAGAGATTTTTGATTGTTCCTCATTGGTGGCTGGCGGTTCGGTGGCTTTGACCGGAGATTCAGCTTTCTGAGTTATTTTCTTTTCGATCTGAGGAGCCGGTTTTGGGTTTTCACCCGGCTCAACAATCTTGGTGTTTTCCTCCGGAGCCTTTACCGGTTCCCCTTGCTCCACAGGAGCCGGGGCGTCATTCTCCGTCGCGTCAGGTTCGCCTTGTGCTTTCAGAATTTCGGGTTCGATAAAAGTTTCCTCATCATCGTCGGGGAGCATTATTTCGGGCGTGGAAGCCTCAGCGAGTTCGATGCGCTGAAAACTCATCCCTCCCTTGAAAAGGAAGAGAAGCAGGATAAGCACGGCGATGAAAGTGACGCCGGCGGCGATTGCTCTGTCTTTATTCTCTGTTGTCACTTTTTCACTGTCTTAGCTTTTGTTGCAAGCACGATGTGCATGTCGTTTCGGGCAGCCATGTCAAGGATATTCACCACTTGGCCGTAGTCAACAACCGAGTCGGCATAGAGCGCCACGGCACGGGTGGAATCGGCTTGATGAATCATGGCGAGTTCGGCGGTGAGCTGGTCGAGCCCCATTTCGCGTGGCATTGTGTTGGCCTCGACCACAGAATCGTTGCGATCCACCACTAAATAATATTTGCTGTCGCTGTCGATATAAACCTCCGTGACCGGTTTTTCCGAAGTCTGCTCGCTGCTTTGAGGAAGATTCACATCAATGGCAGCAGGGAAGATTATGGTGGATGTGACCATAAAGAAAATGAGCAGCAGGAAAATCACGTCGGTCATCGACGACATAGAGAAGGTGTCGAGCGACTGGAAATTGCGTTTGAGAGCCATAATCGATTATTTGGCGGGTTCGTTGAGGAGATCCATAAATTCCATGGTCTTTGTTTCAAGACCATT
>CAZXGU010000040.1:0-19122 GCA_964640375.1 uncultured Sangeribacter sp. | reverse complement strand
CTCCCATTGCCTGCAACTGCTTGCCCATAGCAAGACCCCAGGCATAACTTAATTTGTCCATTTTTATTTGTTTTTATATTAGTAATTTCCTATTTATTTCTCATATCAAAGTCGCGCCCGCACTTCGATGAAACAATCATCATCCGAATAAGCAAGCCTCTAATTTTATAACAAGCATCGTGCCATTTCCTATCAACAAACCCCTGTTAATCCCCTATTTTTAATTTTTTTTTACATTCACAATGCAAAGATACTATTTTTTTGATTATATTCGCCTTATTCTTTCCATTGAACTCATTTAAACTTTCCGCTCAATATTAGAAATGAGACTAAATCCGATATCCATGAAGCCAATCCAACTCACATATAACCCTCGCGAAGCCGTTGCCGCCCGAAGCTGTGCTTCGCAATGTTTTTACCCTCGCGAAGCCGTTGCCGCCCGAAGCTGTGCTTCGCTAATCATTCTCCTCCTCTCCTTTCTCTTCGCCCAGAGCGCCGAGGCCAAATCCAGCAATGACTCCGCAATGCTTTTGCTTGAAAAAGAGATTGCAATGCGCGACCAATATCGCGCTCGCAAAGAAGCAAAAATCAATTCAATCCGACAGGAATTTAACACCGCCTCAAATGATGAAGCGCGTTATGCCTCCGCCTTGGAATTATTCAAGGAATATCGGTGCTTTCAAGGCGATTCGGCCTACCGCTATGCGATCACCCTAACCGATTTGGCCGCCAAACTCGGCGATAAAACTAAAGTGGGAGTGGCATACGTGTCTTTGCTCGACTATTACACCTCCGTTGGCTTCTTCAAAGAGGCTGCAGAAATAAAGAGCAAAATCGACACCTCCACCCTCCCCAAAGAATATCTACCTGAATTCTACAGCCTCTGCGACAGGTTTCTTCAAAACATTCAAAGCTATGTGGGTGGGAGAAAATCCACTTTAGGCTCTTTATATGAAAAGCAGCGCGTGGCCTATGTGGATTCCCTCATTAAAGTTTGCGTGCCGAACTCTGCGGAACATCGCATGGCTCTTCTCACTGCCGACCAAATCTTCAATCCCTCTCCAAAGCAGGTGATAGCCACACGCAAAATGATTCTCGACCGCTTCGACCTTTCCGACCATGAAAAGGCAATCCAGTATTCTCTCCTCGGACACGCCTCCCTCGATTTAGGCCAGAGGGAGGAAGCCAAACATTATCTGACTCTCTCCGCAATCCATGATATCCGAAGCAATACCAAAGAGACTACAGCTGCCAAAATGCTTGCCGAGCTCCTTTATGAGGATGGCGAGATGGAAGATGCCTATAAGCTAATCCACATTGCTTTCGACGATGCGCAGTTTTACAACTCCCATTTGCGAAAGGATGAAACGAGCAGCGCCATGCGACTCATTGAAACCGAACATCACAACGCTATGACCACCCGTTTCTGGCTCATTGCCGTGGGAGCTGCCCTCATCTTTCTTCTCCTTGTCTCATCTTTATGGTTCCTTTCAAGGATGAGAAAACAGAAGCGCGAGGTGGAAAAGGCTAATAACCGCCTCCACGAAGAATCACGCCTTCTCGATAAATCCAACCTCAAACTGGCAGAAGTGATCAAAGAGCTCAAGGAAGTAACCCAGATTAAAGACCGGCTATCATTTCGCCAAATATCCATTCTATGGCGATGAGGACGCCGGACAGCTCCAATCCGATTTCGTGGAGATTCGCCTTGCAGAAGTGGTCTATGCTTTGGCAGAATGTAAATTCCGTGCCGGCGATAAGAGTGAGGCCGGAAGATTGCTCAATAGTGTGCGCAAACGAAATTACCCTCAGTCGGCTTGGTCGTCAACCCTATATGCTCCTGAAGGAAATGCCTCTCTCACCGAGCAGGAGCTTCTCGACGAATGGGGACGCGAATTTTTCGCTGAAAGCCGTCGTCGCACAGATCTTATCCGCTTCGGAAAGTTCAATTCCGGTGAATGGTGGGATAAAAAAGCTGATGCAGATGCTCACACCGCTATCTTCCCAATCCCCAGAAAAGCTGTCGATACCAACCATAACCTCCAACAGAACCCCGGGTATTGATTCTTTCTCCCCTCTCTCCCCGTTCTCTCTTCTTATCTCAATTTTCCTAAGGAAAAACGCTATTTCAACATTGACATTATTATGAATCCTCGTTCATTATTCATATATTCAGCTCTGGTCTTCGCCTCTCTTTCAGTAGGGGCGAAGCCGGTGGAGCTCACTTCTCCCGACGGGTCGTTATCTCTGCGCTTCGACACCCATAAGGGAGTGCCGACCTATTCTCTGAGTCGCCATGGCAAACCTATTCTCAATGATTCGCGTCTCGGACTCAAGCTTAAAGATGCCCCAGATTTCGCCGAGGGATGCTCGGTGAAAAAGATAGTCCGCAACTCACATGATGAGAGCTGGAAACCTGTGTGGGGCGAAGAGAGCCAAATCCGAGATAACTATAATGAGATGCGAGTGGTGTTGCAACAAAAAAAAACCGCCCCCGGCAGAGAAATTACCATAGTGTTCCGCGCTTTCAACGATGGCATTGGCTTCCGCTATGAATTTCCGAAGCAGAAGGAATTGGGCGATTTTGTGATTATGGATGAACTAACAGAATTTGCCTTCCCGGCTTCTCATTCTGCATGGAGCATCCCCTCGGAAGGCTATCGTTTCTATGAGGCAATCTTCCGGGAAATGCCACTCGACAGTATGGGGCGCGTCTCAACACCGGTATCGATGGTATGCGAAGATGGCACCCATTTGGCCCTACACGAAGCTAATCTTACCGACTATGCCGCCCTCAATCTTGCCTCAACTCCCGGGAGCACAACTCTTAAGGCCGATCTGACTCCATGGCAATCGGGCGAGAAAGTGTTTGTTTCCGATACTCGCGTTTCTCCCTGGCGCACCCTCATCGTGGCCGATAATGCAGGCGATATGGCTCTAAGCCGCATCATGTTGAATCTCAATGAACCTTGTGCAATCGAAAATGCCGAAGAATTTTGCGTGCCACAGAAATATATCGGGGTGTGGTGGGCCTACCACATGAAAAATGCCACATGGGAGGCAGGGCCACGACATGGTGCCACAACCGAGAATGTGAAACGCTATATGGATTTCGCAGCCAAAAACAATTTCGGAGGTGTGCTTGTGGAGGGCTGGAATCATGACTGGGCCACATGGAATTTCGACTTCACACGTCCCTACGATGATTTCGATATAGCAGGCATCAACAATTACGGCCGCAGCAAAGGGGTGGCTCTCATCGGGCACCATGAAACAGGGGGGAAAATCGGCAATTATGAGCGGCAGATGGAAGCCGGCATGAAACTCTATGCCGACAACGGAATGCACTATGTAAAGACCGGATATGTGGGAGATATGCTCGACGACAAGGAGTTGCACAGCAGCCAGTTTGGAGTGCGCCATTATCGCAAGGTGATCGAAACCGCAGCCAAATATAACTTGGCCATAGATAACCATGAGCCAGTTATGCCCACCGGACTGCAACGAACCTACCCCAACCTCATGACTCAAGAAGGGGTCCGCGGTCAGGAATATGACGCTTGGAATCCAGAAGGGGGGAATCCACCGGCTCATACCGTGACTCTTCCTTTCACTCGCGGTCTCGCCGGCCCAATGGATTTCACGCCTGTCACCTTCCGGTTTGAGAATCCTGTACTCCCCACCACACATGTAAATTCAACCTTGGCAAAACAGTTGGCACTCTTTGTGATTCTTTATTCCCCCCTCCAAATGGCTTCGGATGAAATAGAGAATTATGAAGCCAATCCCGGTCCATTCCAGTTTGTATGTGATTGCCCCACGGATTGGGATAAGACAGTATTCCCGGAAGCAAAGATAGGGAAATATGTCACCACTGCGCGTAAAGCAAAGGGAGAGGACACATGGTTCGTGGGGAGTGCCACAGGCGAAGAGGCTCGTACAGCCCGAATCAGCCTCTCATTCCTTGATCCCGGATGCCAATATCGCGCCACTATTTATCGCGACGGCGAGGATACCCACTACGACACCAACCCCTATCCGGTTATAATCGAGCAGAGGGACGTCACTTCTGAGACTGTGCTCGATATTCCTCAGGGGCGCAGCGGAGGTTGCGCAATTAAAATATCCAAGCAATCTTGACGTTACATTGTTATAACATTGTAATAGATATTAACCCAAACTTTTTTAACCTTATACGAAATGAAATCCCCATTATTCATAGCGCTCACAGCAGCGGCGGCTCTTCCTGCCATGGCTGCCGACATCGTGAGCACCCCGGCCTATCGATGGAGTGGCGACACTATCTATCAGGGTGAGTTTATCGCCACCGCCGTCTCCCCCTATGAGATTCAATCCACTTATTCCGCCCGTCCGGGCTATTTCATGCCCATCGACAAGGAATGGAAACGTAAAAATGATCTCTCGGCCTACCCTAAGCTTTCGTCGAGTAATCTTCTTCATGAGGCCACCTATAATATGGCGCTCGATGAGATGGTGAATGCTGTTGAACCCGACACCACACTGCGCACCGGAAAGGAATGGGCCGGCGTATGGACTCGCGACGTGAGTTATTCCATTCTTCTCTCTATGGCTTACCTTCAACCAGAAGCATCTCGGATCTCGCTGATGAAGAAGGTGGATTCCAAGGGTCGTATTATTCAGGATACCGGTAGCGGCGGCGCTTGGCCTATATCTACCGACCGCGAAATCTGGGCCATCGCTGCCTACGAGGTTTATAAAGTGACAGGCGACCGTAAATGGCTTGAATATATCTATCCCATTATCAAGCGTTCGCTCGAAGATGATGCCAAGACTGTCTATGCTCCGGAAACAGGTCTTGCAAAAGGGGAAACCTCTTTTATCGACTGGCGCGAACAGAGCCATCCGAAATGGATGCAATGTGCTGACATCTATAACACAGAAACTCTCTCCACCTCTATCGTTCATGCCCAGGCATGGAAGGTGCTTTCTGAAATAGCTTCCGATCTCGGTCATAAGAAAGTGGCTGAAGAGGCTAAGGCTAAGTCGGAGGAGATAGCAGCGGCTGTGAATAAGTATCTTTGGATGGACGACAAGGGCTATTACGCCATGTATCGCTATGGTCGCGACAATATGATTGTCAACCCTCGCGCCGAGACTTTGGGCGAATCGTTGGCTATCATGTGGGATGTGGCCGATCCGGCGCGTGCAAAGACCATCACGGAGAATAACCCGACCACTCCTTTCGGGGCGGCTATCTTCTATCCTCAGATTGCCGATATGCCTTCATATCACAACAATGCCCTCTGGCCCTGGGTCGGCGCATGGTGGACAATGGCTAATGCTAAAGCCGGAAATGAAGATGGTGTGATGCAAGGGTTTGGTTCAATTGTGCGCCCCGCCGCTCTTTTCGCCACAAACAAGGAGAATTTCAATCTTGATAACGGCGACATTTATACCGAACTCAATTCATCCAACATGCTCTGGTGTCTGAGTGGAAATTTGGCTTTGACCCATAAGATTCTTTTCGGTATTGATTTCGGCAAGGACCGCCTGTCGTTCCATCCTTTCGTGCCTAAAGTGCTTTCGGGCGACCTCAAACTCGACAATTTCAAATATCGCGATGCGGTTCTTGACATAACTCTCAAAGGTTATGGCGACAAGATTAAGTCGTTTAAAGTGAACGGAAAGGAACAATCTCCTGAAATTTTTGCCAAGAAAGCTAAGGGGAAGATGAATGTTGAGATTGTTATGGCCGATAATGAGATTGCCCCGATGAAAGTGAATAATGTGCCTAATCTCAAGGCTCCTCTCACTCCTATTGCATGGCTTGAAGGCACCACTCTCACTTGGAATCCGATTGAATATATCAATCATTACATTGTGATCCGTGACGGTGAAAAGATTGCTGAAACAACATCGACCACTTTCGATGCTTCCGTGCCAGGAGAATACCAAGTGATTGGTGTAGCCGATGATGGCACTGAAGGCTTCGCTTCTGAGCCTCGCTCAACGCGTCCTGTACTCGTTTATCAGATGCCAGGAGAGGCTACTACGGTAACTTCTTCAGAGGTGGCTTACAAACCGAATGGTCGGGTTTCTGGCTTTACCGGCAATGGCTTCCTGGAATTGGATAAGAAATCGGAAGAGGTAGTGATTCCGGTGAATGTGACCGAGGGGGGTGAATATGCCATAACTCTTCGTTACGCCAACGGGAATGGTCCTGTGAATACTGAGAACCGTTGCGGCATCCGTTCCATCTTTGTTGACGGGAAGAACACCGGCATCGTGGTTATGCCTCATCGCGGTCGTAACAACTGGAACGACTGGGGCCTCACCAACTCCCTTTTGGTTGACCTCACCCCGGGCGAGCACACCATCTCGATTGCTTTCCTTCCCGAAGATGAGAACATGAATATCGACACTAACCATGTGCTCGTGGATGAACTCCGTCTGACTAAAGCGAAGTAAGACTACCCCATCTAAGAAGTAAGCCCTTCCCTATCTAAAAGGAATATTAAAACACCCCATGGCTTGGCGTCATGGGGTGTTTACTTATTTCCAGTTCTGGAGTTTAATTTCTTTATCATATAATTTTTCATTATATTTGTGGACGCATTCCAAGTGTGGTAAGATAAGCGAATATAATTCAAGTTTCGCAAGTTAAATGGGTGCTCGCAGAACTGAAAATAAACCTTCACAGTACGTTCGCAGAACTTTTTAATTATGTTATGAGTAAACTAAAAGCGGTGCTTTTGGGAAAGATCGCTGAAAGATTCTCAAATCCTTTGTCTTTTTGTGATAATTCCAAAACGCAGTTTTAGTTTCGAAATACGATGTAAAAAAGACAAGGAGTTCTGCGAACCCTCAGTGATGGTTCTTTTAAATTCTGCGAGCAAAAAACAGGTTAATGGGTGTATTAACTCCATTTGAAAAACTTGAATGTGTAATTTAATTCCAACCAAAATCAAGATGAAGAAATTGGTAAAATATCCTGTGGGTCAGCAATCCTTTGAGCAATTGCGCAAGGGAGGGTATCTTTATGTTGACAAGACACAATTTATAGAGATGCTTCTCAATGGGGGCCAATATTACTTCTTAGGTCGCCCTCGACGCTTTGGGAAAAGCCTCTTTCTTTCCACCCTCCAATGTTTTTTTGAAGGGAAAAGAGAGCTATTCAAAGACCTCTATATCGATTCCATAGATTGGAATTGGGAGACCTACCCTGTGCTATATCTCGATTTAAATATTGTCAAATATAAAAATGAGACCGACTTGGATAATCTTATTGAGGATAGACTTCAACAGTGGGAAAAACTTTATGATGTTACTCCGACTGTCACCACCCATTCAATCCGGCTCTCCAACGTGATTCAGGCTGCCTACGAAAAAACAGGCAAAGAGGTGGTGGTGTTAGTGGATGAATACGACAAACCTCTTGTCAATAATCTCCATGACAGAGACCGATTTGAGATGTTCAGAGATGAACTCGCCTCCCTCTACTCCAATTTCAAAAGCTCTGCCCAATACCTGAAATTGGTTTTCCTCACCGGTGTGAGCCGTTTTGGAAAACTCAGCGTCTTTTCCGGTTTGAATAATATTTCTGACCTTTCACTTGACATTGATTTTGCCTCCGTATGTGGTATAACCGAACAGGAACTTCTTGAAAGCTTTGAAAGCGGAATATCCTACCTTGGTATGATTCATGGTCTTTCTCGGGATGAAATACTTGCCTTGCTTAAGAAACGCTACGACGGCTATCACTTTGCCATGGTTTCACCCGACATTTACAATCCATATTCCCTACTTAGCATTTTTTCTAAGAAAGCATTCTCCAATTATTGGATTCAATCAGGCACACCCTCTATCCTTGTCGAACAACTCAAACGCACCCATACCGATATTCAGGACCTTATGGATATAAATGCAAGTGAAAACTCCTTAACAGGATTGGATCTCACCAGCATGAGCCCGGTGGCCCTTTTTTATCAGACTGGTTACCTCACCATCAGGAGTTACGATCAACGAGGTCGCATTTTCCGCCTCGGAATCCCGAACGCGGAAGTGAAGGAAGGATTATTAGAGTATATACTCCCCTATTATGCAAATCTTCATAACGAAGACTCTCGCCTTTTTGCATATCAGATGCTTCGCGAAATGGAGGAAGGGAAAGTGGACGATTTCATGAAGAGACTTATCTCCATGTTTGCCGGCATTTCCTACGATATGGAAATCGGCATGGAACATGATGTCCGCAACGCTCTCTTCATACTCTTCACCCTCATAGGGATGGATGTCAACGCTGAGGTCAGGACTTCCGACGGACGAATAGACATTTTTGTCCGCACAGATAAATTTGTCTATATTATGGAACTCAAATATGACAAGTCGGCGCAGGAGGCTCTCGAACAAATCAAACGAAAAGAATATGCCCTCCCTTGGACTATAGACCATCGAACTGTCATAGCGATAGGAATCAACTATTCCTCTTCAAAACGCAGAATCAAGGATTGGATTCAAGAAAGGATATAGGAGATAAAGAAGAAGGAACACACAGAGAATGAATCGCCGTTAGCAGATATTAAAAATTATTGTTATCTTTGTCAGTAAATAAAAATCTAACTGACATGAAGAAACATTCATTGGCATTAATTGCCCTTTTGACAGCCGCGCCTTTTGCCGGCGCCACTTATTTTGAGGCTCCTGCCCTCGATGAGCCCCAAATCGAGAATCCTGATTCCACAGGATTCACTTTCACCGATGTTATCGTTATCCCTACAACTTCTGTGAAGGACCAGAATAAATCGGGCACATGCTGGGCTTTCTCGGGTATCTCAACTCTCGAAGACAATGTGCTCAAAAATTCCGGTAAAGAGCTCGACCTCTCCGAAATGTTTGTGGTCAGAAACGCATATATCGACAAAGCTAAGAAATATATGCGCATGAACGGCAAAATCAACTTCGCTCAGGGTGGTTCTTTTGCCGATGTTCTCGAAATGACCCGACTTTATGGCGCAATGCCCGAGGAAGCCTACGCCGGTCTTAACTACGGCGAAGCGAAACACTCCCATTATGAAATGGCGGAAGCCATGGAGGCCTATCTTAATGCAGTCTTGGCAAGAGGACAGAAAAACAGCAAACTTTCCTCAGCCTGGCTTCCCGGATTTATCGGCATCCTCGACGCATATTTAGGGAAAGTACCTGAAAATTTCACCTATAATGGCAAATCATACACGCCGCAGTCGTTTGCTAAGGAGATGGGAGTGAATCCCGATAATTTCGAGATTTATACAAGTTATACCCACCACCCTTTCTATCAGGAATTTGCTCTTGAAATACCCGACAATTGGCTATGGACCTCATGTCGCAACGTGCCCATGAATGAACTTCAGGCCATTTGCGATAACGCTCTCGAAAACGGTTATTCGGTGATGTGGGCTGCCGATGTGTCGGAGGGCGGATTCAAATGGAGAAAGGGTTATGCCGTGCTTCCTGATGACAAAGACCAGAAAGACATGACCGACACGGAGCTTTCCCGCTGGGTGAAGCTCTCCGATAAGGACCGCGAGAATGCGAAGTTTGAAATCAACGGCCCGGTGAAGGAGAAAACCGTGACGCAGGAATCGCGTCAGCAAACTTTCGACAATTACGAAACCACCGACGACCATGGAATGGTTATAGTCGGCACAGCAACCGACCAGGAGGGGAATAAGTATTACAAAGTGAAGAATTCTTGGGATACAAACCAGATTTACGACGGTTATTTCTATGTCTCGGTTCCCTATTTCCTTGAAAAGACCCTTAACATCGGTGTTCACAAGGATGCAGTGCCCAAAGATATTGCCAAAAAATTCAAGTGATGCAGGTAAAAGCAAAAAAACAACTTGGCCAGCATTTCCTCAAGGATGAGGAGATTGCACGCCGCATAGCAGAGACCATCTCAGCCAACGAGCTGCCTGATAACGCCAAGCAATGGGCCGAAATTCCAATTTTGGAAATAGGGCCGGGAATGGGTGTGCTAACCAAATATCTTATGGATTCCGGGCGTGAACTTAAAGCCGTTGAACTCGACTCGGAGTCGGTGGAGTTTCTGTCGAAAATATATCCCAAATTGAATGTGATTGAGGGTGACTTCCTGAAGATGAATCTTGATGAGGTGTATCAGGGAGATTTTGCACTTATCGGTAATTATCCTTACAACATATCGTCGCAGATATTCTTTAAGGTGCTCGATTATAAGGAGAAGATTCCTGTAGTGGCTGGTATGCTTCAGAAGGAAGTTGCCGAGCGCATTTGTAGCGGACCTGGCTCTAAAGTTTATGGCATACTTTCTGTGCTTCTCCAGGCATGGTATGATTGCCGCTACCTCTTCGATGTAGAGCCGTTCGTTTTTGCGCCCCCACCAAAGGTGAAAAGCGGCGTTTTGCTCCTCACTCGCAATTCGCGCACTGAGTTAGGTTGCGACCCGATGCTTTTCAAGAAGATAGTGAAAACATCTTTTGGAATGAGAAGAAAAACTCTCCGCAACTCCTTGGCCGGTTTTATTCAACCCGACTCGGAAGCGGCGAAAATGGAGATACTCTCCCAGCGTCCGGAGCGCCTGACGGTGGAGCAATTCATCGAGCTCACCAACGCCATAGCAGCTAAATAAGCTCCTGGTGCCGAGCGAACATCTATATCATTTTATTATAATTTAAAAATTGAGGACGCATCTGATTCTGGATGCGTCCTCATTATTATGATATGGGGTAGGTTAAAGGCTCATTTTACTGGTTGAAGAGTCTTAGATAAACCGGACATTTACCACTACCATCTATGTGCTTCTTGCCAAGTTTAAAAAAAATATCTTGGACTTTTCTAAAGCGATTTTCTTCAGTAGAACAACCTTCAAGATTAGAAGTAAATAACATTCCGGTGTCAGTAATAGTATAACTACCCTTTATCAAACCTAAGCCAAGAGCATTATCCACAGAAATTTTATAAGTTCCTCCTGTCCCATCTTCATTAGGTGTCGCTTTGAATTCAACGGGGAATAAAACACTACCATTACCCATGTAAACTTCTATAAAGGCCTTGAAAGTTCCCTTAGCAATAGATGTCTCGCAAACTTCGCTATTAAGCTCTCCATTCTTTACCTGATAATACTCCATTGGGCAGGTAACCCCTTTATCATTATAGAATTTTCCCTTTAAGGTTTTACCTCCATTAGTAGAGGTGAGATTCATCCCTATTCCCCCGGACACAACCTTAAGAGTATTTGAAGTAACTGAATAGGATCCGTCCATCTTATCCCCTAACAGGTTCCAAGTTAAATCGTTCGGATAAAGAGCCAAAGAAGTATAAAACCCTACGTCCTTACCCACTTTTTTTAAATCATCAAAGAGCATCAATCCGTAATAGAGATGATCATCCACCTGCGCCAAAGTCAAAGGCTTTACTGCTGATGCGGAGGAGCTGGTTCCGGTTTTCTTTGCTGCGGTGGTGGTTTTCTTTGCAGCTGTTGTTTTCTTGCGAGTCTGGCCATAGATGTCTCCAGAGGGAATCAGGAGCATGAGGGCAAACAGACCCATTACGATTGTCTTCAGTTTCATAATAAGTTATTTTATTTATAGTTTTTATGGTTTATCTTATCAATATGAGATTGAGGGTTATCCCTTGCGCACTGCCCATAGGAACCTTTATATAGTTGCCATCGTCGCAGATTTCTCCTTCGCTTGTTTTGCCGGAAGAATCGGTAAGGAGAAGGTTATGCCCCTCCACCTTATAAGAGCCTTGCATCCGATCGAAAATCTTCTGGACGGCTGGAGAATCGCAGGTCATCTGAAAACTATGGTCGGCCGATGAAAGGGTAAAATCGGAAGTGGCACACATCTCCTGACCGTTTGGAAGAGCAATGGTAACAAAGGCTGTGTAACCATCGGAACTACCCACAATCTCATCCAATTTCTCTGCCGGGAGTGTGGAGGCAGTCAGCTTTGTCGGGATTCTAAGCAACCAGAGGTCGATCTGTTGATCGAGACGTACAAACTTTCCAGTAAGAGTGGCGCCTCCGTCGGTGGTTTTTAAAGGGACAGTGCCCGAGCCGGGCATCTTCACAGTCATAGTTGCCGTGTTGCCTTGACCAGTTGCAGTATATTCGGCTGCAAATTCAAAGGAATTAGCCATATTAAACTCAAGGTCGCCATCGTCGATAGTCATGTTGACCCATGCGTCGATGGGTTGCCCTTTGATTTTACCGATGCCCTGATAGCGAGTGCCCTTAAAGATATCGGCGGCCGACATGTTGAGACAAGTCAACAGCAATCCCATCAGGAGATAGATTTTTACTACACTTTTTCTCATAATGTTATTATAGTTTTATTTTACCAATTTCATTTGCACAAGCATATCATCCTCTTCGAGCTCGAAAGAATTGTCGTTGATGCTATTGATGGGGATTTTAGCGAAGACGCTTTCGGAATTGCCATTGTAAAGAATGAGCCACTTTTGGCCATATTGCTCTATGGTGGTATATTTACCACCATATTCAAAATCTTCGCCTAATTTTTTGTATTCCCATGAGTTTTCATACTCATATTTTGAGATACCCTTTTCAAGCAATTGCTTGTCAGTCATTACGGGATATTTCTTGATCTTGAATTTCTGGGCGTCGAAAGAGAGCTTGTATTTTCCATTGGAGAATATGATTGCCCCTTCACCAATCTTTATTCCTCCGGCATCGCCGGTCATATAGACGGGGCCTTCGAAGATTGAACCGTCACGGATATATTTACAGGAAAGGTTGGTCACTTTCCTTTTATTAGCCACTTCGGCCTCCGTATGCTTCATCGCCCCGGGGCGTACACGTCGTTGGGCGCTCAAATCTTTTGGAAGCGACAGCCCACACAATATCACGGCCAAGACCGCCCATACTCTTATCTTCGCGACTTCTATTTTCATTTCAAACCGGGAAAGGTTAGATATTAAGAATTAAGGGCGAAAATAGTAACGTCAGATTTGCTGTGCAAGTCCTTTTCAGTCCTTTTCAAAAATAAGACCCCATTTCGCATGAAATGAGGTCTTAATCGTCTATAGTAATCAGATATATCCTATAATTAATGAAATCTGCTTTATCACTTGATGTAAGGGTCATTTTAATTTTGATATAGGATTAGGGCATCTTTTTCGACATTATCATGAAATGGTAGGAAGCTGCGACGCAGCCAGCCGAGAACAGAATATAAACGGGGATTAACAATCTCCCCAAATCTTAATCCTACATCCGAGAATGGGCAAGCGTAGGTATCCCACAGATCCCATGAAAGTTTTTCTTCACCTGGAATTAAAATATGTAAGTCCCAGTCTGAATCAGGCCGGGCATCTCCCCTTGCTCGTGAACCATAAAGAGCCAGCCGAGATCCTTTCGGTAGTATCTCAGCTGCTTTTGAGCGGAGCGCCTCAATTAATTTTGCATTCTCTTTCATACAGGAAATCAATGTAATAAATCCTTTCCTTGGCGAATTTACTAAAATAATCATAAATCTGCAAATCTATCCATTATAATGGACCGATTGGCAGTCTTAGAAGAATATAAATCAGCTCAGTAACTGCAAGCACACTCGGCAATGTCGAAAAAATATTATGCAATAAACTATTGCAGATATTAATATTTATTGCTAACTTGCAAAAGATTTTATTAGCAATGCTTAATTTTCACTATTATGTCTGATATTGCCATGAACGTTCCAGACGACCAGAAAACTGTGAAGCAACGTCTCATTGAGCTCCTGAAAGAGAAACGCATGAGCCAAACGGAATTTGCCAAGTTGATGGGCGTATCGCCCACATATATAGGCGCAATGCGCCGCTCCATATCTGAGGTGCGTCTCAAAAAGCTCCTCGAAATTTTCCCCGACCTTAACCGCGACTGGATTCTCTTCGGCGAAGGAGAGATGCTGCTCGACCCCGATGACGATGAGCCCGACCTCGGAGACGGATATGTGGTGCCTCTTCTCCCGGTAAAAGCCTTTGCCGGAAACCTTCAGATGTGGACCACAGGCGTGGAATTGCGCGACTGCGAGAAGGTGGTTTCCCCGGTGAAGGGCGTGGATTTCGCTATCCGCATTGCCGGAAACAGCATGGAGCCTGAGTTTCAGAACGGCTCAATGATTTTCATAAAGCGCATAAACGAAAGAGCATTTATCCCCTGGGGAAACCCTATGGTGATCGACACCGAGAACGGTGTGCTCGTGAAAGCTGTATATCCCTGCGATTCGGATTCTCCCGAAGAGCAATATATAGAGGCGCGGAGCTATAACCCCAACTATCCCCCCTTCAAAATACCGGTGGAAAGCATTTTCAGCCTCTACCGCATCATCTCGGCAACAAAACAATATTCCACTATGTAGCCAAGCGGACAGAGAGCGAACAAAGCGCCTCCACGGCTTGTTTCGCCTAAGACTACATTTCGAACTTATTTAAACCTTTTACCCAATGTTATAAATAAGTTCTTCATAAATAATTCTATTTAGCAATGAAAAAGAAACTGAATCCGGTGATAGCCGATAAGATAAAAAAGGCTGTTGACAATGCCATGGCCGAGGGGCGGCCGTTAGGGCTCCTTTTCGTATGTTTGGGAAATATATGTCGTTCGCCGGCAGCGGATGGGATAATGACTCAAATGGCCGAGGATGCCGGATTGGATATTGACTTGGCAATTGACTCCTGCGGATTTTATGGAGGACACGCCGGCGATCTGCCCGACCTTCGAATGCGCAAAGCTGCCCTTCAACGCGGGTATCGTCTCGAACACCGCAGCCGAACAATCCGCCCCTCTGATTTCGATAATTTCGACCTTATCTTCGGAATGGATGCAGCAAATCTGGAAGATCTCCACGAGGCGGCTCCCACTGTGGAGGCCGAAGAGAAGATTATTCCGATGGCGGCCTTGGCTGTGAATCACCCTGATGCCGACGCTGTGCCCGATCCCTACTGGTCGGGAGCCGACGGATTCTATCTTGTGCTCGACATGCTCGAAGATGGTTGCTCCACCCTCCTCAAAGAAATAAAAAATAATCTCTGAGGGCATTAAGGTCTTTAAGGTCTTTAAAGTCTTTAAGGTCGTTTAAAATTTTAAAATTATGATGAAACTCCTTTTTCTTCCGTTCCTCCTTCTTTTATCCGTTTTGCCCGCTATCGGCGCTGAAAAAGAGATTCTCCCGGCTGAGCTCGACGGCTCAATGATGCCCTACGATTTCTCAAAAACGGATTCCCTGCCTCTCATCCCGGAGGGGTTTGAGCCGGCGCATGTCAGTTATGTGGCGCGTCACGGCGCCCGCTATCTCTCTTCGGAGAAGAAAATCGCCAAGATTGAAAAGGAACTTGTCAAAGCTTCCGAGGAGGGATATATTTCTGAAGCAGGTAAAAATTTCCTTAGTTATCTCCGTTCGATTGCCGATTCCACAGAGGGGAGATGGGGGTTGCTCTCGCCGATAGGCATTGAGGAGGAGAAGCGACTTGGTGAGGATATGGCCAAGATGTTTCCCAATGTGCTTAAGGGAGGGAAAGTGGAGGAGATTTCCACTTTCGTTCCACGCGTCATAATGACCATGTATGAGTTTAATCACTCTTTGGAGCGCAAGCATCAACAACTGGAGATCTACACCTCCTCGGGTCATCAGAATGACTCTGTGCTCTATTTCTTCGAGGCTTTCAAGAATTACAGTGATTTTCGCGACTCAGGGGAATGGAAGAAGGTGTATGATGAATACGTGGCTTCTCACGTGTCCCCGGAACCGGCACGACGCCTATTCACCAAGTTTAATGGAACAGATAAGAAGCTTCGTGATTTGACCATGGAGATGTATGGAGTGGTTCAAGGAAACCGGGCTGCCGGGTTTGAAGCGCCCTCGACTGAATGGTTCAGCGTTGAGGAATATCGCAGTTGCTATGATGCCTCCAACCTGCAGCATTATCTGCGTAATACACCCAATCAGCTCGACCCATACTGTGCTCCTGCCACTGCCACGCTTATCGACCGAATCATTACAGATGCTGACCGGGCTTTGGCTAATAAAGACTCCGTTTCAACTCCGACCGTTTTCAACGGCTATTTCGGTCATGCGGAGACTCTGATGCCTCTCTTGGCCGTGATGAATATTCCCGGTTGTTACTATCCTGCCACCAACTATAACGCAATTGGTTCTAAATGGCAATTGCAGGATATAACACCCTTAGGAGCCAATTTAGCTTTAATCTTCCTACGTGATGCGCAAGGTGAGATTTATGTATCGCTCCGCCATAACGGCCAAAATGTAAATGCCTATCCGGGCGCTCCGCAAATCATTAAATGGGACGACCTTAAAGCCTACTGGTTGCAGCGCATATCCTCTTTCTCTCGCCCGAAGGCGCGCCTTCTCTAACTTTTATCCCTCTTTGTGTGTTAAGAATGGTAAAACAGATATATTAATCTTAAAATCAGATATTATGGGAAATAACAATACATCAGCAAGCAAATTGTTTAGCGAGGCTATCAATCGTTTGAAAGAAGACATGCAGGCGCGTGAAATCGGAGCTATAATTTGGGATAATGCCTCCGCCGGGTTCCATTATATTCCGGAAACAACCGTAACTGCGAAGAATGGAGATAAGAAGGTGATTCGCGTCATGGGGCTTTATATTTTCAACAATACCCTTTATCTCATAGAAGAAGGCACCGCTCCTGTTGAGTTGACAGAATTCTACACCGATGGTGTTGAAGTTCCACCCACAGTGGTTACTCTCACAGAAGACTCAGCGATGCGTCATTTAGGCGATCCGAGCAAAGAGAAAGGCTACACCACCTCTGCCACCGACGAGGAATGGCTCGCCATCGCCGATTGCTACTTCGAAGCCCTTGCAGAAGAATAAGACTCATTTCATACTTTTTTAGCAGGCAGCGAGGTTTCTAAAAATTTTATTATCTTTGCATCGTGTAATTTTACGCAACACACTGCGTAAAATTACACGATGCACTGCGTAAAATGTAAACAGATGTATAAACGATCAGAATATAAGACAATTAAGTCCCGTCTCGAAGAGCCCCGAAAGTTCATTCAAGTTGTAATGGGACCTCGGCAGGTGGGTAAATCTACCGTTGTAAAACAGGTTCTCAAGGATTTAAATTTCCCTTATCAGTTCTTCTCGGCTGATAACATACCAGCTTCAGATTCCCGTTGGATTGCAAATTGCTGGGAAACGGCACGGGTTAAAATGGATAGTCAGAAATTAAATAGTCTTATTTTAATCATAGATGAAATCCAGAAAATAAACAATTGGAGTGAAGTCGTAAAAAAAGAGTGGGATTCCGATACCTTCAACGATCGGGACATTAAAGTCTTGCTTTTAGGTAGCAGCCGTGTCTTACTTGAAAAAGGGTTGTCCGAGTCCTTAGCAGGCAGATATGAAGAAATAAGAATGGGACATTGGAGCTATTCCGAAATGAAGGATTGTTTTGGATTCTCCCTAAATGAATATCTGTTTTACGGTGGTTATCCGGGCGCGGCGTCTCTTATTACCGAACCCGATCGTTTTGACCAATATATCCAATCGGCCATCATAGATGCTACTATAAACAAGGATATACTGATGGATACCCCTATTAGTAAACCTGCGCTTCTACGACAAACCTTTGAACTTGGAGCGGCCTATTCCAGTTCCATTCTGTCTCTAACAAAGATGGTGGGTGCACTTCAAGATGCAGGCAACACCTCCACATTGGCGAACTATCTCAATTTATTAGGTGAGAGTGGTTTATTGACCGGGCTCCAGAAATATAGCAATGATATGGCCCGAAGGAAAGCGAGCATACCCAAACTGCAAGTTTTCAACAATGCCTTAAAGACAGTTTATTCTCCGAAAGACTTTCAAAACGCTATTATAGACCGCAAACTTTGGGGTCATATTTTAGAGTCAGGAATTGGAGCTTATATAATGAACGAGGCTTTTACCAAACGCCTTGAAGTGTACTATTGGAGGGAACGAAATGAGGAGGTGGACTTCATATTGAAAAAGAAGAACGCAGTAGTTGCAATTGAAGTTAAAGGAAACGCGGAGAAGAATACAACAGGATTGGAGAAGTTCAAAGACTCATTCCATCCTACGAGAGCCTTCATTGTAGGCGAAGGAGGCATGAGTATCGAAGACTTCTTACAGCTCGATCTAAGAAATTTATTCTCATAGAAACATAGTAATTGGATAAAGACTAATACTTATAGATAATACAATATAAGGTAAACCAACCACTCCATTTATAGTAAGTGGTTGGTTTACTCCAATTGCGATTTTTCTTACTTCTCCTCTAACCCTTCTTCTCTAAGTTTAAGAATATCATTTGCCAGCTCATCAATCATTGACTCTGAATATTCCCCCTTTGTTTCTTTAAGCACTAAAATACTTGAGGCCTTAAACATTTCACTCAAGAAGGCGATGAGGTTAGCCGTATGGCAATTATCATTGGGATTAAAATCCCAAATTGAGAAATGCAGTTTTTAGTTCATTATACTCTAATTTAGTTTTTTTATTGATAATCGTAATTCTGGATTCTTTGCCTTTAACGCTCTATAATCATAATAGATATAACCGTCAGAGATTTGTGGATACATTAATATAGACTCCTCAGAAGGAAACCAAACTTGAGGCTGTTTATCATCGAATGAAAGTCCAATACCTTGGCGCCCTCTATAATCCCATTCTTCCCAGGATCCATAAATCTTACTACTACCGTTCCCTTTTTTATTATATATATTTGCGCTTCCATCATCATTTAGCTCAAGTACCCATGTGCTAACACGATCAGAGAACTCATAAGTGCCAGCAGCCGAACTTGCCATGGAGGGAGTTTCTGTAGTTGTATCTTGATCTGTGGAAGTGGTATATTGGTCTGTAGAAGCTATTGAAGTTTGAGTTTCTGCTGATGAATTTGATTGAAGAGGTTCCACTCTGGAAGAATTGCCCCCTCCGCAAGTTGTCATAACAAAAGAAATCCCACACCCTATTAATAAATAAAATATTCTTTCCATTGTTTGGTAATATTGAATTGTTGTTAATCCTGTACAGTCCCTTTTCCATGTTTAGACAAATAAAAAACGTGGACTTTTTGCTTCGTCTACGTTTCAGAGGTATCGC
>CAZXGU010000039.1:0-19650 GCA_964640375.1 uncultured Sangeribacter sp. | reverse complement strand
AACTTAAGTTTTTCACGTGTCGGGCTGTGAAGTCCGGCATTTTCTTTTATATCCCCTGATACTCTTTGCGTGCATCGAAGCTGGGGCAGGCCTTGTTGGCAACCTCGCGGTGGCCGTGGATTGTGGCCGAAGGATATTTCGCTGTCAGTTCTTTGAGCAATCTAAGCAAGGCTGCTTTCTGCTGCGGTGTGCGAGTGTCTTTCGGGGTCTTGCCGTCTGACGCTACACCACCGATATAGCACACCCCTATGGAGTTGGCATTCTGCCCCGTGGTGTGCGCCCCGATTACCGATTCTTCGCGCCCTTTGTTGATTGAGCCGTCACGGTATATCACATAATGGTAGCCCACATCCTTGAAGCCTCTTGCGAGGTGCCAGCGGCGAATGTCGGCCACTGTGAAGTCCTTACCCTCGGCTGTGGCGGAGCAATGCACGATAATCTTGTTGATAACTCTTTTTGTCTGCGCTGCGGTCACTCCCAATGCCGCCCATGTCTTGGCTCCTACAATGCCGTCGGGGGTCAATCCCTTTGACTTCTGAAAGGCTTTCACGGCTTCCTCCGTGAGAGGGCCGAAAATGCCGTCGGCGATAAGGTTCAGTTTCTTCTGGAGGGTCTTCACTTCATCCCCTCTGCTTCCGTTCTTAAGTGTCTGCATGATTATAAAGTTTAAAAAGTTTAACTTCCTGCTATTGTATTTCCTCCGCTAACCACCTTGAAGTTAAGTTTCCCACTCTCCACAATGAGGTATGCGTAATTCTTAGAATCATACGAGATCACCCAGCCGTTTGCTCCATATTCACAGCGGTATGCCTTGGTGACAAGTTCGTATGTAATCTCCCGCATACTACCCTCCATGTAACCCTTTAGATTCTGAGAGTTATGGGCGTAATATTCTACTGATAATTTTACATTGTAAGATGCTCCTCTCGGAATGCTTATATTTAAAGTTCTTGCCGTGGTATTCTTTAAACCTGAACCCAGCGAGCCAGTAGAAGAGGCTCCGCCCAATACGTAGCGCATGTTGTCATTATCCAGGGTCACATCAAGATAAAGAGCAACCGAAGCTCGCGCTGTTGAAGCAGGGGAACCAAGAGTGCTGACCGAAATAAAAAATTCCGGGAGAGTTATCGTCAGAACTCCTGAATCGGAAGCTGTACCCGAACATATTGCGAAGGTGTCAATATGTGGAGATTCATAGGATTGTGTAGGCGTAAATTCTTTTTTATCTATTGTTACGCTTTTCGAGCCGCTTGTATTCTGCGAATCTTTTGGTTGAGCTTCACTGACTTTCAGAGTGCGCCCCGAATGGATAGCCACACATTTTCCGGTGTTGTCATATACAAACATCGATTTCTGTGTGGGCTCAATCTCTATTCGTTCGCCGTTTTCTTTACCAATGCGTATTTCACCGGTAAAGAGACTCCCTGCTACGATTGAACCTATAATGGTTACATTCCCATTTTTATCCCAGAAGAAATTCCCTCCGGCGCGATAGCCGGAGCCGTCCATGCGGTCAACACCCTTGGCAATCCGCGAGGGGGCTGTCTTGCCGCTTTTCGGAGTCCACGTGCCGTTGACAGAATCCCAATTATAGTATTCCGCGAGGTCGTACATGTCGCCGCCATACCATGCCGCAATGCCCCCTCCTACGGCCTTCTCCATGTAGATGCCGTTGATTCCGCTCCATGTGGTCTGAGAGGTATAAGAGGAATTGTTCTGACCCAAGGAAACGGTCGAGGCGAGAATCAGACCGCCATCTATCGTTGAATCCTCCTTGAGAGCCTTGGCGAGATAATCGTTCTTGCCTATTGCCGCCTTTACATCCTCGGGCGAAGGCGACCAATCCGTTGCCACCTCTCCGCGCTCCACCTTCACTTTCTCAACCCACCACGCTCCTGCGGCATAGAAATTGACGCGCAGATAATAGTCGCCTGTAGGATTGTTCCATACAAAGGTATGCCCTTTTGTGCCGTCGGTTGTCATATCGGTAGCCGATACGATCTGATTCACAACCCCCTGTGGGCTGGTCGATGCGGAACATATCCAGAGCACGCACTTGTTGTCGTAGGGCGAACCATGAGCAGAAGTAAAGATTGCACAATTCGTTCTTGCGGAGATGGTGTAAGTCTTCCCCTTTTCGAGATGGACGGTGCGGTCTTTCAAGGCGAAGAAATTATCTCCTTCCGGAAGGTTCCCCGGATAGAAACGTTCCTCTGTGTTACGCATGAGGTTAGTGCCTCCCACTGCCAAATCCTCCGGAGCCGCCACCCACGACTTCACCGGCACATTCCCTTTCACAAGGATTGCCTTGGTATATTTCACTGTATTATTGGCTGTCGAGCCTGACTTCCCGGCATAGAAAAGAAATTGGGGTTTCGCCTCATATTGCGTAATCTTGAACACGGCAGTGCGCTTCGTCTTGGTGAGGAGCTGAGCGCCCTCGCTGATGTTGTTTTTAATTGCCGAGTCCCAACATCCAACGGAATATTCCGTTGGCGAGCCTGCCAAATTCTCAATTCCCTCCACCATTAGGGCTATATAGTCACCCTTATTCAATGCCACGGGGAGAGTAAAGATGGCGAAGGCATAGTTGCTCGTGCCCCCCACTTTTGAAAACTCCTTGGAATTTAAGAGCAGGTTCCGGGTGCCTAATTCCAAGTCGGAGGCATCGGAGAGCACAGGCACGCGCTCGCGGTCAAGAAGCACCTGATTGGATGTGCCGTCATTAAGCTCAAAAATAAAGGCCTCTTGGTCGTCCAATACTGAAACTGCGGAAGAAGTGCCATTGGAATGGGATAAGATTATAGGATTCTCTTCCACTCCATTTCTAACCCTCTTGCATGTCAGCTGTTTCTCGCTCGTCAATACCCTTTGGGAATTTCCTGTTGTCTTATAGACCGAGCATGTAACAGAGGTATCAGATAACTCTCCTGTCATCGACTTAGTGATATTGTCAACACTCGGCTCTATGGAATAGACCACGGCCGCCTCTCCTGAATCTGCCACCTCATGCGCAACAACTTCCCCATGCAAGGTGCCGGTAGCTGTGTCGCTCTTGTTGATGATTACGTGGCTGCGTCCCGAATCAGTGGCTGTTCCATACACCCGGAAGAAATCTCCAATCCTGCATCCATTCCTTATATTTTCAGTATCGCTCCAATTTGCGACACGTCCGGTCACGCCATAAGTGTTCCATTGCTCTTCGGTGAAATTCGGACGCGCCACACTCGCCACGACGCTATAACCCAAATCCCCCATTGCGCCCGGTTTTACCTTATAAGCAGAGAGGGTGGATTGAAGCGTAACGCCCTCAACAACCGCCTGAACCATGATTGTGGCCGTGTCGGCAGTTATCGTTTTGAGCTTGTATTTACCGGATGTGGCGGACTCAAGGGCAACCGTGCCGCCTGTCTGCTGCGCCACGGAAAAGGTCACACCGCCGGTCACCTTTGTAGAGCCTTTCCACACGCTCGCCTGAACCGCCGGGGATGTCCAGCCGCTCACCACCGTGCCGTCGGCATTGCAGGGCACGGCAATCACCTCATTGTCGAGGTCGAGCATGTAGGTCGGAGAGCCGGGGTCACCCTTCTCCCCCTTGTCTCCTGTGAGCCTCACGGCGGTGTCCCATGCCCCGGAAGCAACATCGGTGGCAGGAGGGATAACCAAGCCGCTCCGCATCCAGACATACTCTCCCGGAGAAGCTGTCAAAGGGGAATCCTTCCAATTGGTTATCCCTGCTGCGCTTGTGGAGGAAGTGGTCGTTCCCCATTGATATTTTCTCCACTTTCCATCCTCTCCGACCATTTCGGGAGCAGCTGGAGTCCATTGGGGGTTAGGGTTAAATCCCTCTTCCACCTTCACCTTCTCCACCCACCAAATGCCGGCATTATAGAAATTCACTCGCAGGAAGTATTCACCCGTAGGGTTATTCCACACAAATTTCTGTCCTGTGCTTCCGTCGGTTGCCATGTCAGCTCCCGAAACAATCTGGTTGATCACACCCTGTGGCGATGTGGCGCGAGAACAGAGCCAGAGCACGCATTTGTCGCCCGAGGATTGGGAATGGTTGCTTGAGAACACAGCGCAGTTTGTCCGGGCAGATATGGTATAAGTCTTCCCTTGCTCTAAATATACCTTCCGGTCATCAAGCATGTTATAATGGTCGCCTACGGCCGTATAGCTCCTTTCAATCCGCTCCTCTGTCTTGACCATGAGATTATTTGTATAATTGGAAGCCACAATCAGCATCGCCGGGCTCCAGTTGCCCTCCGAGCCTGTCCGCATCCACACGTCGCCAGCCACAAAGGAGGGATGCCAGTTGGTCTTGTCTGCCGAGTACTGAGCCAAAACTGACGTTCCATTCACGGGAGTGACGCAAATCCCATCGGTATAGGTCACATCCCCGTCGCCATAGTCAATCTTAGAGCGGGTCCAATAATAGCGTCCCGCCACCCACGGCTGTTTGCTGTCGCTCCATGAGCTGCCGAGAAGCTGAGTGCTTGAAGTGGAAAGGAAATATTGCTCAGTTATTCGCGGTGTCTTTCCATCCTTGCCCTTTTCCCCCTTAATTTTCGACCATGTATATTTTGACGGCACCGTGGAATCAGCCTGAGTGAAATCGGTATATTGGCCGATATATTCACCGGGTGTTTCCCCTGCGGCAAGAGTGCCCGACGCCGGGGTGAAGGTCTTCCCTCCGTCGTTGGAATATTTTATGTGAAGATAAGTTGTCTTTCCATCCACGCCCACTCCCGGAATCCCCTGGTCGCCCTGCGGACCCTGCAGACCCTCAAACCGATGCCAGGTGTATTTCTTCGGATCATTGGAATCGGCTTCGGTGAAATCAACGTAAGTGCCGATATATGTGTTGGGTGTCTCCGACATCTGGCTCTCCGTTGTCGGATTCGCCACGGCGGAATATTTGATATGGAAATAGGAGGAATCCCCCTTATCGCCTTTGTCACCCTTATCCCCTTTATCCCCTTTGTCTCCGGCAGATCCGGGAATCCCTTGCTCCCCCTGTGGCCCTTGAAGTCCCTGCAGCCCTGGCTGCCCGTCCTTGCCGTCTTTACCGTCTTTACCATCCTTGCCATTGCGCACGGGGATATAGGCCGTGCCCGTGAAAGAGCCGGTTCCGTTGCCGTTATATACGTAGGTGGTCTGCCAGATGTGCATCCCCTCAGCCCATGCCGGGGCTGTCGTTGCCCATCCGCGGTAATCCGTTATCTTGCCGTCGCTGCCAAGCTGAGGAAGCGCTGGAGCCGTGGTCTGGGAAGTGTGGGATATGTAGAGTACATCCGTCTCCGTTATCCTGTCGGCCAGAACATCCCCCAGACTCTTGTTATCGCCCGTGCCGTCGTCATAGGTGGAAAGGGAGGAGATACGCCCTGCCACGGTCAGCCCCGAGCCTTGCTTATATTCCAGGAACTGCTTGGCTTTCGATGTGCCGAGGCGGAAATAGATCTCTCCGCTCTCTGGCTCGCGGCCGAACGAAACCACCGCCTTGCCTTCGAGGGAATAAGAGTTGATTCCGGAGAAAAGCTTCACGCTCGGGGAATCGGCATCAACCGTGGAGAACACCATGGCGCTCTGACGCTCCTTATTGCCATCATCATGGCGGCAGCCAAGCTGGCAAATCTCATCCCCTGCCTTGGGCTCGTCGCTGCCCGGAGCGCAATCCCCCTTCGAGAGACCGATGTAGCCGTAGTGGTTGCCATTATCATCCACGTAGGCATCCTGATGCACGGACGTGACATAGCGCCAGTAATAGTGGTTGGCGGCCTTCTCGGATGTGCCCGGAGCCACATTGAACTCCTCGCATATCGCCTGGTCGCCGACCATAAACTTGCATTTCGCCTCCTCCCCGTCCTGAGCCGAAAGGAAATAGCATAGCCAGCCGAGTTGGATGCCCCCTCTATAGAAGGGCTCCACCTTGGTGCATTTTATCCCTCCCCCGGGCGTGATATACTGTTTGCCGGCCAAGACATTGCTCTTCACGATGGTCAGCTCCTCGAAGAAAGCCTTCACGCGAACCCAGAGCCGGTCAACCTCGGCAAAGGAATCGCCCGTCTCGGCATCTATCCCGATTATGCCGCCCGAAGCCCCGGCCTGATATTTGCCTACCTCGAATGCCTTGTCAGACGAAAGACGGTAAGGCGTCCGGTCGGCATAGCGCTTGCTCAGGAAATCCAGCGAGTTCTGAATCTGCACTTTCGTGCCCGCTTTTGTCAGGCCGTCGATCTTCTTCTCTATCGAGTCGAGGCGCTTGGCCGATATGTTCTCGCCGCAGGTATAGGTGCATTCCGCGTATGGCTTGTCGAGTTTATATTCAAACCCGATGATGCGTGATTTGCGCCCCCCTTCGCCGAAATGGGCGGTGTCGATTATCCTCACAACATCGCCCGGCCGTGGCTCCCTGGAAGCCTCAAAAAGCGGCTTCATGAAATCCCACGCCATCGGGCAGGTGCATGTGGAAAGGTCTTTGCTGTATTCCTCCAGAGCCTTTATTCCCTCCTCAAGCAGCTCCTGCTCGGCATCCGCAATCAGTCCCAAATCCTTCATCTTCGTGGCATCCCAGCCATAGAGGATGAATTCATCTCCCTTTTCAGGGTTCAGAATATCGTCGGGGAGCTTGCGGCCATAATCCTCGTTGACCACTATCTCTATCATCTGGGCATCCGGATTCCACGAGCCGTCTGCGTTCTTCTCATTCAGCCCTTTGGGATTGAACTTCGCCCCGAAGTCCATGCCGTTGAGACGCCCCGAACGGAAGATGACATGCAATTCCTCGTCGGGGAGCACATAGCTCTCCGAGAAAAGGAAGGAGGGGTTATATTTTATGCGGTAGTAGGTCTCGGTTGTGGCTTTCCCCTCCTCATCCTCGCCATTGGCTGTGTGGGTCTCCACGGATTCAACCTTGAGCTGCGTGCGCGGATAGACATCATCAATCACCGCCACCCCCTCTATCACCTCCGCTTCCGCGAGGCTCCCCGATGTCTGGAGATATGGAATCCCTTCGGGGAGCATCAGCCGTCGGGCCACAACCCCGCCGATGGTGTCCGTGCCCTCAACCTTACGGTAATTGGGCGGCAGATTGCGCTCGGAGCCATACACGTAGAGACGGTTGGGAGCCCCGCTCTTGGCCTGCTGGAAGGAGATGGAGGAAACGTTCACCCCGGCTTCAAAAACGAGCCCGGGACCGCTGTTTTCGAGCCGGCCGAAATAGATGGCGTTCCCGATAACCCACCATTCACATTCATAGGCCTCGGCTATGGCCTGAATCCCCCCGAGGATGGATAGGTTCTCATAGCGCACAAGCTTGGCCTCCTTCATCAGCTCGGGGTCGGTCACCTCGATATGGAAGGGGGAGCCGTCATATCTATAGCCCAGGAAGTCGAGGCAGTTCTTTATCACGTTGGCATGGATCTCGATTGTGGCCGTGAGCAGGAAGGAGGTCTCCTTGGGGGCATCCACGCCCTGAATCACATAGCGCAGCATCTTGTTGGCCCATAGCCAATAGTAGGCGTCGAATTTGAGTTCATAATCCCATGCCCCGGTGGAGGCGTTCCATTTCCCCTGCTGCTCGGTGGTGATGAAATATTCACCCGAAGTTAAATTGCCGGCACCCATAGATAAACTGCCCGGGCCATCCAAGCAGATGGAAGAGCCCACAGGGAAAGACATCGCCTCGCGCTCCGAAAAGCGAAGCGTGATGCTGTCCTCGCTCATGAGCGAAAACTTACGGCTGCAATTCTCCGAAAACGTGTGCTTCCTTATCACCTTCCCCGAAGGGTGGATTATCTCGATTCTATCTTCATTCATGATGCTGTGCGGTTTTTAGGGTTAGGCTCGGTGCATTTGAGCGATAACGTGGCTATGCCCCGGCAGAACTGTGTGTATTGTGAGCAGGAATTATAAAGCAGGTGATAAACCGTCTTGGAGCGGTCGGTGGTGGAGAGCGTGAAAGCCCCTTTCTCCAGTTCGGCGCAGAAAGCCTCGTGGCGGGCAAAGAACTCCTCCGGTGTCCGTGCCGTGAGCTGGATTTCAAGATTAAGCTCGCGCTGTGCCGTCTTCGGGTCGGAGTTGTCGATGCGAGAGCCATGTTCGAGGCGCGAGGTGAAGGAGGGACGCTCCTTCATCCCGGCAGGCGCGAGAAGAGCCGAGAGTGTGGCCGAAGTTGTCAGAACTCCCCATTCCTTCTTGGCATCCTTGCCGTTGATTATAAGATATACTCTGCTCATTTTTGCTCGATATTAATTATTGCTGTTCCGTCATTCTTCACTCTCACTGTGGAATTGATAGAGGTGACCGATACCACGGCATAGTTGGAAGCGGTGATTTCCACCGTCGCCCCGTGCATGGCTATGATGTGATAGAGTTTATCCGGAGAGGAGAAGGAGGCTTCCATCCGGGTTCTCCCGATGGCTATGGCATCGCGCCCTGAGACCGACACCCGGCCACGGTCGAGAAAGACCATATCCTTTACCTCTACGCCATGCTCCCTCCAAAGCTCCAATGAAGGGAATCCGGTCTTGAGCGCAAATTCGCGCCCCTGCGGAGTCTGAAGGAGCCCGACGGCTTCCTTTATCGAGGCAGCGCCCTTTATCATCCCGCAAGCCCCCAAAAGGAGAGCCGCGCGTTTTATCTCGTTGATTCCTGTCATAGCCTTTTGTTGATTAAATCGTTTAGTTTATCTATCCCCTCGCGGATAGTGATTAGCTGCTTCGTATATTTGGATATATCCTCCAAGTGGCCGGTCGAGAGAAACATCATGTCGCGTATGTCGCGCAAGGAGGAATCATCCTTTTCGGTCACCATCGAAAGCCCCGAGAAATATCGCAGCGTCTCCAATATCTGGGAGGCTATCATATTCCCCTCCGAGGTGAGGTTATTGTTTATCGCCTCCAGTTCCACCATCGCCGTGAAGCGTCCGTTGAGCTCCTCGCCCGTGTCCTGACCCATCGCAGCCCAGCCCCCCTTTGTGGCCTCCTGCGAATAAGCCCCACCGCCCACGATTGCATTTATCGCCTCGCGGTCGGCCAATCCCTGCTGCACGATCTCGTCATATTGCCTCCGCAACTCGTCGCGCTCCGCGTCGGTCAGCTTCCGGTCGTCCATCTTTTCCGCAAAGTTGGCATACCATTCCTTCAAGAGAGCGTCATACTTGCTCGTCATCAACCCCTCGATAAGCGCATTGCGGAGCATCTCGGTGAAGGAGTCGGTGAAGTCGGCCGTGGTCGATTCCATGTCGGAAAGCAAGGATTTGAAGTTGTCACTGACGGAATCGAAGCTTATGTCGGTCAGCTCCTCGCGCAATTCCTCAAGCGTCTTGTAGCGCTCCTGGATCTTGCGATACTGCTCCTCCCCCTTGGCCGCCAAACCGTCCATCTCCCTTTTTAGGATGTCAAGTTTGTCAAGCTCCTCATTGGTCAGCAGGCCGTCGCCCATCGCCTCTGCAAGTGCATCATAGAATTTTGTGGCCGCCGGCTGGATATTCTTCTTCAGCATCTCTGTCAGGGCGGAGGAGATGATGTTTCTCACAGCCTTCATCGAGGCGTCGGCTGCATCCTTCCCCTCGCCCCACGCCTCGGCATAGAGGCTCGCAAACTCATTGATGGCCGATTTCACATCTTCCCCTATGATGGCCTCCTTCGCTTTCCGCTTGTTCTCGTCGAGAAGATTGTCGATCTCTTCGAGGCGTTCCTCATATTCTTTGAGCTTATCCTTGTCGCTCTTCTTCTTCGCCTCCTCCTCGTCCTTCTGTTGCTCCACAAGGAGGCGCTGCTGTTCGAGCAATTCGTTCTGCTCCCCGATAAGGTCGGAGGCATCCGTGGAGAAGGCATCATCTATGGCTCGTCCGAGGCGCTCATAGCTCTTCTCCAAAGCCTCGATCTGCTCCTGAAGCTCCTCGATATTCTTCTGGTGACGCTTGTCGCGCGCCGAGAAAATCTTCCCGATCCAGCCCATCACCTCCCCGGCAGCGGCAGCGATACCGCCGACAAGTCCTCCCTGCGCAAATCCCGAAGCAATGTTCTGCACGCTCCCCATAGCGTCGCCCAGATAGCCCAGAGCCTCGCCTAATCCCTCAGCCCCGAGAGCCTCACACATCGAGGCCGCCTCGGAGGCTAATCCTCCGATGAAATCTGCCACATTTGATATCGCTCCGCATAGAGCCTCGAATTTCTCTTTCGGGGTGTTGAGCTGCGCCCATTCCTCTTCAAGTAGCTTGAAGGCATCCTTAGCTTTGGTTATGGCATCCCTGTTCTGACCCAGCTGAGCCTCCAATTCAATAAGCTCCCTCTTCTTTTCAGAGGTGTCCTCTCCCATCAGGTCGCCTATCTCGATCTGTTGGCGCAACTCTTTCGCCCGGCTGGTCAGCTGTGCTCCCTGCTCCATGGCAGTCTCCACATTCCGCGCTGCCGAGGCTTTCCGGTCGGCCACCTGCTTGCGCTCCTTGAAATAATCGGGGATAAAGGAGGAAAATATCCCGAATGAATTCTCGCTCTGGCTCTCACGCAGCTTCCGAAGTGCCTCCTCATATTTGGCAATCTTATCGGGGTCGAACGTCGATACAACCTTCCCCCGGTATTGTTCCATGTCCGAGATTAGCTGCTTCACGGTTCCCTTCGAGAGCTTCTTGATGTCGCCGAAAGCCATAGCCAATGCTCCCGAATCAACCCATTCCGAATAATCCAGGTCGGAAAGAGCCTTGTTCTTCTGAGCCATAAGCGTCATGCGCTCCCCATCGTTCTGAGCCTTATCAATCTTTAGGTCATACTCCTCTGCTATCGCCTTCCGCTTCTGTTGATAATCCCCAAACTCCTTCAGATAGGCGTTCATCGACTCGCGGGAAGCATCGAGTCGGTCTTGCTCTGCTTTCCTTTGGGAAGCGGTGATGTCGGATTGAAGGTTGGCATATTGCTCCTCAATTTTCTTTATCTCCTTGGGGTCAAGGTTGCCGAGTTTAATTTTTATATCGGAATGTTTATTTTGCAGTTCGGTTAATTTCTTTTTAGCGTCTTCAATCGCCTCATTGTCTAAAACCTCAGCTGAGGAAAGGGTTTCAATCTCTTCGGTCACTTCGGCAATAGCATCATCAAGTTCTTCCAACTTGGCGATATTATCAAGAAGATTGTCGTCACCGGGGTTGAAAGTTTTTTTCACATATTTCTTTTTGCCGATTGCATTCTGTTCCTCCTGAGCGTCAAACAATGCTTTCTGACGGGCTATCTCGGCATCAATGGCGGCTTTCTTCTGCTGTTCGAGGGAAATTAGTTCCTTGGCATTGTCAAGTTCCTGCTGCGCCAAAATTTTCTCCTCCCCCTCCTCCATCAGGTCGATGCGGTTTTGCCAGCGCTGGAGTTCGTAGTCTTGGTCTAATTTCAGCCGTTCCTCGGCTTGTGAAGCCATGAGATCGAGAATCTTGCGGTTGGTCTCGGTCTGCTTGGCAGCTATTTCCTCGGCGGAAGGGCCGGTATTGGTCTTGGGAGAGGATTTGGAAGAGCCGGATTTGGAAGAGCCGGTGGAACCACCCAATTTCTCAAAAGATTCTTTTGCTGATTTCAGATTATCCTTGGCGGCATCATACTGTTCTTTTGTATATTTCGCCCGATTCCTGTTCATTTCATTGACCTCCTGATAAGCTTTCTTATAAGCTTTCTCGGCCTCATTGTAGGCGGTCTTGAGATTAGTGCCTGTATCCGATGGGTTGGAAGGAGTATCAGCTACGCCGTATCTTTCCTCTATCTTCTCCTTGCCGGCATTATATGACCGAGTCTTATTCCCGGCTCCATACATAATAGATCGAGCTGTATTTTTCCCATAATACCCTCCATGGCTAAATTTCCAGTTGTTATCAAGAAAATATTGTTCCTGTTTTGTTAGTTTGGAATAATCTTGCGATAAAACTGCGTCTGTGATATGGCTCATGTAAAGTTTCTTTGTTGAATCATGAAGAACCCCTTCTCCGGTTGTTCCTCCGGGATTCATAAACTTTACTTTATTACCCTCCATTAAATCTTGAATAGCTTTTAAATCATTATCAATATTTAATGGATTTTCTTTTTCCCATGCGTCCATTGCACGGGCAGCTGCGGCTTTTCTTATTGATATAGTCAATTGGTCATAGGTAGTGGAAAGGTTACCGACTCTTATGATTTCAGCGTCCAGACCTGAGAAATACTGACCATACTTGGAAACTATTTCATCCTTAATAATTTGCCAATCTTTGGAGCCTTTTTCCGCACTTTCTAATGCGGCTTTAAGATGTCTTAATTCAGCTTCTTCTCGATTAACTTTAGAAGAGTTTTCATCAAGAATACCATTTAATTTGGCTGTTGCTTTTTCAAAATCAGTTTGATACGTGCATACCTTATAAATGGCATACCCCAATGCAGCGACGGCGGTTGCAACCAGCATAACGGGATTTGCCGCCATCACTCCCCAGAGCTTGGTGGCAGCCGCCGCACAACGTTCCTTTGCAATTGTGAGGAAATTTGTGGCCACGGTGTCTCCGGTCGTGGCTGCGGTGTCAAGTCCTGTCGAAACGGCCGATTTCTGTTTGGTCAGAGCGTTTAGATTTTCTGTTGTAGTGTTGAGTTCATTGGCTGCGGTGTTGGCAGCTGTCGCGGCGGTGTCTCTCAACTCCGCGGCTGTCTTCACATTCTGTTGGGCAGCCGCAATAGCCACGGCATCACCGTGAGCCACACACGCAGCCAATTTGGCTTCCTCAGCAGCCACGAGTTCGCCGGCCACCGCCAGTTCCTTATTAGCGGCCAGAACCTTCTTATTGGCTGAGATTTGTGCTTGGGTTGTTTCGGCTATCTGTGCCTCAAGAACCTTGATATGAGCGGCCACCTCCTCACGCATCGCCACGATCTTGGCAGCCTGTGAGGTGGTATATTTGCCGTTGACGGCAATCCCTTTTACATCTTCGGCAGAGTTGGCCTCCTTCTCTGGTATCAGTTTGGCGAGGGCAGCGGCCTCGGCTTCGTAGGCGGCAGCCGCAGCGGAATGGGAAAGAGCCACGCTACCCATATCCACGGCCTTCTGCAAACCGTAAGCCCCGGCTACAGTCCCCAATGCCAGCACCACAAGCTCCCAATTCTTTGCAATGGCAGTGGCGGCGGAAAGGGTTGTAGCCATCAACCCTTCTGTGCTTTCCCCAATAGAGTTGAGAGCATCATTCACTGCTCCCTGAAGGTTGGAATATGCTCCGGCAAGACCCTCACTCTGTTTCTGAAGCATACCGTGATATTTTCCTCCGGCAGAAGTGGCATCGATGAAGGCCTGCTGAACATCCTGAACCGTAATCTTGCCGGCCTCCTGCTCCGCTTTCACTTCTGCCAAGGTCTTGCCGGTTTTCTCGGCTATCTGTGCAAGAGGGTTAAATCCTTGCCCGATCATCTGCATCAAGTCCTGCCCCATGAGCTTGCCTGCTGCCGACATCTGGGAGAAGGCAAGAGTGAGCGAATTAAACTTCGCGGCATCACCCATTGAAATATCCCCAATGGCTTTGAGGTAAGGCATGATCTTGTCTTCCTCGATATTGAAGCCCAACATTGTCTGGGCTCCCTGAGCGAGGTCTTTAAGCATCATCGGGGTGGAGACCGCAAACTGACGGAGTTCACTGAAAAGGGCATTAGCCTTATCCTTGTTTCCCAACAAGGTTTCAAAGGAAATAGAAAGGCTCTGAATCTCGGCTCGGGTATTGAACACTTGCTTCGTAAAATCTTGCAATCCAGTAGCCACACCTAAAAGGGCAATCCCCTGCTTGATATTGGAGACAACCTTATCAATATCGCCACCACAGGATTCTATGGTTGACGCAGCATCCTGAATCCCGGATTTAACCTGATTCACGGAATTCATGAAATTTTGATTATCAGCGGTGAATGCGAAATTTAGAGCCATTTTTATTATCTTTGTGCTTTAAAATCTTACGATATGAAGAAATTTATAGTCATTTTGTGTTTTTTGACCCTTAGTTTGAATCTCTTCGCCTTTGAATTTTTGGGCGTTGAGATTGCCGGGAATGTAGAAGAGGTAGCGGATAAACTTGCCGAAAAAGGATTCAACCGAAAAATCGGCATAATTCAAGAAGGACCGAATAAAGGGAAATCAGAGGTTATGAAACTTGAAGATGCCCTTTTCCTTGAAGGAGAATTTGGAAAGGAAAAAGCTTTACTCATTTTACGCATGCCTAATGAAGATGAAATAGTTAATAGTTTATTTTTAAGTTTTACTACATCTACCTTCTTTGAAGCGATAGATGATTGGGAATCGATTAGTAAAGAACTGATAAAGCAATATGGAGAACCGACTTATAAATTAGATTTACGAGGTAGTGATGAAGAATATATTTTATTGAATATCTGGGAATTTAGAGATTACGAGATTAATATGCATATCCCGTCCAATAAACCTATAATCTTAATCTCCATTCATCCTATTTAGCTCCAATCCATTCTCTTCAACTTCTCGAAATCCTCTTTCGTCATTCCGAACACCTCCCGGCTCCCCGAGCCAAGTCCAAGCTCCTCGGCCTCCTTGTCGGAGATATAGACCGATGTCACCGTGTCGGCCAACATCAGTCGAAGGCTTACCAAATCTATCCCCCACACCACATATTCCTTCCTCCAGCCGTAGGCGCGGCAGGCGGCATCTATCAGAGTGCCGTAGATGGTCTTCCCTCCGAAGGAGAGGTTATGACCATCCTTGTTCTTATGAGCTGCAATACGGGCTTGCTCGGCGTGCTCGTCGGCAAGACCGGTGAGGATAAGGTAATTCTCAGCCTTGGGCTCATCCATGGCCAGCATCAGAAGCTGCGCCAATTCCTTGTCTTCAAGTTGGGAAAGGAAATAGTCGGCTCGGCGCTCTATCTTCTTTGAATCGCCCAATTCCCCAGCGTCGCGGAAAGAGAGAATGGAAATAATCTGGGCCACCTCCCCCCGGTGCTTCTCCACCACTCGCAAGGCTGCCATGGCAGGGTTTATCTTCATCAGCACGTCGTCGAAACTGAGAGCCGACAAATAGCGCCCTATCATTATCGACTGACCCAACGAAGGAGGATAGAGCAGGAAGCGTGTGGAATCAATGAAAAACTCTCGCGGTCGTGCCAAAACCGCGTCCGCGAGAGCTTCGTTGAGATTATCTTTAGTGAGCATCTGTCAAAAAGGGGATTAATTGCCGGCCGGCGCTGCTGCAAAGGCTGCGAGAATATCGGGAATCGGGTTCCAGTCGATGGTGTCAACATCCTTCCCAGTCTCATCCTGTTCGGGCTTGATGAAATCGAAAGTGAATTTCTTGATAGCGCCGTCGGCAGCGGTGAAGGTGTCTTCTGTAGAGATGATAACCTCCATCACGGTCAAGCCGCCGGTGGTCTTATCCTCTGGCTGGACGCGAAGGGCATAAACGCCGTCGATCACGCCGTCGATTTCATCGGCATCTGTCGGGAAGGTGATTTTCTTCCCTTGGCTATCCAAGCCGCGACGGAAAGAGGCTTCAAGGCTATAGGTGTTCTTGCCATACTTGACGGCTTCCACGCCTCCGCCCTCCACCTTGGCCTCCTTCTTCTCTCCCTTGGTGGTGTTGAGAGCCAGAGAGTTTTCCACTGCTTCCGGGAAGAGTTTAAAATCGCCATATTTCACTTTGGCATCATCGCCTGCACCTTCTATGGTTTTCTTTGCAATGGCAGCGAGGAATTTACCCCACATTAATTTTTTCATAATCTTATCATTCGTTACAATAGTGATACAATAATTTATTGTTGATGAAGTGTTCGGGCGAGCCGTCCACTTCCATCACCCTCTGTTCTTCGAGAGTGAAGCGGTAGCCGTCGCCGTGGCCCGATTCGAGCAGAAGGGCGGCGGCCTGGCAGAGTTGGCGGAGCCGGATGGTGTTCTCCTCATGCTGGTTGCCTCTGAGCACATCGGGAACATAGATATTCACATTCACGTATGCGCGCTGAATCTGTCCGTTGAGATTGGCCAGCATTGAGACAACTATATCCTCTTTCTCCGACCCTTCAGGGCGCTTGGTCTTGCTAAGCTTTCCGCTCACCATCCTCTCTAAATCGGAGCCTCTGATATGGCTGTAAACATCATCCTTTATGTCGATATCCGTTTTCATAATCCGAGTTGTTTCTGAAGTTCGGCAATCTTTTTCTCGGCCCTCTGAATTGCATTGTCGATATATCCCTTGGCCTTGCTTCGCGCCCACAGCTCGGTGGAGGCAACCACATCCTTGCTCTGCTTGGCTTCCACGTAGGCTGCATATTCCATGCCGGCAAGGATTACGAGCGCAAAACGACTGCCGGCATATTCGGAAGCCAATTCCATCACAGCCTTGTGACCCTTGGCCGCCCCCTCCCTGCCGTTGCCAACCGCAGGGAATGAGGATTCCATCTTGGTCTCCCCCTCCTGATAGACGGCATAGCCAATCGAGGAGCGGAGATTGCCGGTCTGGTCAATCCATGATTCGGCGGCGGAGCGGTCGCGGATGCGCTTCACACATTCCTCCCCCAAATAGCAGAGGGCGCGGATTATCTCCTCAGAGATTATCTCCGGAACGGCATCCATGAGCCGGTTGAAGGCGCTGATTGAGAAATCTGCTTCTATACCCATAGCTTCGACTGCAGCTGATAGCGGTGGAACCCTTTCACCGAAAATTCCCTCTCAATTCCCAAGACATTCAGCAGAACTCTCTCCCCTATCCGGAACTCTCGGCCGTCGGGTTCGAGACGCCCCACGGTGTAGGAATAGGTTGCGGTGGAGCCGTCGGCGTATGTGATTATGTTGGCAGCCCCGGCCGCAACAGCATGGCAAGGGATTGGGTCGCTCCATCTCTCCTCACCCTCATGCCAGTCGCCGCGCTCATCCTCATAGCCGCCGGCTATCGTCAGGAAGCGGAGGGTATGCGGTATGAGTTCAATAACTGACATAAGTTCCTGGAGGCGGCCCGATACAGACCGTCGGCTGGTCGAGAGATTTCTCTTCCTCGCCGATGGTTCTGTATAGGAGGTTGGCTTTCTTGAGTATCAAATCGCGGTCTTGAAGCGAGATGGATATATCCGACTCGGAGATATTGGGAGTGTCAACAAGTGCATAAAGGGCATCGGCACGGCAGCCGACAAAGGCTTTATCCTTGGCTGTCTCCGCAGTAAACTCTTTGTCGGGGTCGCATCCTCTCTCGATAAGGATATTCTCAAGCATGGAAGCTCCTAAGAGCGACCACGCATTGCCGATATATCCTTTGAGGGCTTCCTTTATCGTCTTCATCCCTTTTCCCGTTTACGCTTTCGAGAAATCAAGGATATAGATTGCATCCACATCTTCGATAACCGGAAGCACGAGCGCCTGACCCTTGGTGATCTCGGAGAAGGATGGCTCAGTGATGCGCAAGCGGGAGATGAGCTTGTAATCATCCACCGACGTATAGACCACACCCTCGGCAGGGTTTGTGGCCTCGGCGAGAGTGCCATGCACAAGAGAGCCGTCATAGTCGGCGTTGGGCAGGAACACAATGCGGTCGGGGTTGAAGGGCTTCACGGGCTTGTCCTTGCCGTTTTTCTCCACCAGGACTGAACGGTTCACAACGATGAAGCCGAAGCCATACTCGCTCTCGAAGGCTTCGAGGAAGGTCTTCTGAGAGGGCACAGGAAGCTTGCTGTCGGTGGTATAGACCTTGTCGGTGTAGTCGGCGGCAAGCTCGCGCGCCCAGCGTGTGCGGCGAATCTTGTCGAGGCGCGACTTGGCGACCATGGCAACGGCGATGGCATTGCCGTCGGCTTCTGCTTTGTCAACCGCTTTCTGGATGTCGTCGGCATCACATTCATCCACAGTGTTGGTGCGGAAGATATTGGCCGACTTATATCCGTAGTTGACACGAAGCCCCAGACCGGTGTTGTTCTCATCCTTTACAAGCACTATACCGTTGGAGATCCCCTCCAGATAGGTCAGCTCGTTGCGCTCGTCAATGCCGATCCCGCAGGCTGTGGGGTCGTCGATAAGTTTCTTTACTATCTGCTGTTTCTTCTGCTTATAGGCATTGGAATCAGCCCCCTGGGCGGCCTCTATGGCTGTGAGCTGGTTGAGCATGATGTTGACAGCGTTGATGTCGCTCTCCTGCATCTCCTTCTTTAGTCCAATCTTTGGCAATTTGCCGTTGGAGGTGGAGATGCTCCCTCTGCGCTTCAATGGAAGGGGGGAATCGAAAGCAACATAATCTGCTGCTACATATCGGGTGTTGGCAGAAGTCCCCTCCCATTTCTGGTCGGGGGAATAGACGGTGCGGAGTCGCTGCTTATGAAGATAAGTGCGTTCGCGCTCGCTCTTGCCGTTCACTTTCTCGGCCACGTAAAGACCGAGCATGGGCATGAACTGTTCTATCAGTTCCTTGAAAATTGAAGGCTGTGGCATTGTACATTAAGTTTAGTCATGTTTGAAATATAGAGAGGGGAAGGCGGCTTTGAGCGCGGTGCGCAAGGCATCGGTAAGCGGACAGGGCAGACATAGGTCGTTTACCTCTCCGTCGTACATGATGTTGCCCAACGGCTCCTTTGCCGTAACCGAACGTGTCAGCACGCCTTCATATTCGCATCCTTCCGGAAGCGAGTCGAAAGCTCCGTCGGTCGCTCCGAGCGGCTTGTAGGTGTCGGTCTCTTTCTCTCTGATTATGATATGGCCGGCTTTCACTTCGGCAAAGCCGGTAAGGTCGAGGGTGCGCCCTCCGATGATGCATCCGCCCGGTCGGCGAATCACAACGGAGTCGAAGCCCTCACTGAAGACCTCATTCTGGATGGTCAGATCTGCGATTGCTCCCATTTGTAAGTTAACTGGATTTTGCGAGGCCCTACATCTTGGCTAATTCCTTGATTTCGGCCTCAGATAAAACTTCGGTTTTCTTCTCCTTCTTCGCGGAACCGCCGGTGGCAGGTGCTCCCAATTTTTCGAGACCCCTGTTGGCGCGTTCCTGATTCTCGGATTTCAAATCCTCCTCAACTTCAGAAAGGAACTCATCAAAATCTTCATCGGTCTCAAACTTCATGCGGCCGTAGCTGCGGAGCGTGCGCTCGCCAAACTTGCCGGTGTCTTTGAGAAGCTTCTCAAGCCTGGCCTTGCGGCGGTCGGCCTCGCGCTCGCCCACGAGAGCCTCCATGCGTTGCTCCATAGTCTCGCGGTAAGCCTTGAACCAGCCAGGCTCATCATCAGATTTCTCTTTCTTTGATTTGGGGGATTTCTTCGACTTCGGCTTAGGGGCAGCCTCTTCGGCTTCCTCCGGGTCGTCGTCATCATCGGTTTCATCCTCGTTCACGTTCCTGGAGTCGTTTATGACGCGGTTGGCGTAGCTCTGACCGAGTTCGAGGAAAGGGATAACCGCCTCGATTGCCTCTCCAATCTCAGCGTTTACATCCTCTTCGGAGGCATCTTCATTAGAAATGAGGTTCTCGGCAATCCTGACGGCGAGACCCTTCAGTTCCTTACGGTTGAACCCGAACGCCTTCACTTTCGGTTTCAACATCGACAAAACTCTCTTCTGTCTTTTGTTCATTGCGCAATGTAATTTGTAAGTTAGTGGAAATATAAAGTAATAGCTTATAAGTAAGTGTTGAAAATTAAGGAACAAATAAAACGAAGTTATTTTTGAGTTGAT
>CAZXGU010000038.1:0-19676 GCA_964640375.1 uncultured Sangeribacter sp. | reverse complement strand
TTCCACCGGCTTTCTCCGGTATCATCATCGCCGACGAATATGACACATACGTCGCCACAGGTCCTTCTTCATTGACGCTGTCAGTGATTATCTTCATCGGTTTCTGTCCGCTCTGGATATGGATCACAAATCTTTGTCTCGCCGCTTAATTGGTTATTAAAATAGATTCCTGCAAATAGCCGCTTCATTTATTGGAGTGGCTATTTTTATCATTTTTATATCATTTTTCTTGCGACAATGTAAAATATTAAGTAAATTTGCGCAAATTATTATCAAAATGCAAAATGGAGAAAATTGACGAACTCGACAAGAAGATATTAAATATAATCATGCGCAACGCCCGCATCCCCTCCAAAGATGTGGCTGTTCAGTGTGGCGTGTCGCGAGCCGCAATTCATCAGAGAATACAGCGTCTGATAGATATGAAGGTTATCACAGGCTCCGGATATAATGTGAATCCTCATAAATTAGGTTTCAACACTTGCACCTATATCGGCGTAAGTCTCGAAAAGGGTTCGATGTATCGCGATGCAGTTCAGGCTCTCGAAGATATTCCTGAAGTGGTGGAATGTCATTTCACAACGGGTCCCTATTCTCTCCTTATCAAGCTTTATGCCAAGGATAACCAACATCTCATGGAGCTTCTCAACGATAAGATCCAGCATATTCCCGGCGTGACAGAGACTGAGACCCTCATCTCGCTCGAACAGAGCATGAATCGCCAAATCAAGATTGACATAGCTAACGAGCAGGACTAATGCGCAAAAATATTATCTACTCCGTTCTGACGGCACTCTGCCTTGCAGTGTTTGCCGTCTTATTTTTCGCTCCCGACGATATGGAGGGGCGCGTGTTGCAACAGCATGATATGCTTCAGGGAACAGCCAACGGGCAGGAAGGCATAGCCTTCACCGAAGCCACAGGCGAAACAACGCGGTGGACTGATTCCCTTTTCGGTGGAATGCCGAATTTCCAGATCGCTCCCTCCTATCCTGCCACCGACGCTCTGGGCTGGATTGGGAAGGCTTTCTCGCTTTGGCTCCCCGACCCGGCCAACCTCCTCTTTGCCATGATGTTTGGCTTCTTCATCATGTGTCTCTGCATGAGGATGAAATGGTATAACGCCCTTTTTGCCTCTGTGGCATGGGGTTTTTCCACCTATTTCATAATCATTATCGGAGCGGGACATATCTGGAAGTTTGTCACCCTTTCCTATATTCCTCCGACCATCGGCGGAATTGTGCTCTGCTATCGAGGCAAGTATCTTTCGGGAACAGCTCTTGCTGCTCTCTTCGGGGCGCTTCAGCTCAATAGCAACCACCCACAGATGACCTATTACTTTGTGTTTGTCATTGTAGCGATGGTGATTGCTTGGCTTGTGACCGCGATATCAAAAAAACAGATGGGACAATGGTCGGCAGCTACGGGGTGTATGATTATTGCCGGAATCTTAGCTGTTGCAGCCAATTCGGCTTCGCTTTATAATACTTATGAATATTCTAAAGAGACTGTAAGAGGGAAAGCAACTGAACTCACTTCGGGAGATGCAGCGGCCAAGACAGGAATGGATCGTTCGGCGATCACGGCCTGGAGCTATGGTGTGGATGAAACATTCACTTTCGTTGCTCCCAATGTGAAGGGAGGAGCTACAATCAAACCGGTCGGCGGCGAAAACCAGATAATGTCGGTGATTGACACTCCTAAGGCTGACGACTTGAATCTTTCTCCGGAGGAGATGCAGTTTATTTCGCAGTTCCCACAATATTTCGGCGACCAACCAATGACCAACGGTCCCGTATATGCCGGCATCGTGGTCTTGATTCTTGCCATTATCGCACTCTTCATAGTGAAAGGCCCGATGAAATGGGCGCTGTTCGCTGTCTCGGTTCTGGCTCTAATGCTCTCCTGGGGTCACAACTTCTCCCCACTCACAAATTTCTTTATCGATAATTTCCCATTCTATAATAAGTTCCGGGCGGTATCGAGCTTCCTTGTGGTTGTGGAATTCACCATTCCTCTCCTTGCTGTTATGGCAATAAAGAAGATGATGGATACTCCCGATTTCATGCAGAGGAATGGCGCTGTTGTCTATTCTGTAGGAGGCATCATCGCTGCCATCTGCTTCCTTGGCTGGGTCGCCCCCTCGATTTTTGGACAGCCATTCAGTGCGGAGGAAATAGACTTCTTTCAGTCGCAAGGCTTATATACCAACCCTGCCTACCAAGGGGTTATCAATGGTATCCGAGACACTCGTCTATCTCTCGTTTCTGCCGACTGTGGCCGAAGCCTCCTCTTCATCATTATGGGAGCTTTGGTGTTGTTCTTCTATTTCAAGGGGATTGTAAAGAGCAAGGGGGTATTCGTCTGCATGCTTACCGCAGTGGTGCTTCTCGACCTCTTCTCTGTCAATAAGCGTTATGTCAATTCCGAGAATTTTACCGACCCGGTGGATAACGAACAGGCTCTCAATAAAACTCCTATTGATGAGGCTATTCTCCGAGACACTGCCATAAATTATCGAGTGCTCGACATTCCTGGATTTGGTTCGGCCCGTTCTTCTTATTTCCACAAGACTATCGGTGGTTATCACGCTGCCAAGTTAACAAGATATAACGATCTTATCGACCGCCAGATAATGAAGAACAACCCTGCGGTGATAAATATGCTTAATGCTAAGTACATCATCACGGGCGATAGCTTAGGCTATGTTGAGAACCCTGATGCCTTGGGCAATGCATGGTTTGTGGATAAGGTTTCTTACGTGGCTAATCCGGATGCCGAGATGTCGGCTCTTGATAATCTCAATCCCGCTACAACGGCGGTGGCTGATAATAAGTTTAAAAATATCCTCGGTAATGCTTCTCCGGCAGCCCCCGGCGATACGATTTACGAAACCACCTACGCGCCTAATCGCCTCACTTATCATTCCAATTCAGCTAAGGGTGGCGTGGCAGTGTTCAGTGAGATTTTCTTCCCATGGGGTTGGACTGCCACTATCGACGGCAAGCCTGTGGAGATTGGGCGTGTTGACTATGTGCTGCGTGCCTTGCGCGTGCCAGCCGGGAAGCATACCATTGAGTTTAGTTTCGACCCGAAGAGTCTGAAGGTGACAAACACTATCTCGGTGATTGCCGTGGTTCTTATCTACCTCCTCTGTGCCGGTGCTCTCGGATTGGTGGCGTTCCATTATTTCAAGGGGAGAAAAGAACCTGATAGAATAAAGCCATAAGGAATAATCTCATAATCTCATAACCTTTTAGATGAATATCTACAAGCGTTTGCGACATACCTATGGATTCGGGGTGCATTCACCCTTCGCCTATCGCATGGTGAAGGATGTGGTGCGCCCCGGTCGGGGATATGTGTGGTATGGTTATGAGGATATTGATGCCGGGGTAAATTCCCGTCATGCTTCGTTAAGGATTGAGCGTCAGGCGAAGATGTTTCATCGTCTCCTTTGCTTCTTGCATCCACAATCGCTTTTTCTGCCTCATGGCATCGACCCACTTTTTCACACTGCGGCTGCTTCTTCCGATAGCCGTATGCTAATCGAACGCAAACCTAAGAATGCCATTCAATGTGAGATGATAGCCACTCATGAATCTTTCATCCCACTCGACCGGCTGAAAGACCATCTCCAAACACCGGGACACAGCATAGTTTTTATGAATATCCCGGCCGGCTGGGCCGACGCGCTTTTCGACTCTCTTCCGGAAGGCATCATACTATATAGTCCTCACAATGCCATTATCGTGAATCGTCCAGACACAATGAAGGTGGCTTATACCATCCTGCTCTAATTCGTGCAATCTATTTCTTTGTATTTTTACAAAATGTCCTGTAATTACTTGAAAAAACTTTTCCCTCTGAATCTGGTTTAATTGCCAATAAAACTTGTTTTGCATTGGAAAGTTAGAAGAAATGTAAAAATCAACATAAATTCTAACTTTGTAATGTTATTTAGATTCAGCTATATCGTGATTTTCCACCCGCTGAATAACCTTAATGCTTACTTCGTAGAGTAGATAAAGAGGGACAGCTACCAAAATAAGAGTCATAACATCAGGAGGGGTTATTATAGCTGCCACTAAGCAAATAATGAGAAAGGCATATCTTCGGTATTTAATTAAAATATCGGAGTGGATAAATCCCATCTTAGCCAAAACAAAAGCAATTATAGGGAGTTGGAAAACCAATCCCATCAAGATAGTTAATGTAACGAATGTATCGATATAGCTATCCAAAGTAATTGTGCTTCGAATCTGCGACGCTACTGAGTAAGTTCCCAAGAATCTAAATGAGATTGGAAACAAAACATAATAACTCATCAATACTCCCAAGATAAAAAGCAGGTAGATAATCACTATTATTTGAAGAGAATACTTTTTCTCACTTTCAAGCAGTGCAGGAGACACAAAACTGAATAATTCAAAGAGAATAAAAGGAGATGCACACAAGAGCCCTAAATATAGGGAGGACGTGATGTGGGTCATAAACTGGCTCGATAAGTCGGTAGCAATTAAATCCACATGGAATTCCTGAAAATGGAAATCGGGATTGAAAAGCTGACAAAACTTTTCAATCCATTTATATGTAGTAAAATTCCATTGGCTTGGCTCTAATAGAATCTTAAAGGTAAGATCTTTGAAAGCAAAAATCACACATGAGAATATTAGGGTCACGATAGCGACCCTAAACAAGAGTTTTCGAAGAACTTCTAAATGTCCCCCGAAAGTCATCAAACTATTATCCGATGACATTATTCCGATTCTTTAGAATTGTCTTTCTCTTCCGAGATTTTCTTCTCCTCGGAATTTTCAGAATGTATCATGTGTTCTTGCTCCGCAAATTCCCTTTCAGAAGATGGAACACCGTTCATACCATCTTTAAATTCGCGCACACCTTTTCCAAGTCCGCGCATCATTTCTGGAAGCTTCTTACCTCCAACCAATAGCAATGCTAACCCTCCTATTAAAAGGAGTTCTGTTGTTCCTATAAATGCTAATATCATATTACCAGTCTTTAAGCAACTTTCACCATTATTTTTCATAAAGTGACATTCCTCCGTATGGATTGGTGGTTAAGATTTTTTCTCGATCTACCGATACCAAAAGCTGTTGACCATAGAAGGAATACACGTACCATCCATCCGACACTCCCTTATAATCAAAATTGCCAGACGTCTGAGATTGTCCAAAAAAATTATAGGAATAAAATGCCCCCGACTGCATTATACCAAAGAAATTTGTTGTAATCACATGAAGCGTGATTGTGTCAAAACCCTTAATATCCATTTCATCACCATTATGGTCATAATTAACCACAAAATAATAGGGTCCAAAAGTTCCTGCAGGAAGCTGCGCTTTCGAGGTGCCGACTAATCCTATGATGCAAATAATCAAAATAAATAGTTTCTTCATAACTTGTTCTATTTTTATTAAATATACCATCCGCCTTTGCCGTTGCAACCGGCGCATTTACCTGTTGAGCGACATACTCCACACTTGCCATTCTTCGTGTAGCTGTCTCGTCCGCTCCCTCCGCAATACTTGCATCGGCCGGAGCCAGAACAAGATGAGCAGTCATGCCATTCCTTATTTGAGGACGAAACCGTGGCGGAGGCCTGACTGGAATATGAGGAATAAACGGAAGATGTATAGTTCGTTCCCATCAATCCATCACTAACTGCTTGAAGACCCTGAGCCCACTGATCCAGACTTCCACAGGAGAAAAGACAGATAGAAATTAAACACATGGTTAAACCCGCCAGCAGGGTCTTTCCAAATGACTTTATTTTTTTCATACTCAATACCCTTATCTTAGTTATCTGGTGTTACCAAGTAAATGGTTCCATCGTTGAAATCAATTTCCCAATTTCCATTCGGGGCACTTTCCCAATTGTATTTTTGCGACATATCATCCCACCAACTCTCGAACTTCACCACCGTTTCACCCATATCCTTCACCAAACGATCATATAATTCCGTGTTATCAGGTGTCAGGATCTTTGCCAGTTCATTCAAACCATTTTGACGTTCGAAAAGAGTTTGGATTTCATCACGTTCATGTTCCAATACTTTTCCTATTTCCTTTTTCATACGTTAAAGCTTATAGTCTTACCTTATCTTTTTATAATGCAGTACCCTACGGACGATGTATCTGAGCCTTTACTATTAGAGGCAGAAATCTGGTAGTAAACATATTTACCCCCACTAAGCCCCGTATGGGTGGTTTGATAATAATACCATGAATAGCCACTGGACTTCATTTCCACAATATTTACACATTTCGGCGTACTTGTCTTGTTTAATGAAGGATGAGTGGTTTTTGCAGATTCCGCACTGTACCGCATTGAAACAGATGGGAAGTCCACACTTTTTACCCTGAAAGTTACTGTGAAGTCCGAAGTTGTGGAAGTAGAAGAAACTTTTGCAATCTCAGGTTTCACTTCCTTCTTAGTTGCTGTAGAACTCGAATTAGAGGAAGAGGATGGTTCATCCGTGTCACACGATGAAATAAGCAGACCCATGAAAAGCATAGGAATAATGAATAACCTAAAACATTTCATATCTTTTTTTGATGTTATTTTCATAATTTATATTTAGATATTGAAAATAGGGTTGTAGGATGTCCTAAGAATTCTAACCCAATTCTTGCAGTTTTTCGAAAGGATCAAGATAACTTAAATCGGGGATCTCCTTCCCTGGAAGGAAGGTTCCCAACTCTCGAAGCATCGCGAGAAGGTTTCGTGAAGCATTTCGTTCTATATGCGCAACAACGCACTGCTCTCGGCCTGGTGTATTAACTTCGAGAGTGGATTTCTTATTTAGCCAGATACAACGCCGACACTGATAAGCATCGCATATTCGACATATTGGGGCATGAGAAATTTTATATAACTGGGGATTCTTAATGTTCAACCCTTTGTACGGGTCTCCGATAGAAAAAGAAATCTCCTTTTCTTCATAGAAAGCAGGACAGATGTAGAAGTTTCCATCCGGACATAATGCAATTGTTTCTTCCCCTGCTTTACAATTATTCATGTCATCGAGAAGAATGCGATCGGTCAAAAGATTAATCTGAACTCCATGACCTTGCCTAAACTCCTCAGTCACCTTTTTAGAGAGAATCTCAAGGGCCTCTGCGTAGCTCAGTTCCTCTTCCTTACTAATTGAAATAATGTCGGTAAGAACAATGTTTACTCTTTCTACCTTGGGCAGAATAGTATATAACCATTTCTGATTATCTAAAAAAGAATGGAAAGAAATTCTGACGGCATACGTTTGATCTTTTCTGAATGAAAAGTTGTTCACCTCTTTGATACCATCAAACACCACTACATCTGCATTTTCCACCAACTGGAAGTCTTTACAACCCCCAGGCACGATATCAGCATGAAAGGTTTTTGATATTTCCATTTTGTAATCTTCCGGGATTTCATAATTAGGATATATGAATTGAATTGTTAAATTCTCTTTCATCGACCATTTAATCCCTTCCTTAAGTATTTCTAAAGGAATAAGATTCCTTTGGGTGTGATAACGTTGATAATGACAGAATGAAACGGCATTATCATCTAATTGAATAATAAGGTATTTAAGCATATTTAGCAGGGGTCTTGAAGTGTTTGATTTTTAAGAGACTCATATTGGTTGGTTTCACCAGCAGCTTCCAATGTATGAAAAAGTTTGTTCCAATAGTAATTATTGGCTCGGACGCGCGCTTTGTGCATCTTGCAAATCGCAGTAGCTCTCTGAAAAATAGTTGGAGTATCAGCGGCATCATAATTCTCCCCTTGACACCATGCACACCCCTCTGCCACATCACAGTTGATACACTCCTCGGTGGATTGAGTGCATCGATCAAGAGTAAGAAAAGGCCGTAGCCTATTCTTATCTATTCCTGTATCGACATTCCCAATTATCCAGGCCTTCTTTTCCCGTAGAGAATACTGAGCAAATCGGGTACATGGGTAGAGATTCCCCGCAGCATCGATAGCTAACATCTTTCCGGCACCGCACCAATTTGCATTGTCTTTAACACAATCCAAAGGTTTGCCAAGTCTTTCCATAAAGAATGAGCACGCATAGTCATTATAAAGACGCTTCTCTATTATCTCATCAGCTAAAGAGACTAATTGTTCTTCTAATAACACATCGTCTCCCTCTTTCCATACATCCTCAAACACGCAATTGATATTAACCTCATGAATACCTAAGGAATAGAGATGTAACACGCTTTCTTTTATGTAGGGAATATCCGCACTACTGATTGTAACCTTAGTGGCTCCGAATGGAAACTGAGATAGCCATAAAGGTATATTTTTAACCACATCGCTATAGCTTCCACGTTCCGGACCTTCACCTTTCCAAATTCTATTTAGATCGTGTTTTTGCTCAGTGCCGTCAATAGTTATCCCAATTGACAAATGACTTCTGTTCTTCCAAATAAAATTTTGAACCTTTTCCGAATCATAATTAATCCCGTTAGTCGAAAAACTAAACCGATATGAATCGAACCAATGATGCCCGAGCCGATACATTTCTTGTTTTATGTAATCACAAACCTTGTCAATGAGTTCCACCTCTAGAAAAGGCTCACCTCCTATGAAATCCCATATTACCGACTCCTCCGGGAAATCCATCTCGTGGGAAAGTATATAGTCGATAGCCTTTTTCGCCACCGGCCATGTCATTCTCTCATCTTCATTTTTACCTACAAGATAACAATACTTGCAGGCAAGCTGACAATCCTTGGTCACTATAAAAGTGATACTTTTTGCCGCTCCGTTTTTCCAGCCTTTATCTGTTTTTTTAATTATTTCCATTATATGTAAGGTCGGGAGATATAGAGTTTATTCCAAAAATAATTTTTTGCTTTCACCTTAGCCTTGTGCATGTTGCATGCAGCTGTAGATTGTTCGAAGATTGTGGCAGTGAGGGAGGCATCGTAATTCTCTGCGGGACAGACTTTACAGCCATTATACAAGTCACATTGAATACACTTGTCGGAGGTAATCTGATTACAAAAAGATTGGAATGGGCGTAGCAGATTCCAATTGACTCCCTGTTTAACGTTTCCTATTGCACGAGGCTTCTTCTCTCTAAGTGAGAACTTGGCAAAACGCAAACACGAATAGAAATCTCCTTTATAATCTACTGCAAACGTGAATCCTCCACATATACCATAAGTAAGAGGAACATCGTCTTCAAATACCATGCCGAGACGTTCTTCAAAACACGATAAGTCAATTTTATTTTCCAGACCATTCTCTATTATGTGATCTGCACATCTAATCAACTGCTCCTCTAGAACCTTTTCATCTCCCGGTTTCCACACATTTTCCAATACTGGGTTAATATCAATCTTGTAAATTCCCAGAGAAATTAAATGTTTCACACTCTCAAAAACAAAAGGCAACTCATCATGTGAGATGGTCATTTTTGTACCCTCTTGAGGGAATTGATTTCTCCATAAAGGAATTGATTTCAAAACGTCATCATACGATCCTGTGCCATCTGGATATTTTCTTGCCGAATTCGTTTTCTCCCTATTACCATCAATAGAAATACTAATACTCAGATGAGGATGATACCGTTTGATGAAATCTTGCACATCCGGGGAACTATATAGAAGACCATTTGTGGTAATTCGAACGATATAGTTTTCTTTCCACGGATGCTTCTTTTTTGTAGCTAAAGCCAGAAAATATTTGATAATATCCTCTATAAGCGATAATTCAAGTAACGGCTCTCCCCCAATAAAATCCAAGATTAGCGCAGGCTCAGAATTGAATTTAGGTTCAGAAAATATATAATCAATGGAATGTTTCGCCACCTCAAATGACATTCTGTTAATCTTATTTTTTCCAACAAGATAGCAATACTCACACTGCAGCTGACAAGCTTCGGTCACGATAAAAGTTATGATCCTGGGTGTTTTCATCTCAAGAATACAAGATGGGAAGAGAATCAAGAAGATGCCTTCCCACCTTGCTTTTTAGTTTAACGGCCATTACATGACCCACTACAACCGTGATCACAGGTGTAAGAACAAGAGCCTTTACAACTATTGCCGCAAGATGCACGACAGTTGGATACACAAGAACCGCTACAAGAACCTGAACAGTTACCGGAACAACTACAGTATCCGCTTTCACTTTCGGCTGCCTTTGCTATTAAGGGCATTTGACTTAGGGCGATAGCTCCTAAAATGGGGAGAGCGCTTTTGGCTGCTCTTTTAAAGAACTGGCGACGCGACTGGAGTTCTTCGTTTTTGTTTTGTTTCATGATAGATCTATCATGTCCTATAGGCTTCCCGAAGTCGGACAGATAGTTAATAAAAAAAGCGTGAAAGCCTGTATCTGTTGCTCTTCCAACTGATAGAGGCTCTCGCATTGCCTGTCTGAGTAGAAAGAGCAACGTCGAAGCCTCACGCTGTATGATAGAACACACCGGCTCAACTACGAACCGATGGCTATACATCATACTCCGAAGACATCTACCGTTGCCATTTCCTGACTCAGACATTTAGAATTTGCGAGATTCCTATCAGTCAAGAAAAGCGCGATAAACGCTTTTTAAATATGTACGCATCCCACCCGCTAAAACCCATATCGGGCTTCGACAAGCGATATGCTCTGCAAATTTAAAGATGTTTTTTGAATAATGCAATAATTTAACATTAAATTTTATATACCTGCCATAATATATCCTCCAAACGATGACGAATTTGCAAATCTTTCTGAGAGATATCTAAAAAACATAGCTTTTAGTTCACTCATAATAGAGTAAGAATTCAGCGAACCCCCTGAGGTAGTTCTTTCAGTTCTGCGAGCACCCCTTCCCTGCCGAATTTTAACTTCTAAATTCTATCTGTGAATCCTTGCTATTTTAAGAATAAAATCCTATTTTTGCATTGGAAAGTTAGAAAAAATGTAAAAATCAACACAAATTCTAACTTTCCAGTGTAAAAATGGAGATAAAAAGAGAAATAATCAACCGCTTCAAGGCGTGGAAAGACTCACCGCGCAGGAAACCTATTCTTCTTAAAGGCGCTCGCCAAATAGGGAAAACATGGGCTATGGAAACTTTCGGGAATGAGTGTTTCGAGTATTGGGTGAAATTCGATTTCGATCGCCAACCGGAATTGAAATCTATTTTCCAAATCACAAAGGAACCGGAAAGAATAATAAAAGAGTTAGGATTATATAGCAAAGTTCCACTCATCGCCGGGAAGACCCTCATAATCTTTGATGAGATCCAAGACTGTGAAGAGGCACTTAATAGTCTGAAATACTTTTGCGAAGACGCTCCCCAATATCACATAATTGCCGCCGGTTCGTTACTTGGAGTGGCAGTTAAGAAAAGAAAGATGACGGTGCCTGTGGGAAAGGTAGAGGTGATGAGGATGTATCCGGTGACATTTAAAGAATTCTTGCTGACCAGTGATCCAACCACATATCATTGGGTAGATGGTCTTAAAGAAGTTGCTCGTCTTCCAGAAATCATCCTTAATAAACTCTCCACAGAATACCGCCGCTATCAAATTTGTGGAGGAATGCCTGAAGCCACCGTAGCGCTCTTGGAAAATAAAGGGATGGGAGAAGTGGACGCAGTGCTCCAAGATATCCTTGATTTATATGAACTCGACTTTGCCAAATATGCAGATGCTAAAGAGATACCAAGGATTCATGCTATTTGGCATTCCCTTCCGGCTCAATTGGCTAAAGAAAATAGAAAATTTATTTATAAAGTTGTAAAAACCGGCGCTCGCTCAAAGGATTATGAAGACGCCTTGATGTGGCTCGAAGATGCCGGAATGATTTATCGTGTTTATAACATAAGCAAACCCGGGATGCCTTTGTCGGCCTATCAAGAATATGATGTGTTTAAGGTGTATGCTTGCGACTGCGGATTGCTTCGTCGCTTAGCTAATCTTCCCGCCACAATTATTCTTGATCCAATAGCAAATTATACGGAGTTCAAAGGAGCCTTAGCAGAGAATGTGGTTTTGGAATCATTGATGCCAATACTGGAAGATCAGCAACCAAGCTACTGGACTTCCTCAGGAATAGCAGAAGTGGAATTCGTGATTCAATGGGACCGATATATTGTGCCAATTGAGGTTAAAGCTGAAGGTAATATCAGTGGGAATAGCTTGGCTCTTTATGATAAGAAATACCAACCCGAATACAGAATTCGCTTCTCCATGCTTAATCTTCAATACAACGGCAATTTATTAAGTTGTCCCTCTCCACTGACCGGGTGGATCGATATGCTTTTAAGATTATGTCCCGTCCGCTGAAAGAGGCTGCTTTGATATTGGAGGATTTCAAGACTTATCTGAGTCTTGAAAGAGGATTGTCGGCCAATACTTCGGAGAATTATGCTGTGGACGTGACCCACCTCCTCACATTCGCCGAAAGTCACGCCTTAACATTAGATGAAATAAAAGAGGAGGATCTCCACCTCCTCTTGGCCTCTTTGCGCGACATGGGTATTCAACCGCGATCTCAAGCCCGACTCATTTCAGGCATCCGGGCCTTCTTCAAATTTCTCCGCATCGAGGGATATATCACCACCGACCCCACAGCTCTGATAGAATTTCCATATCTCGGACGCACACTGCCCGACGTATTATCAGTTGAAGAGATCGACGCAATGATTGCCGCCATTGATTATGATAAGAAAGAGGCTTTGCGCAACGAGGCAATTATCGAAACGCTCTATGGAAGCGGCTTGCGCGTCAGCGAACTAACAGGCCTACGCATTTCACGCCTTTATCTCGAAGAGGGATATATGAGAATCGAAGGGAAGGGAAACAAACAGAGACTCGTACCCCTCTCCCCTCGCGCTATAACTCTGATATCTGAATATCTTAATCAACGAAACCTTCAAACCATAAAGCCTGGAAATGAGGACATTCTCTTTCTCAACCGTCGGGGAGCTGCAATGACACGCGTGATGGTGTTCTATGTGGTTCGCGATTTGGCAGCTATGGCAGGGATTGACAAGACAGTCTCACCCCATACCCTGCGACATTCCTTTGCCACCCACCTCCTCGAAGGGGGTGCTAACCTTCGGGCAATCCAGGAGATGTTAGGACATGAATCTATTGCAACTACCGAGATATATGTTCACCTCGACCGCTCGCGCCTACGCACCGAGCTCCTCGAACATCATCCCCATTATCGCCAGAAAGAATAATCATAATTCGGAAGCCATCTGTTGCATGGCATCAGCGGCTGCTTCCATAGAGGAGAAAATAATATCGGCTCCCTCCTTTTCAAATTCGATGCGAGGTATAGGGCCTGTAGTTATCGCAACCGTAAATATACCGGCGGCTTTCCCAGCCCTCACTCCCAACGGGGCATTCTCAATCACAATAGCCTCCGAAGCCGGAACATCTGCTATCTCCAGCCCCTTCAGATAAGGCTCCGGATTCGGCTTGCCATGTGTCACATCAAGTCCCGTTACCCTATCCTCAGGCGCAAACATGCCGGGATAGTCCGTTGTCAGACTTTCAAGCAACGACACCTGAGCCGAACCCGTCACCAAAACGCGCCTCAACCCAGCCTCTGCCAAAGCAGCAAGCATCCGATCGGCTCCAGGCATAGGCTCGCGAGCACCCATCTCCTTAAAATACTCGCTCTTTATGGCATACAGCCGACGTGCCTCCTCCGGATCGCAGTCATGGCCAAAAGCCCGCTGATATAGGAGATCTATTGTGGCTGCCCCGGTCATCCCTTCATAGAGATAAAACTCGTCGCGGCTACACTCCACTCCAATCTCCGACATCATGCGCTGCCATGCTAAGGTGTGATATTTCATTGAATCATATAGCACGCCGTCCATGTCTATAAGGGCGGCGTGCTTACCTTTCAGAAAATTATTCATAATATCTTATTTCATTACGGAAAAGGAGAACATTATGCTTCTGTCATAGCTTTCTCCCGGGCGAAGAATCTGACTTGGAAACTGTGGCTGATTGGGCGCATCCGGGAAACCTTGCATCTCGATGGCCACCCCGTCGTAATCCTCATAATCGCGACCCGAACAATTCTTTGGCGACCCCTTAAGCCAATTGCCGGTATATACCTGCACTCCGGGCTGGTCGCTTGATATGGTCATCATGCGGCCGCTCTTCAAGTCGCGTAGCTCCACAGCGTCTTCTATCATCTTTCCGGGCTCCCATTCATCAATTGCCCAGCAATGATCATATCCTTTCCCTATCTTCAGAGCTTCAAAATCAGCATTTATTTCTGAGCCTAATTCTTTCCATTCAGTGAAATCCATCGGCGTGCCTTCCACCGGCGCTATTTCTCCCAAAGGAATCTGAGTCTTATCGGTCGGTAGCCATCCATTGGCTTTCATCTTCAATTCATGGTGAAGCGCCGAGCCGGCATCGGCTCCCTCAAGATTCCAGTAGGTGTGATTGGTAAGGTTCACAACGGTTTCGGCATCAGTCTCGGCATGAATATCAAGCGAAAGTCGATTATCCTCGCTCCACCGATAAGTGGCCGTCACCTTCAATGTTCCCGGATAATTCTCCTCGCCGTCGGCGGAAACATAATTGAACCGCACTCCATTTTCAAATATTTCAGTCTCCCAATTGCGATTTGAGAATCCATCCTTGCCGCCGTGAAGATGATGAGGCGCAAGATTGAGGTCGAGTCGATAATCCTTCCCGGCAACCCGAAGTTTACCCTCGGCTATGCGATTGGCATAACGTCCAGGAATCTTACCCATATTAGGTCCGTCGTAGATATAATCTTTGGGGTCGGCATAACGCAAAGCCACATTCTCAATCTTCCCATGGCGGTCGGGCACCCCCACCTCCACCACTCCGGCCCCGAAAGAGGAGAGCACCACGTAGGCTCCCGATTCATTAATTATCTTCACTAATTTTATATCACCCTTCTCGGAAGGATAGCTTTTCTCTGATACTGTCATAATAAAGGTTGATTTTGTCGGAGAGCAATTGTGGGAATCCGGTCTTCCGACGATTTATTAAAACGCAAAGTTAATAAATTTTTCCAAATCTGCCCTCTATGAGATCTTCCCTCTTATTTTATTTATCATTCATCACTCTCCTCTCCCCTCTCTCGGAAAGAGAAGTCAAATCCGGAGTGGAAGAAATTTTCAGTTTCATCAAAAGGTCTATGGGCTCCTATTATGGCGGCAATGCGCGAGGGAGTATAGAATTGCCTTATATTCCAGGCATCCTTAGCAGTGCCTTCCATTATGAAATCTTTATAGCTTTTGAGAAGGTCGGCAAGAGCTGTGAGCGAATTGCGTGTCTGCTGGTCGAAAAGAGTCCCGCTCATCGAGTTGCTTGCCAATTTCCCTTGCAGGGCAGAATTAACACCGCTTATATCCTCAATCATCTTCAATTGGATGTTCAGAAGATCAGTTATACCATTGTTGGCGGCATTGGAATGCACCTGCTGGGGAAGGGGCACTCCCGCTTTGGGACTAAACACTATAACCCCGTTAAATCGACTCCATTCCTCGGCTATGTCGGAGATTTCCACTCCCTCCGGAAGAGAGTCTTCAGGGAATAGAAGAACGCCCTTCGCCGACGAACGAAGAATCCAGTCGTACATTGAAATAAGTCGGTTGGTGAATTTCTGCTGGTCGATGATATCGGCAACAAAGGAATGGATTTCTCCATCAATGAAGGGATAGGCTTTTACAATATAGGGATGGCTGCCATGTGCATACGGGCTAACACCGCTATCCAACACTGTTCCATCGGGGGCTAAGAAATAGTAATGCCATTCCTCTTCAGTGGTCCAGCGACTTTCTATTAATCCCAATTCCCTGCACTCTTCTTCATTGCTTCGCCGACGGTTCACATCAACCACCATTTCCCTATAATTGGAGGCATCCACTTTGAAATATTCGCCTGTCAAGGTATCATGACAGAGATAACGTTGACGATATTCACGCATCCAAAGTTCGACCACACGACATCGGGTGGTTTCATCACTATATGCGATATTTGTAAGGTTGCTCGCGCCTCCTTTAAGTGGCGAGAAAATGCGAAGCAGCCGGTCGAATCCGGATTCATCTTTGGCAAGAGAAGCGCACAGGTCGCCAAACGACATGTCGTGCACCTCCCCGATAAGCGATATATCCTGATTGCGGAAATCGCGCGAAGAGTTGTCGATAAAGAATTTATCGGGGGATACGAAATCAGTCCAACAGTCGGTTTCACCTCCTTTTCTGCCAAACCATTTACGATGGACCGCCATTCCGCTGATAAGAAATTCCTCCATGGTTCGGGCATACACCTCCTCCATGCGGTTGCGCTCGATATTATATTCCAACAGGCGCTCCATCACCTTTGCCTGGCGGCTTTCGTTAGAATCACGAGCCACACATTGAGGAGGCGCCCACTGATTGCGAAACACTCCGAGCACATTGCGCACCAAACGGCGGATAAGGTTATTTTTCAGAGGCAAGTTTCCTTGAGAGATTATATATTCCTCCTCTCTCATGCGGCCGTTGGAGGTAAGGATTGTGTCGCCCCACTGGTCACCGTAGGTGAAACGTTTGCAACGATCGCGTTCGCGACGGAAGGAAGAGAGCCCGTTCCAATGCCTTTGGGCTAATTCAAGCAGGTCGAGACGCTGCTCACCCTCTCTTTTAAAGCCAAGATTATTTTGTGTCATTTTGCTTTTTTGACCGCAAAATTAATCCGCTTTCCTTCCCTCAATCCCTTATTTATTTACAGCCTAAAGTTCTTCCCCTTCGCGAGAAACATATACATCTCTCTTTTCTCTTTTAGGATTGCCTGGAAACCAACCTTTTCTCACCCTCTCCCGCTGCTCCCTCACTTCCAATATCGACCAAAAACAGGAGAAAGAGGTGACGCCGCAAAGTATTGAGCCGGTGCCCGTGGTATAAAGGGAGAGTATAAGCATGGCAATTCCTCCGATAAGGAAAAGCCAATTGCATTTCTGACCCATATAATATTCACCCTTAATCACCAAAGGATGAAAAATACCGATAATAAGAAATGTGGCCAATCCTATGGCCAGACCTTCAAGATTATATTCCGTTAGAAACTCATGTATCATTTTTAAACAACGAATTTCAGATAGAGATTATTTCAACTTTTTTTATTATATTCGCAGTCTGATTCATCGTTTCAACCCTTGTCGGGTTGAAACGATGGAATCAAATGTAATAAAGACTTTATTCGAGATGCCTGAGCTATCTGCAGAAGTAAAACAAGCCAAACAGCGTTTCTCCATCATCGGCAACGCCCCAGCCCTCCTGAATGCCATCAGTCGCGCAATCCGCGTGGCTCCCATCGACCTGTCGGTGCTCGTCACAGGCGAAAGCGGGTCGGGTAAGGAATTTTTTCCGAAAATCATCCATCAGTATGGCGCGCGCAAACACAAGAAATATATAGCGGTCAATTGCGGCGCTATTCCTGAGGGAACAATCGACAGCGAGCTTTTCGGGCATGAGAAGGGTTCTTTCACAGGCGCCATAGCGGCCCGCAAGGGTTATTTCGAGGAGGCCGACGGCGGAACCGTATTCCTTGATGAGGTTGCGGAGCTTCCGCTCACCACTCAGGCACGCCTGCTGCGTGTGCTCGAAACGGGCGAATTTCTGAAAGTCGGTTCATCGGTGGTGCAGAAAACCAATATCCGTATCGTGGCCGCAACAAATGTGGATCTCCTGCAGGCCGTGAAGCAAGGCAAATTCCGCGAAGACCTCTATTACCGTCTCTCTACGGTGAGAATAGAGGTTCCGAACCTTCACGACAGAGGAGATGATATACAATTGCTGGCCCGCAAGTTTGCTTCTGATTTTGCGGAGCGCTACATGACAGCCCCCATCTCTTTCTCGGAGGAAGCGATAAAGGCCATGCATCTTTATCGGTGGCCCGGGAATGTGCGCCAGCTAAAGAATATTGTGGAGCAATTGGCCCTTTTCAATGCCGGAGATGTGATATCACGCGATCAGATGCTTGAAGCGCTCCCGATCGACCATTCCGGTCTTTCCACTCCCGCCACATCCAAGAATCCATATCAAGGGTATGAACAGGAACGGGAAATGCTCTGGAAAATGATATTCTCTCTCAAAGGAGAGATCGCCGAACTCCGCGCAGCCTTCAATGCCACTCCTGGCCAGAAACGCGATGAGGATTCTTTCTATCAGAATGGAGAACATCATGAGAAAACCGCCCGCTTCAATGCTCTTATGAAACTCCCTCCCGAGGATATCATTCCAACAAGCGATCTTTTCGCGGCCTCTCCAACTGATCGACCTCTCTCTCAATCTGTTGATGCCACTGAAAAAGAGGCGATTAGACATGCCCTCGAAAGGAATAAAGGAAACAAAAAAGCGGCTGCCGAAGAACTCGGCATCTCTCTACGTACAATTTATCGCAAAATAAGCGAATTTGATCTCGACTCCTGACATGAAACTGAAATTTTTACTTCTTCTTATCCTCTCACCTCTCTTCCTGCTCACAGGTTGCAAGCCGGTATTCACTTTCAACGGCTCTATCCTCAATTATGATGTCTATAAAACGATATATGTTTCGGAGTTTCCTATCCGTGCTGCTTTGGTCTATCCTCCATTACAACAGACATTTGAGAATGAGATTCTGAATTATGTAACTCGTCAGACCAAGCTGCAGGTGGTGGATAACCCTAATAATGCCGACATTAATCTATCTGGCGAAATAACCGGCTATTCCCTCTCGCCCCAGGCTGTCGGCACGGATGCATACGCCACTGAAACGCGACTCACCATCTCGGTGCGCGTGAAATATACCGACAATCAAAATTCCGCCAACGATCTCGATCAAACTTTCTCGGCCTACCGTCAGTTCTCCTCATCGCTGATGCTCACCGATGTGCAGGATGAACTCTGTCAGCAGATTTCGGAGGAATTGGCCACTCTTATTTTCAACTCTACTCTCGGAAACTGGTAATGTTATGGAATATCCTTATTATGTAATACCCGATATTGAAGCTCTCCCCTCTGCCTCCGGAGAAGAGAGATTGCGTCTTGCCAGAAGAATAGCTGTGCTTGTGGGCGACCCGGTGGCGCTTCGCGAGATTTTGGGTATCGACCCGGCAGAATTTTCAGAGTTCTACCCCGATATGATGAAGCCGGATCTCTCCACCGACGACACCATCGATTCTTTCCTTGATAAATATGGCGACCCTATGGCGCCTCATTCCAAGGAGGTAAAGAATGTGGAGGAGTTGGTGCCTCTCCCTCCTGCCGATTATGATCTCTCGGCTATTGAGGGCGAACCGCTTCTCACCGATGACAATGCCGATGATGAAGGTGAAGATGAAACTGCCGCCCTTCTTAATTCTTTCCTTGCGCCTGAAAAGAAGGCTGCCCCCAAAGTAGCGAAAGAGGAAGACACGAAAGTGGAAAAGAAAACGGTTGCCGTGACAGAAAAAACTGTGGACGACATCAAACCGTCAGAACCGGAGAAAACCAAAACCGCCGCCAAAAGGGCGGGGATAAAGGTGTGCTTGAAGTAGGACATGAGGGGCCTCCTTTCGAGGGGAACTGAGGGTTTGCCCTCCTATTCTACAATACTGCAGGAGAAATTGCAAGACGGAAGGAGGGGATTGTGCTTTTGAGGGAAATCCTGTAAAATGAGGGCAAAGGGAGGGAGCAGAATGAAGC
>CAZXGU010000037.1:0-20222 GCA_964640375.1 uncultured Sangeribacter sp. | reverse complement strand
AGAGTTCTTCTCATTTCGCTTAGAGTTTTGAGTTGTTGGTTGGTTTTTCTGTCGCAAAATTATAATTAAGGCTAACAGGGTGCATATCAATACGGTGACTTAGACTATCAAAAATCGTTCATATCCCGATTTTTGATAATCAACTCCGATTTAATGAAAAAAACGGGAAGATTTTATTAAATCACCTTAGAAAAAAGTAAATTCCTGATTAATTTTAGCTATTATTTCCGCTTGTGGCTTTAATTATTCTTAGCTGAGTTCATGGCGCGGAAATCGGAGGGGGTGGTCCCGTAAGCTTCGCGGAAACAACGGGTGAAATAGGCCTGTGACGAGAATCCTACAGCAAAGGCTATCTCCCCGACTGTCTTATCGGTGGAGAGAAGTATTTTTCGTGCCTCTTCCACGCGGAATTTCCTTATTAACTCCACAGGGGTGTAATTGGTAATCGCTTTTACTTTTCTTGTGAATTGCGACTGTCCTAATCCTGTGGCAGAGGCAATTTCATCAATATTCAAGTTAGGATCGGCCAAACGTTGAGAAATGACTTCACAAACTTTTGCATAGAAATCATTGTCAATCTGACTGAGAGTATTTTTTCGTCCCTTTTCTTTATCTTTTTCCGATGTCTGGCTTTTCTTTCCGGCTTCATTCTTATATCTTGCCGGAGAGAAGGAATCAAGAATCCGACGTCGGTTGTCGATAAGATTTCGGCAGCGGGCAAGAAGGAGGTCGGAGGTAAAGGGTTTCGACATATACCCGTCAGCCCCTGATTCATAACCCTTGGCTCTCTGCTCGTCGAGAGCACACGCGGTCAGCATCAATACGGGGATGTGAGAGGTTGAAACCTCCTCTTTTAGCCGTCGGCAACATTCCAGGCCATCCATACCGGGCATCATTACGTCGCAGAGAATAAGATCGGGCGTATAGCGAGCAGCCATTTTTAATCCTGAGGCACCGTTTTGTGCCGTTATGATATTATATTCTTCTCCTGCAATTTCACGAATGAGAGCAAGGATATCCTTATTGTCGTCAATGGCAAGAAGCAATGGTTTCTCGCTGTCAATTTCTACTTCTCTTCTCTCCTCTTCCTCCGAATCCTCAATATGAAAGTTTTGGGAAGAACCGACATCCTGACTTTTCACCTTATCTTTTCCTAAGGGATTCTCCACCTGTTCTATCGGGATAACGATTGTGAACGTGGTGCCCTTTCCCTCTTCGCTTTCAACTGAGATTTCTCCCCCATGAAGTTCCACAAAGGCTTTCGACACAGCCAGTCCTATCCCTGAGCCCTGGGGATTGATTCGGTCGGCCTGATAAAAGCGGTCGAATATCTTGCCGATATCCTCCCAGCTGATACCACACCCCGAATCACTGATGCTGAGGATAAATCTCCCCGACTCCACACCACCACGGATAGAAATTGTGCCGTTATCGGGAGTAAATTTCATTGCATTCGACATCAGGTTAAAGAAAACTCGCTCAATTTTCTCGGCATCCAATGCCATTTCATAATTTTCTCCCTCATCAAAATTCAAGATTATATCTATATCTCGTCTGCGGGCAGCCTCAATAAATCCCCGGCTCCATTCGCTCACCAATTCCTCCATATTCTCCTGGCTACGGTTAAGGGAGAGGCGTCCGTTTTCAAACTTGCGGAAATCGAGCAATTGATCAATGAGGCGTCGCAAGATCCTTATATTTTTTGAGGCCAAATGAAGCAGATAACGCTCATGTTCATCTATTCTTGGAGACTTCTCTACCCGTGCCACCGGCTCTTCGATAAGGGAAACAGGGGTGCGAAGGTCGTGGGAAACATTTGTGAAGAACACAAGTTTGGATTTGGTGGCCTCGTCAAGTCGGGCGTAAAGTTCTTTCTGTTTGTGTTGTTCCTCTTCCAGCTCTTTATTCTTCTTTTCCAAAGCTGAAGCATTTGCACGTTTCACCCAGAAAGCACGTATTAGAAGGAAGACCATTCCAAGCAGCAGCAGAAGAATGACACCGGTGATTATAAGTAGGAAATTTCTAACGGATACTTTCTTACCATTCACATTAAACATCTCCTGAAGGAGTTCCAACTGGCTAATCTCCTCCTTCTCCTTTGCTTTATGGTGAAGGAGAATATCGGCATTCTTGGCATCAATGGCAGAGACAGGAGGGATGATCAGGTCGCGAGTGATTGGACGTCCTTCAAGTATATCAATGGCTGTGAGGGCCAGGCGTGTGCCGTAGGTGGGATAAAGAAATGTGGCCGTCAGAACAGAATCTGCCACTGCTTTTACTCCTACGTCTGTAAGGCCGTCAATCCCTATGGCTTTTATATCATTTCTCCCTCTTTTCCATGCAGCCTCTACGGCAGCTATGGCCATAGGGTCGCTATGAGCATAAATGAGATTAATTTCCGGATGCAACTGAAGAATGGAATCGGTTATCGGTCCCGCATCTTCAGGACGCCAATTTGCGTATGGGGCTGCCACCACTTCCATGTTGCTGTTCTTATCCACCTCTTGTGCAAACCCGGAATGACGCAATTGTGCCGGAGTCATGGTAGATGTGCCTTGGAGTTCAAGAATTTTTACAGGAGTGGTCTTGGGAAACAACGTTGATGCAAAATCGGCTGCGCTCCTACCGATTGCCTCATTATCCACTTCTATATGAGCCGTGTAGGAATCCCCGATTATACGGCGGTCGAAGGTAAGGACTGGAATCCCTTTGTTGTAAGCCTCTTTTACGATAGGTGTGATTGAGTCGCCCTCTATGGGATTGACCATTATAAGATCGAAGTCATTGTCGATAAAATGCTTTATATCTGAAATCTGACGGGCGCAGATATCGTCCGCACTCCTTATCTCCACTGAAACATTATCGTGAAAGAGCATTTCGCGTTGAATCTCATCGTTTGTCTGCCAGCGCCAGGGATCGGAGCTGCACTGGGAAATGCCAATGCGATATTGCTTCTCCCCATCGTTACGGCGACAGCTAAGAGATGTAATCAAAATAAGGACAGATAGGATTAAAAAGATTCGTTTCATTAAGTTTTTCAATAGGTTAACAATGTGTGGGTTGCAAAGATAATAATTAAACACCCTCTTTTCCAAATTTTTATCCAGGAAAAATAAAGGGTCGGACAAGAATTTTCCTGTCCGACCCCGGTTGAAGTTTTATACTCCTGTTGAAAGGAAATATTAGTTCATCTTGATGAATGCGGGCACCCAAGCGCTTACTGAAACGTTGCCGCTAACGTTGCCGCCGTTGATAAGGTCGAGACCTGTGCCTCCGATCGATACGTTGGTATCGATTGAGCTAAAGATGCAAATCACCTTATTGCCGGTCTGAGCATCGGTTTTTGTAATAATCTCAACGTTGTTGCCGTTCTGCTGACGCTGAACAGTTCCACGCCATAGAGCGGGGTTCTCCGCACGCGCTTTGAACACCTTGGCCACATAGTCGTGAACCATCTGCTCGTTGTTGTTGAAGCCGGAGATGCGGCCTGAAGTGCGTGCTTTATTATCGGGATTACCGTTGCCACACTTATCTCCAATCTCATCACCATAATATGTGCAGGTCGGACCTGAATAGGCAGCAACTGCTGCATGGCGAGTCATAAGTTCCTTCGGGCGTGAGTTCACATCCACAAAGTCGCCTACGCGCGATGTGTCATGATTGCTGAGGAAGATGGTAGGATTCACTCCCGAGTCGCGATAACCGCGAGAAGAGGCGTTGTTGGAAAGGAACCAACCGATTGAGCCAACACCAGAATTGAGACCAACAAGATTATCCTTGCCGTCGAAGTCCATTACGCTCTTCAAGCCATCCTGCTGAGTTGTGGTGATATTGCCGGCACTGGTCCAGTCTTCACCTACCATATAGGCAAGTGTGCCCCACTGCTCGCCACGTGCTTTGCGTTCGTTGGCCACTTTCTCTGCTTCCTCACGGAGATCTTTCCAATAATTGTGACCACCTTGATACACTTGATAGCACTGGTCGAGACGCCAGCCATCAACACCACGGTTCATCCAATAGCGAATCACCTCCTTGAAATATTCAAGCGAACCGGGGAAGACGATATTGCCTGATTCTGAACCGCGAACATTCTGAGTGTTGTCCTGAGTCTGAACCCATTTGCCATTAGGCGATGCGCTATTCACACCACCATGATGACCGAACACACCGTCGAGAATCACATAGATGCCACGGTTGTGAGCCTCACGGATAAGCTCATCAAATTCAGCTTCCGTTCCGAACTTGGGGTCAACCTTGAAATAGTTGGTGCAGAAATAACCGGTAGCCTGAAGTTTTTCGCCTCCCTGACCATTAGTGGAATCAAAAATCGGAGTCATCCAGATTGCATTCATGCCAAGTTCCTTGATATAATCCAAAGAATTGATGATACCGCGAAGGTTACCGTTCTTGCGATGTCCTTCGGGGCCCCACATGTCGCTGTAGCCTGATGCGCCGCCATTGCCATGCTGGAAAGAGCCAACCATGATCTGATAAATCGAAAGCTCACGCCAATCGCCGGTAAGGGAAACTACGGGAGTCGAGTCGTCGCGAGTGAAGTCGCCACTGAAGGTTGTGGTGCCAACGGTGTTGGTTGCTGTAATCGACATTCTGCCGCTCTGACCATCGTTAAGATAGCTTGCCACAGAAATGTTGTTGGCCCCATTGGAAAGGGTCATTGTGCGGCCGTTGAAAGTGCCGGTGATGGTAGAGGCAGAGTTGCCGATAGTCACTTGAATTGTGGCGTTTCCTTTCACTGTTCCCGAAGCCGGAGAAACAGTAATTGATGGTTTCTGCGGACCATACTCTATGAGAGAATGGGTGCCGTCGGCTTTATAAGTGTGCTTGTTGACAAACTCGAGGTCGCCACCGCCGGCCTTATCACCATCGTTGTGGTCGCCCCAGCTGATAATGACTTTAGTAGGAACTTTGCCTGCCGGAGCAGCCCAATACTTCTTGCCATTCTTGTCGGTCATTCTATCTCCAGGCCATTGGCCGGAGGCAGTACAGTTGGTTTCACCATCCCATGCCCATACAGCTACATCTGGTTTGGTTGTGTCGTCGAAATAGATGTAATAGTCATCTTCTTCTACCGGCGGATCGATAATCTGCTGCTGCTTGGTGTAGGTAAAGCTCTGAGTGTTCGAGCCCGCTGTATTCTCTACGTATGTATAGAGCGTGGTGGTATTGGTGAAGGTAAGAGGTGAAGAATAAACGGGAGATGATGCCGTGGCCGGTCCGGAAGTGGAGTAATGGATGGGCACCCCTGCCGGATTAACCGAAAGTGTCACTGTCACACTCTCATTAAAGTTGGATGAGCCCGGAGAAGCTGTCACGGTCGGTTTTGTTGGCCGAGGAGGAATTGGAGGGATCGGGCCGTCGCCGATTGTGCCATATTCCTCTACGAGGAGAACCGGACCTGAAGCTGTCATCGTTACCTGTCCGCCTGATACGGTTGCGGTTGTAGCTGTGTTGTAACCATCCATCACGCGTGTGCCGTCGGCAAAGGCGCCACCGACATTTAGCGTATAGCTCTGTCCGTTTTGAGTGTTAAGCTTGATTGCTACAGCATTGGAAAAACCATTTTCAGAGAATTTACGGATAAATACGTCTCCGGATTTAGTCTGCTGACCTGCTCCGACAGCCGGGTTGCGACGACGGAACTGACCAATCTTCTGCCAGTGTTTGTTGACATCGTTATCGACGGCATCCCAGTTAAAGTCGCCACGGGTAACCATACCGGGGTCGCCAAAGCCGTCCACAGCCGGACGAGAGGTCTCATCGCCATAATATATCTGTGCGCCTCCGGGACAGAGAAGAAGCATTGTGCCGACATTCTTCTGATCGCCGGGACGGTGGAGCCCGGTGTCATGGCTCGATACATAGTTGAGCACCTGTTTGCCGTTGGAACCATTGCAGAAATTGGCATAATAATCCCAGTCGCCGGTGGTCGGCGTGCGGCCGGTGCCTCCTTCTGTGCCATTGAAGGCGAAGTTGATCATTGAATCATAACCACCCTGAGAGAAATAGCCGGTGTCGCCGTGATCCCAACCCCAGGCCTCACCTGTCATCCAGAAATCATCGGTCCATCCTTTGGCATATTCATCGGCACGGTCGCTCTGACGCCAGCGTGCAAGCGCCTGTTTGCAGGCATTCTTCAGTTGATTCCAGCGATTGAATTCGACATGCTTGGCTGTGTCGCAACGGAAACCGTCGATTCCGAAATATTCCACCCAGCCGGCAAGCCAGTTGATGATATAATCGGCCGGAGCCCCTTTTCCGCCTTGACGCCAGTCTTCAAGATTGGGCAAACGATATTTGTCATATTCCCCACCTTTCTCGGCATTCCACTTCTTAGTGAGGAAGGCTGGTATCTGAACAGAGCCGGTGCGTTCGGTCACAACATCGGGGAGTCCGGCAAGCGACATTGTCTTGTCATCATTACCCGGCACTACGAAGCCTGCACTCGAACCCCAGCTGCGGTCGCCGAAGGCACGCACCCAGGGTCCCCACCAATTTCCCCATTTGCCTTGGCTGTCAGCATTGAAGGTCACCCCATTACCGCTCCACATAGTGAAGGGTTGAGATGAAGGCACCCAACCGGCCTGTGGTGTGCCGTTGAAATTACCGAAATCATAGTCCACACAGTCATCAAGAGTAGAGTATCCTGTATGGTTCATAACGATATCCATCACAACACGTATGCCACGACGATGTGCCTCAGTGACGAAGTTGCGCATATCTTCGATTGTTCCCATGTTACGGTCCATGAAGGTCCAGTCGAGGGTGTAATAGCCATGGAATGCGTAATGAGGGAATTTATCGTCTTTACCGCCTGTCCATCCGTGCATCTGTTCGTAGGGAGCTGTGATCCAGATGGCATTCACTCCCAAGTTGTCGAGATAATCGAGTTTTTGAGTCAAACCCTTGATATCTCCACCATGGAAAGTGGCAACGTTGGTGCCTCCGGCATTTTTATGACGGTGGTAGCTCTCGTCGTTGGAGGTGTCGCCGTTATAGAAGCGGTCGGTCAGTACGAAATAGATGTTGGCATTCTTCCAAGTGAAGTATTCTTGACGAACCACCTGCGGAGTTGTCACTTTAATGGTATATACTTCCGTGGCGCTACCGCTTTTCACGGTATATGTGATCACATTCTCGCCCGCTGAGAGATTTCCCAACGAATGGTTTGTGAATTGACGACCGTTGACTGTGATGTCAACTGTTGCGTCGGCCGACGTAGGAGCTGCGGAGAATGTGGCGATTGAGGCTGCATCTTCTCCAAGCTCTATCTCATAATTCTTTGTCTGCTTATTGAATCCGCTGAGGATATTCTGCCCGTCAACCTTAATCTCAAGTCGATTAAGAGTGGCATCGCCGGCTGCAAAAGAGCATAATGTGCCTGCTCCGAGCATCACTGAGAGAAGACCTCCTCTCAGGCTTCGGAAAAATTTTCTTTTCTGTTTCATTATGTTAGCTGGAGATTATTTCTTGATTATCTTGTTTATATTCTCAATTCCGTCAACAGTGACAGTGCGGAGGATGTAGAGACCGTTGGCAAGACCGCTAAGGTCGAGCACAACCTCATTGGTGGCTCCTTCGCTACCGCTCATCATAAGCTGACCATTGATGCTGTAAAGAGTATATGCCCAAACGCCGGCTGAAGAATTGATATAAAGCGGACCTGAGGTCGGGTTGGGACCAACTTGCAATGTTGATGTTCCATCAGCAAATGTTTCCTCCACTGAGGTTACAAAAGCAAAGTAAGACTCTGAAAGAGGACATGGCTGGTCGATGAATCCTCGGAGCACAGGGTATTCCTTACCTCCTTCCGAACGCCATTCCCAAACTGTATTGAAATCCCAGCCGGACAATGATTTGAATTGAGACTCATTGCGCAATATGTCGGCACCTTTTGTGGAGGCGTGATCTCCATGGGCAGTCCATTGTCCGTTAGCGGCTCCCATGTGCTCCCAGCTATAATTTAAAGAGGAATTGTTCTGAGAGTTGTTGTTTCCGCCGAAACGCGCCACATAGTCGTTTGAGGCAGTGATCTTCTCATTGAGCGCAAGAGAATTTTTCACAGTAGAATAATTGGCTCCCACAATTCCGCCCACATAGTCGTAACCTGTAACGGCTCCTCCGGCGTAGGTATTGGTTATTGTGCCTTGGTTCTTACCCACGAGGCCCCCAGTGGCATAATCTGCCGGATTGCTTACACGAGCACCGGAATAGCAGTTGAGTATCTGGCCGCCTTCATTCTCGCCGACAAGACCGCCAACACAGATTGAAGTGCCCGCAACGCTACCCATAGTGAAGCATCGTTCCACCATTCCTCCTTTGAGGAGACCGATAAGAAGGCCGGTATAGGTGGTGCCGTTCACAGTGGCGCCTGTGACACCAAGATTGCGGATTGTGGCTCCGTTAACACATCCGAAAAGACCAGTGGCCGAGCCAACGCCGTTGCTGCTAAGGGTGAGATTCTTGATTGTGTGGCCGTTACCATCGAAAGTTGCTGCAAAGGGGGAACCAACGGAACCAATGGCAGAGGTCAGCGCGGCAGCGTCGATATCAGCATCCATGCGGAAGTGATTTTCCGATGTCCAATCGCCGGGGGTGGCGGCCAATTCCTTAATGTCTTGCGAAGTTTTGAGGATGAAGGGGTCTGTGGCAGTGCCTTCGCCTCCGGAATAGGCGTCAGTGCGTCCCTGAACCACTTCGATAAAGAGGTCGTCGGTCTGTCCACCGTTAGCATTCTTGGCAATGAAACCAAGTTTGGTGAGTGAGGCCAATTGAGAGTCGGTCAACTTGTAGAAAGTTTTGATGTCCGAAATCTTGAAAGTGTAGGTGCCCCCACTTCCCGTCATCTGAAATTGGGAAGTGTTGACAGCATCCCAGGTATAGGGAGCATACTCTTTCCCTGTGGTAGGGTCTTTCACGCCTTCTGCACACCAGGTGTAACAATACACCGTTGACCCGAGGTCTTGCCCGGAAATCTTAATCTCCAACGGCTTGTTGCTCACCGCCGGGGATGGTGTTGACGTTATCGTGGCTGAATACCCGTCGGTGAATGGTATCAGCATACTCGATAAGGTCAACAATGAAACCAATAATTTTTTCATTGGAATAACACGTAAGAGAATTTAATAAACTTTTCCCATGTTCAGCCAAAACATGAGAAGAAAAATAAAAATAGTTAGCCAATTACAAAATTATAGTTAAAAATTCCCCTCACCAATTATTTTTATATGTTATATAACATATTTTTAACACTTTCTCTTGCCTATATACCCCGAATAGACTAAGAATAATGCAATATAAACCCAATATAAACCCGGGTTGGCAAACAGAACTTTGCCAACCCGGGGGATAATTAAGAGGATAATAGATAATTAACCTTTATCCTTAGAAACCTTTCTCCTTTACTAACCGCGAAAAGGATTCCGACACTTCTTCATTCATCTTGCCGGGATAACGGATATCTGTGAATACCTGTGCAAGGGTTTCCTTGCCATTTTCTTTTACGAAGCCTTTCGATTCTTCAAGATTCTCTTTATATTCAAAGAGACGGTCGATATCCTCTTTCGTGTAATCTTGATACTTCTCCTTATGAAGCACTCCCTCCACAGGAATCCTATCCGAAGCAGGAGTGAAGCCCACTCCCTCTTCAGGATATCCGACTGTTAGACATATCACGGGCACCACGCGATCGGGAAGGTCAAGAACCTCGGCTATTTTCTCTGCATTATAGGTGACAGTGCCGAGATAGCAGCTGCCGATGCCGTTTAGTTCGGCAAGGGTGACAAATTGCTGGGCGAAGAGTGCTGTGTCGATAAGGGCAGTGATAAAGGAATGGTAGTTCCTGAATCCGGGCTTAGCATTTCTCTCTTCACACCATTTCTCAAACCGTCGGAGGTCGGCACAGAAAGTAAGCATCACGGAGCATCCTTTCACCGTAGGCTGATTAAAATGAAGCGGCGCCAAACGCTCTTTTATCTCCCTATCGCGAGTTGCCACAACGCTATATAGCTGCATGTTGCCTGTGGTCGGTGCGTGAGAAGCGGCTTCAAGAAGAGCCGACAGAGTCTGGTCACTAACTTCCTTATCAGATGAATATCTCCTCAATGTGCTCCTATTTTTAAAAAAATCAAGATATTTTAATTCCTTTTCCATGTTCTGTTCTCTTTTTTACAAATTTACAAAATAATCTCCGAACCATCGTATTCGGCAAACAAATTCATCTTGTTTTGTAGCTGTTGTTATCTATAATATCTATGCATAAAAACTACCGCTCGATAACTCTCGCTTCAAAAATTCATAATTGTATGGCGAACTCTCTATGTACATACCGGTATTGGGATCTGATACTTTTTCAAAAGTTTCGGAATTATACCAGTTCGACAATGCCTCACTTAGAGAAAATCCGTTATCTCTTATAAGCCACCCAATTATATCTGTTGATATTGATTCGAGCAGGAATTGGAAATTCTTTTCCTTAGTCATGATAATCGTTTTAAATACCTTATAGATTTTGCATTATGAAAGAAATACTGAGTGCTTAGTTCCTTGTATTCCAAGCGTTTTACCAATTCAGATATAGTAATATATCCATCCTGATAAAGACGAAAAGATACCACCACCGAATCATCTGCTATCGGACCTATTACCAGATCATAATTATGAGCAGGATGTGTAATTTTTTCATTCCTATTCATCATTACAAACTCTGCCCATTCCTGGGATGGCTTATCGAAAATCTTAATTTTCAATTCCTGGGTGGCTTTCTCGAAATTAAAATCGTACTCTGTCACACATTCTTCTCCCCCCGTACGCATACAACGTCGAAAGGCCATATTCCTGGCGTGTTTAATATTATCAGTCAGGTAGAAACCACACCCAAAATCTTTAAAGGGATGACATTTGGAAAAATCTATCTGCTCAATCAACACATTAGATCCATGATATAGCTTCATCCTATTCTTCCTCCATTACGTTTGCAAACGGCTGTGATATCATCCACCCAGTCATTTACTGAAAGTGTATGTTCAGCAGCATAACATTGTTCAAGAAAGTCAATTCCTTTAAAACGCAAAAGATAATTCGAAGCTTCTTTTACCGTAAGGAAATATCTTTTAGCAAATTCACTGATTGCAGCGACTATATATGCTATAACCTCTTTACTATAATTTGCCTTTGGAGAGATGCCAACTGTCACCTCTGCATCAAGTGCTTCCGCCATTCGATTGATAGTATCAAATGTTAAGCCCTTTCCGCTCTCTATCTTTGAGATAGTGGCTCGACCCACACCCATTCTTTCTCCGACCTCAGATTGTGTCATGCCCAATTCAGCTCTCCTCTGTCCGAAAAGCTTACCTATTTTTTCAAGCTTATCTTTCATGTGATTCTTTTTTGCAAAGATAAAAAAATGTTTCATATTTATGAAACATTTAATGGTTTAGGTTCAGATTAATCTATCTCTTCACTCTCTTACTGCTGACACAGAATGGAGGGGAAACTCCGAGTGGTAACTCAACTACATAACATTTCGTATCATTTTCACCGATAATCCGGTAGGTATATAATCAGATTATTTTTTTAATTTTGCAATATGAAAAAAATACTCAAGGTTCATTCCCCCAGTGATTACAGTGGCTATCTTGGACAGACCGACCGCCACAGACTGGTGAGCGTAATAGATTATAATGCTATTTCACCTATCCGGTCAAGCCTCAACCACTACGGCGTCTATGCGATCTTCCTCCGGGATGATGCCTCGGTTCGCCTTGAGTATGGCTGCGGGAAATATGATTACAAGGAGTCATCACTGCTTTGTGTCTCCCCCGGCCAGATTGGTGGCAAAGAGGATGACGGAGGTAAAATTTCCATCTCCGGCTGGGCACTACTTTTTCATCCCGATCTGCTCCACGGAACTTACCTCGAAAAGGTTATTAAAGAATGTTCTTTCTTTGATTATCATATCAATGAAGGGCTACACATGAGCAAGGAGGAGCACGATGTAATTGTCTCGCTGCTCAAAGCTATCCAAAAGGAGATTAATGAGGCGCATGATAATATGCAGGATGATATTATCATTGGCTACATAAATTTGTTGCTGAAATACTGCAAACGGTTTTATGATCGCCAGTTTGTCACCCGAAAGCTTGAGAATTCTGATGTCCTTGCCCGTTTTCAAGCCTCATTGGCAGATTATTATGCCAAGGGCCTCCACCTTAAGCGCGGGATACCAACCATCCAATATCTGGCTGATTGCCTGTGCATGTCGCCCAACTATCTCGGTGACTTAATCAAACGTTTAACTGGAGAGACGGCAGGAAATCATGTAAGGAATTATCTCGTGATTCAAGCCAAAAACGGACTTGCCTCCGGCAAGACAATCTCGGAAGTTGCCTACGATATCGGGATGGAATATCCCCAGCATCTCAGCCGAATGTTCAAGAAACAGACAGGGATGACCCCCTCGGAATATCTAAGGCAAGTAAAGAAAAAATAACGAGAATATAGCAGTAAAATAAAAGGGCGGAGATCTCGTGACCTCCGCCCTAATACGTATATTTTAACTTATAAGATTAGTCTTCCTTAATGTTGTGGAAAACATTCTGGACATCCTCGTCTTCCTCGAATTTGTCGAGGAGCTTGTCGAGCTGTTCACGCTGTTCGGGGGTTACCTCCTTATAATCGGTCGGGATGCGCTCGAATTCAGCAGAGACAATCTCCATTCCCTTGTCTTCAAGGAATTTCTGAATGTTGGCAAACTGATCAAAGGCGCCATAAATCATCCATTCCTCTTCATCAGTCTCAAGTTCGGCCTCAAAATCCATAAGCTCAAGTTCAAACTCATCATGATCCACACCCTCGTTGGGCTTTACATGGAACACACTCTTATGATCGAAAAGGAACGATAGAGAACCCTGAGTGCCTAACGAACCGCCATATTTGTTGAAATAGCTGCGTACATTAGCAACAGTGCGCTGGTTGTTATCAGTGGCAGTCTCTACCACAATTGCAATTCCGAAGGGTCCGTATCCTTCATATACAATCTCCTTATAATCGCCGGCATCCTTGTCGGTAGCTTTCTTTATGGCGCGTTCCACAGTATCCTTAGGCATATTGGCAGCCTTGGCATTCTGCATCAGCACACGAAGACGAGGGTTCATGTCGGGATCAGGACCGCCTGCCTTTGCTGCGATTGTGATCTCCTTACCGATACGGGTAAATGTACGGCTCATGTTGCCCCAGCGTTTCAATTTACGGGCTTTACGATATTCAAATGCTCTTCCCATTGTGAATTTCTTATACTTATAGTAGTTGTTATTCTTGTTATCGAAGTTCGGCGCCGAATGTCTGCAACGCCTTGATTATCTTATTCATTGTTGCCTCAATCTGCTTGTCGTTGAGAGTTTTCTCCATATCCTGGAGTTTCATCGACACTGCGTAGGATTTCTTTCCTGCCGGCAGATTCTTACCTTCATACACATCGAAGAGCTTCACCTCGCGAAGCAACTTCTTCTCAGCCTTACGAATCACCTCCTCAATCTCTGCAAAACGCACGCTCTTATCCACCAACAGGGCAAGGTCGCGTTCCACAGCCTGAGTCTTTGGCAGTTCGGCATATTTCACATCTGTCTTTCGAGCCTGACGATAAAGGGCAGTCCAATCGATAGAAGCATAGACCACACTCTGCTCTATATCGAATTTCTTAAGAACAGAGGTGCGCAAGATTCCAACCTCCGCAAGAGGCTTACCTGATTTGAAGCTAATGTCGAGTTTAGCAACAAATATCTCGTCGCTTCCCTGCTCAAATTTCAAGGAACTCTCAGCAATCCCGGCACGGGAGAAGATATTGAGCACTATTCCTTTTAGGTCATATACACTGGCCTCAACTGCCTTCGCATTCCATGAGGCATGATGCATATCCCCTGTCATCCACAAGGCAAGATTCTCGTTCTCAAAATATTGGGCAAGGGGTTTCTCTGCAGTGGCTTCCTTGGTTGCATCGAAGCTATAAATCTTTCCAAATTCATAGAACTTGAGATTGGCCTCCTTGCGGTTCACATTATGAGAAATAGATTCAAGACCTCCGTAAAGAAGTGTCTGGCGAAGCACCGCCAAATCATTGCTCAACGGGTTCATGAGCTTCACAGCAGCCGACAGCGGATAACGTTCCGACTCCTCATAATAGGACACTGCTGTAAGAGAATTATTGAGTATCTCATTAAATCCCTGGGCAGTGAGCTGTTCGCTCACGAGTTGCTCAAGCGAGTAGCTGTAATCGGTGTCGGCGCGCTGAGAAAGCGAGAGGTGCATGCTGTCGGTGATTTCCACGTTGTTATAGCCATAAACGCGAAGAATCTCCTCCACAACATCACAAGGACGATACACATCCACACGATATGTGGGCACCTTGAGATGAAGCGTGTCGGCATCCTTCTCCTCCACATCAAACTCCAATGCTTTCAGGATACAGATAATGAGTTCCTTGGGAAGGGTCTTTCCGATAAGGCGATTGCAATATTCGAGCGAGAAATCCATCTCTGCCTTTGCAATCGGCTCCTCATAAAGGTCTTTCACTCCTCCGCAAATCTCACCTCCTGCAAGTTCCTTTATCATCACAGCTGCCAGGCGCGCCGCATAGTCGCAGATATTAGGGTCTGTGCCGCGTTCATAGCGGAAAGAGGCATCGGTGGAGAGACCATGGCGACGCGCTGTCTTTCTTACTCTTGTGGGATTGAAATATGCTGATTCAATAAATACTGATTTCGTGTCTTCTGTCACACCCGAATCAAGACCGCCGAAAACGCCGGCAATACACATCGGTTCCTCGGCATTACAAATCATGAGATCAGATGAATCGAGTTCGCGTTCTGTGCCGTCGAGAGTGGTGAATTTGGTGCCTTTAGGACATGTGCGAACCACAATCTCCTCCCCTTTCACTTTATCGAGGTCGAAGCAATGGAGAGGCTGTCCAATCCCTTGAAGAATAAAATTGGTGATATCCACAATATTATTGATGGGACGCTGCCCAACGGCACTCAGAAGATTTCTGAGCCATTCGGGAGATTCCTTCACTTCTACATCGCGGATTGTCACTCCACAATAACGGGGACATCCCTCTTTATCCTCAATACGAATCGCCACGGCTCCATCCTCACGATCGATAGAGAATGATTCAACTGGAGGGACTGTCACCTCGGGATAATCCTCACGTTTCCCTTCTGCAGCATTACACCACATCTTGGCTTTAATATCGCGGGCCACCCCTAAATGGCTTGCGGCATCCACGCGGTTGGGAGTGAGCTCCACCTCGAGCACATAATCGCTCTCAACGTTGAAATATTCCGAAGCCGGAGTGCCGGGCTTAACATCTTCAGAAAGAACCATGATGCCATCATGAGATGCGCCTATGCCAATCTCATCTTCAGCGCAAATCATACCGAATGATTCCACGCCGCGTATCTTCGATTTGCGTATCTGAAATTCCTTATCGCCGTCATAAAGGGTGGTTCCGACCGTGGCTACGACCACATTCTGTCCGGCAGCCACATTGGGCGCGCCACAAACAATCTGCACCGGTGCCTCGCCGCCGAGATCTACGGTAGTGATGTGAAGATGATCGGAATCAGGATGATCAACACAGGTCAAGACACGGCCCGTGACTATGCCGCGAAGACCTCCGCGGATGCTTTCAACTTCCTCCACTGTGTCGCATTCAAGACCAAGAGAAGTGAGTTCGGCCGATAACTCCCGAGGCGATACCTCCGGATTTATGAACCGATTAAGCCATTTATATGAAATATTCATCGTTGAGTATGTTCTTTTTATTCTGATGCAAAATTAATAAAAATAGTTGAAGTAACATGTAAGTTATTTAAATTAAACTCTAACCATGTCGCATCTAATGAGAATTTTTCAAAAAAATTTCATCTCTTTTCCCCTCCGGCAGCTCGAAGTTCGATGCGGAAGGTGGTGCCTTTGCCAAGTTCACTCTCCTTTACGAAGATCTTGCCTCCATGATATTCCTCAATAATTCTTTTTACAAGCGTCAAGCCAAGTCCCCAACCTCGTTTTTTTGTGGTGTAGCCTGGATTGAACACTGTCTTGAAATTCTTCTTGGCAATCCCTTTTCCTGTGTCGCGCACTTCAATCCATACAATCCCCTTCTCGGAGCCTGTGGTTATATGGAGTTCTCCTTCTCCCTGCATTGCATCCACAGCGTTCTTCGTCAGATTCTCCATCACCCATTCAAGAAGCGGACGGCTAACATTGACACCATGATCATCTTCGGAGATGTGCATGATTATTTTCACCTTGCCCGAAACCCGACTCTTCATATATTCAAGCGATTGACTCACCACTTCATTGAGATAATCGAATTCAATTTCAGGCTGAGAGCCAATCTTTGAAAACCTGTCGGCTATCACCGACAAGCGCTTCACATCCTTATCTATCTCATCCGTAATCTCTTTATCGGTGCCTATAGCCTGAAGATATTCGGTCCATGCCATTAAAGATGAGATGGGAGTGCCTAATTGGTGGGCGGTCTCTTTCGACAGGCCTGCCCACACGCGGTTTTGCTCTGCGCGCTTGGTATAAATCACCGCCATATAGATAATCAGGGTCAAGATGATCATCACTATCATCTGAATGAATGGATAAATGCTTATACTGCGCAAGAGTTTGGAGTCTTCATAATAGATATATTGCTTCTCCCCTCCTATATATTTTATCTCTATAAAATGGGAATTATCAGCCATTAGCTGTTCTATGCTTCGGTTGCCAACGGCTTTCTTCAATCGTTTCGAGAGATATTCTTTGTTCTTGGGGCTCAACTCCATGTAAAGCGATTTGTCGCGGTCGCTCTTGTCGGGAAGGTCGAAATTGCGAAATTCGGAGATATTGAAGTTGCGGTCGCAAGTGAGCACGGGAATGGAGTTATTCTGCGATATAATCGCCAGCATAAATTCTATGTCGGTATCTATCCCGGCTTCAGCTATCCGCTCAGTTGCCTGAGCCCATATATTCATGCGTTCCCGTTCCTGTTGAGCCAATTGTTTCACAAGGTTATTGCTCACCACCAGAAAAGCGATCACGGCGATGGCTGAAACAGCTATCATAATCATGCGTCCGGAACGCTGACGGTCGTATAACGAGATTTTCATTGATCGCCTCCCCTGTCAAGTTTCATATCATGAAGAATAAATTCCGCCACGGCATCATCCGTGTTCCTGCCAATCACCACATTAGCCATGGCTTTCACTTCCTCTACTCCATTTTCCATTGCCACTCCCACATCAGCCAGTTCCAGCATCGGAATGTCGTTGAGATTGTCGCCGAAGGCCACTATCCTCTCAACTCCCAATCTTTCGGCAAGTTCCCGGATAGCGATAGCCTTGGTGCTCATGGGCGAGAAGGCTTCAAGAATCCCTATCTCCGGACCGTAGAAGTCGTGATATTTCTGAACTCTCACATTCTCCACCTGCGATGTGAGCCGGAACACCTCCTCAGTCTTCGCATCAGGCTGCATACCATAAAACAGAACCGTGTCGCCAAGATAATCGGGAAGAGTTGAATTGCCATCTGCTGGAATATGAAGCGTCTTTGCAAAATTATGACGCCGATCTTCAATAAATGTCTTCTCTATATCTGACAAAGGTCCGAGATGATAAATGTGTATGAGATTGTCGCGCAGGGTGTAGAGAAATGTGGGATAATCAGTTTCGCGGTAAATCTTTACCAATTCTTTAGTGGCATGGTCGTCCATGTAGTGCACATGAGAATAGCTGTTCTCCTTTTTATCCCATAAAGCGGTGCCTGTCATCACAATGGCAGGCAAACGTAAGTCGAGATCTTTTATTATCGCGGCCACCGTGGCTGGAGTGCGGGCGGTAGCTATGGTGAATAAAGCTCCCTCGGCAATTGCTCTGTTGAGAATGGAGAGAGTGCGGGGCGAGATTGTGGCATCAGGTTGAAGAAGTGTTCCATCGAGATCGCTTACATATAATGTTTTTCCCTTTGCCATGATGCTGTTTTTTATCTTAAATATTCTAACTCTCCTTTTACAACCCCGGTTCTTATTCCCGAATCTATTTTATAATAATAAATTCGGCATCCGACACCTGCTCTTCAAACTTAATTTTAACGTTGCCGGTATTCAAATCCTGTTCAAACTTTAGATCTGCCGAATATTCTCTTATTTCAACAAATTCCACATCCTCAGCATATAATCGCATCATGCGTATATCCTCAGAAGGGTTTCCGACATTATGATTGCGTCCATGGTTATGGAAACCATATCTTCGAGAGCTCTCTTTCTCCGCCGCCTTCTTGGCCTGACGTTCGTCGCGTTCCTGCTGTTTCCGGGCTTTCTTTTCCTCGGAGCGTGTGGGCATCCCCATCATGCGACGCATATTGTCTTCCATCTTCCCTAAAGCATAGCTCTTGATGAGCCGACCTATAAAGGGAATGATAAATGGCAAGAGAAGTATTATCAGTATCGCTATAAAAAATCCCATCTATTCTATCCTTTCTTATTTTCTTGTGCTATCGAAAATTCCGTAGGCCACATATACTATAATAAGCCACATCAGCCCTTGCACTCCCATGCAGAAAAGCAACACTGCCGCAGTGATTATTAACAACCACCGAAATTCATTCCCTTTCCACCCCCATGTCTTGAATTTCAGGGAGAAAAGACGAATGGGGCTGACCATAAGCCAACTCTCCAACACCACGGCGGTGACATAAATCCAAGGCGAGCTCAGAAGTGCCGAGCCGCTATAGACCATCGAAGTATATCCAATCCAGAAGAGAGCATTGGCAGGAATCGGCAGACCGATGAAATTGACCGATTGCCGAGTGTCGATATTAAATCTTGCTAATCTTAAGGCTCCGGCTACCGGAATTAACAGCGCTATCCATTTCATCCAATCAGCGCCGTTAAGCTCCATGCAGGAATATAAAGCGAATGCCGGAGCCACTCCAAAGCTTACCAAGTCGCTGAGCGAATCGAGCTCCTTGCCCATCTCTGAATAAGCATGAAGCAACCGGGCTGTAAAACCATCAAGGAAATCAGCCACAGCCGCTATGCCTATAAAGATATATCCCCACTCGTAAGCTTTCAAGCCCCAGAGCGGTGAGTCTCCCTTAACGGAACAAACTATTGAGAGCAAACCTGACAGGATATTGAGGCAGGTAATGCTGTTGGGTATATTTTTTTTAATTGTATTCAAAATAGTTACTGTTTAAGTATTGCAACGGGTGTAAGACCTCCGCGAGTCAGATCTCCTATCTTGACAAGGATCTCACAATCCACCGGAAGATAAAGGTCCACTCTCGACCCGAATTTTATAAATCCCAAATGCTCATCAATCGAGGCGGTGTGTCCTTTGCGGGCGTAAGTCACTATGCGTCGAGCCATGGCTCCCGCCACTTGGCGCACTGTAAGCCGGCTGCCGTCGTCACACAAAATACCTATCGTGCTCCGCTCATTCTCCACACTTGCCTTTGGCAGATAGGCCGAGAGAAAACGCCCTCTATGATGTTTCACATATTCCACCTGTCCGTCCACAGGATACCAGTTGGCATGAACATTAAGTGGCGACATGAAAACCGATAGCATTATGGCTTCGCCTTTTAGGTATTCCCCTTCATACACCTTCTCCACAGCTACCACTTTTCCATCGACCGAGCTCACCACATGATTTTTTCTTTCACCTCGATAATGACGGATCGGACACCGAAAGAAATTGAACACAAAGAGATATACTGTCACGGAAAGCCCTGTCAGCAGAGCCGGCAACACGTATGGGGGCAAGAACAACCATACCGGGATGTTGAGCATTCCCAATACTATAAACAACAATATGAGGATGTTGGTTCCTTCGTGGTGTATCTTCACTTTCTTAGAGTCTGTCAGATGATAAGTTTTATTCGGAAGCCTTTAATTCACTTCCTCTTTTCGCTATCTCGTTTCCCATATCCTCCCGTTGCCGGCAGATAGGCTTTGAGTTTTTCACGGCTGAAAATATATATCTCTTTGCCTCCGGCTTTGTTCAATTTGCAAATTTAACTTAAATGGTTTAATTTTGCAAAGGGAGAAGAGGAAACTTTTTAAACAAACATCTTTTATTCATGGCAAATTCCAAAAATTCTTCATTGCTTTCTCTGGGGCGACCGCTCTATTGGGTGCTTTTATTTTTAATGCTTTT
>CAZXGU010000036.1:11703-20366 GCA_964640375.1 uncultured Sangeribacter sp. | reverse complement strand
AGCACTGACCCTTTATCGCTATGCGATGCCACAGAAAAGACAGATTTTCACAGAAAGACAAGTGAATTAATTTTACACTATATTCACACCACATTCAATTGTTCCCTGATTAATTATTACCAGTGGTCTGTGAAATTCCGTCCTTTCGGTGACCACTGGAGCAAAGCGACCAATTTTGTGCTTGAGAGTCTTTCCTTTCCATATATCCATAATATATAGACAAGAAAGGAGATGCTTGAAATAAGAAAGTACTTTTAATCGAAGCAAGAAAGGAGCAACTCTCCAAATATGACAAGAAAGGAGCGACTCACAAGCATGGACCCCTTATCGTCAAGCGATACCACGGAAAGGACTGAAAAGGACTTGTTTATTTAGAAGATTGGTGTTTCCTTTGTGCCTCTCAGGGAGGAGATAGTCTCTGAGAGGAGCGTTTATGATATGGGTGGAAATTTGGAAGTTAATAATTATAATGCTATCTTTGTGAATGGATAGGCGGAAGGTTTCTGTAGTGCTTAATTAAATGATTGAAAATAAGAAAAATATCCCCTACGATGAGGGTATAAGAACCTCTGATAATGCTCCTCTGAAAGAGAATTCGGAGGTTAAAAACGTCATTGATGACCCGTTCCGTCGTCTCGTTAGAGCGGCCTCGGGCTACGGAAGGGAGTTATTTTATTCCAATATAATCGCTCATATCGCTGAAAGATTTCCTTTGGCCTTTACCAAGGCCTTGCGGGAAGCTGCCGGAAATGAGAATTTATTACCTAACGGATTTGACAATGTGGATCGCGAATTCAAACGATTCGACCTTACATTTTCCAAAAGATTTGATCCCATCTCTTTTGCTCCCGGAGAAAAAAAGAAAAGACGGAAGTTAAGTGAAGAACCGAAATCTATTCCCCAACTAATTATAGAAAATAAAAGCGGTTCGATAAGCTATGTGAGCCAGTTGCAGAATTACTCCAGATCTCTTGCTAAAACTGTCTATCGGCAGGCTCATTCATTGAATCAGGATATAATGGCGGAAGAAGCAAGGCGAGATGCTCAGTCTAAGGAAATTGACCCAGAATGGGTCCGGGAAAGATGTATCTTGCTCACTCCATGCGAATATGATGCAGAAATAGCTAAAGAGGCTGGATGGAGTTATATGGGTTATGCGGCCTTTGCACAGGCTTTGCTACAGGCACTCGAATCGCCGGAGGATTTGGCTAATATGGAGGCGTTTCCTCATCCCCCCGAATATCAATTCCTGAAAGAGGCTCTTATCTATATGGAGGATCTGGAAAAGGAGGCTAAGAAGGATTACGACTATATTACCTCCGAAACCCCAATAGATGCGCTGACTGATACCGACAGCGATACCTCCGATCCTAAAAATCATAAGAGACCAATCACCCTCGACCAAATGAAACACCGATATGCTAAATTGGTGTATCTCTTAGATTGTAACTTTAAAGAGGATGCGAGAGTGGGGCGGTACGTAAAGGAGGATGCGAAAGAATTCGAATGTAAATATACTACCAGCCCCAAAACTCAACCGATAGCCGAATTTTCTATTCATAATATCATCCTTCCTTCCAAGGATAAAGATGAGGAGGGAGAAGAACCGCTTAATTTTTATTGTGCCTTTCAGAATGGAGTGCTGACCGCAGGGTTTGCCCCCAAGAAGACTAATGTCGCAGCAATAGAGGGTGCTCAGAAGAAGGGAGAAGAAAGGAAAATCAAGCAAGGGTTAAGGAAAGATTTCTGGAATAAATTCAAATTAGGCGAGGTGATGGACGAAATCACTTGCGAGAAGATTTCGGAAAAGGAATATGCCGGTAGTGGCTATACTACCGACAAATACAACATGGCAATCTGGAAATGGGATAAGGAGGAAATGGAAGGACAGACCGTGGCAGACATAATTGAAAAGATGATCGGGATGGCAGAGAGGGCATTTAAAATGAAATACAAAAAATAATAACCGAACAAAATGAAAAAGATTCTAACAATTATTATGAAGAAGGAGGATTGAAGAAATCCCAAGAAAAAGCCAATGAACTGTATCAGAAGGCAGCCGATTTGGGAGATGAAGTGGCCATGCGCAATCTCGCTATTAATTACGAGTACGGAAATGGGCTGCCGAAGGATCGCGCCAAGGCTATCGAATGGTATAAGAAATCGGCAGAAAAAGGAGATGAGGACGCCCAGAAAGCACTCAAAGGCTTGGGTGTAAAATAAGTGCATTTTGAACTTAGGAGTTTTTCCAAAGAATAGCTTTTAGTTTATTAGTGGCGCAAATTAAAGTTTTGCGACCGTACCGGGAAGATGCTTTCCCTTATGAGAGCACTCCCTTAACTTGTAAAACTATAATAATAACTTATAAGTGGCGCTTTCTGAAAAAATCTCTGAAAAAATATCGAATGCGGTAGCTTTTGGTTAGCTCAGAACCAATGTTTAAGTTCCCAATTAATTTAAATATCCATATCAGATGAAGAAAATATTTTTATTTATTGTTGCTCTCGTGCTTAATCTCAGTGCGTGGGCAATAGACTTCAAGGTTGGTGATGCCAAATATGAAGTTTTGACAGACCAGACGGTCCGTCTCAAAGAGAATAAAAAGGCAACCGGCGATTTTGTGATACCTACCACCGTTACCGATCCGAAAACTAAAAAGGAATATACCGTTACTGCGCTTGGCAAAGAGGCTTTCAAAAAGAGCAATATCACCAGTGTGTTAATCCCCAAGACAATAACCAATATTGAGGAGGGAGTTTTCAAGAACTGTGAAATGTTAAGCAAGGTAAAATGGGATACGGAATATCCCAAAATAGAGGAGTCTATGTTTTCCGGATGTAAAAGTTTGAAGGAATTCGACTTTACTCCTATCAAAACAATAGGAATTAAAGCCTTTCGTGGAGCTGGTCTCGAGGCCTTGTTGTTATCCGACAATGTAGAAAAAGTTGATAAGGAAGCTTTCTTATATTGCAGTGGACTGAAAAAAGTCATAATAAGTAGGGGTGAAAACACACATCCTTTAATTCTAACTGCCAGTGATTTTTTTGGCGATCCTATCGAGACGCTTGTAATTAACCGACCTTTTATTTATGACTCTACAGGGGAAAATTATAACTCCGTAAACAAACCGTTTAATAATAACCCGGCGCTAAAAACAATTTTTATTGGTAAGGAATTCTCCCAAGCCCCGAAAAATCTAATAGAAAATTGTCCCGGATTGGAAAAAATTATTTTCGAGACGGACGCCCCCAACAAAACCTACAGAGATATGCTGACCTCCATAATGTATGTAAATCCCGTGCATCGTTATGAGGTCGAGAGGTTATGTGCACAGTTTTATGAAGGAGAACCTAAATTGGATATGTTTAGTAATCCTATCTCAATGGAAGGTTTTGTGGATGGGAAGATGTATTATTTAAATAAGAATCGTTATAGAGAGCCTGAAGAAAATAGGATATATAAATATCAACCATGTAAAGTTTACTTTGACGCGAAGTATAATGATGGTAATTGGGAGCTGGATTCAGATGAAGAATATAACGCCCCGGCAGCACTTGAGCGTGTTTACGAGGGTGAACAGAAATTAAAATTCTTAGCCAAATTTAAGGACTTTAGAACCATTGCAACAACAAATCCGGAAAATTTATATAGTATATATTCAAAAATTGAGCCGGAAGAGGCGATGAAATATAACGATGAGGTGATTAATGAGTTAGATTATTTGTGTGATAGTGTCTATTTTGTGAAACCGACGCTCAATTGCGCAGAATTGCACGCTCTACAAAGTTTTGTAAATAATTATTTTATGGGCATAGGGGCTACCCATAAGGTTGCAAATTGCGACTTAAGTTGGTGGGCATACAAGGATTTACTCAATAAAGACTTAAAATATGGGTTGAATAAGGATAGATATGCACGTGTCCTGGAGTGTATCGATCAATTATTTAAATATGAGACTAAGTCATCGGATCCATATCATCAGGCAATGCAGCTTGCGGCTCTTTGCGGACTTGAGCGGTGGAAGGAAGCTGCTGAATATTTTCCAAAAGTACATCGTGCTGTTACAGAGAATGGCAAGTATTTGGAACCTAATGAGTTGAAATATATGCAGACCGCAATTAATCAACATGGATTTAAGGCCGTGGCTCCAAGTTATGCGCAGAAGACATCAAAAGGCAAAGCTTCAGCTAAATCAAGTGGGAAAAGTAATGGTAGTCTGCTTGAATTCTTTGTGGATAGGGCTATAAAAGCCGGTGTAAGGCATTATGAAAATAAAAAGGCTGAGAAACGAGCACGGGAGCTCTATTACAGGTCGATTGGGCTGGATAAGAAAGGTCGCCCCTTAAAGAAATAATACCATAGGGGGAATAATTTCATGGATTTCACTTATGAAAATATTCATCTTAGAAATTTTATAAATCTCCTTAGCGCCCTTCCGTTATCATCTGCGGAAGGGCGCTTTTTTAATAAATTAGGTAGAAAGATCAGCTGCCGAAGAAAAAAAGAGGAAAAATATTGATGGTTTCAGATGCTTTTAGTAATTTTGCCGATGATTTCGGGAATAACTGTTGCTTTGTCTAATTCCTCGGAGTCATTGGCAATTTTTATGCCGCTATCCCTGTTGCGCTTATCTACAATTAAGTAACTACGATTAAGTTTCATTATAAACTCTGTGTTATGTTGCATGTAAAAAAATTGAATTGGGCCTGGTTGCTGGTGTTCCTCATCATGCTCGGGGCCGCAATCGTCGGTTGTCTCGTCACCCCGAAAGAGGGTATCTTCGACCTCCAAAACACCCACCTCTACGCTAACGTCGCCTGGATGATCACCGCCACAATCTTCGTGCTGATGATGACTCCAGGCCTCTCTTTTTTTTATGGGGGTATGGTGAGAGTGAAAAACGTTATCTCCACAATGCTTCAGAGCTTCATCGTGATGGGCGTGGTGAGCGTAGTATGGGTTATCTTCGGTTTCTCGCTTGCCTTCGGCCAGGATGTATGGCACGTGTTTGGTGATCCCGGCACATTCTTTATGTTCGACAATGTGGGCGTAACCAACGTGACCGACCCCTCCAATGAATGGACTCAGATCGGCATCGCCACCACCACCATTCCTTTGGCTCTCTTCGCTCTCTTCCAGATGAAATTTGCCATCATCACCCCCTCTCTTATCACCGGCTCCTTTGCCGAAAGAGTGCATTTCGCCGGATATCTCCTTTTCATGGTGCTCTGGACCATCCTCGTCTATTGTCCGCTTGCGCATTGCACATGGCATCCCGACGGACTCTTCGGCATGATGCATGTTCACGACTATGCCGGCGGAATCGTGGTTCACGCCGCTTCAGGTATCGCCGCCTTGGCCGGAGCAATGTTCCTGGGCAAGCGCACCGACCGCAACCATTCAAAACCCGCCAATGTGCCTTTCGTGCTCCTGGGTGCCGCTCTCCTTTGGTTAGGCTGGTTTGGCTTCAACGGCGGATCATCGTTGGCAGCCGACGGCATAGCAATCTCAGCATTCCTCAACACCAACACAGCCGCTGCCACGGCGATGGTGGTATGGCTGGCTATGGACGGCTTGCGCGGTCATAAACCTTCGGCTATGGGCGCAGCAATCGGAGCTGTGGTTGGTTTGGTGGCAATCACCCCCATGGCCGGATGGGTGAGTGTAGGACAGAGTGTCTGCATCGCTTTCATCATCACTATCTGCTGTAACTTGGCTTGTTCATGGAAAGGATATAGCCACATGCTCGATGATGCTCTCGAAGTGTTCCCCACGCATGGTTTGGGAGGTATCGTGGCAACGTTGCTCACCGGTATCTTTGCCTACGATTTCTTTGCCGCACAGGAGGCGGATATGATATCGCGCAATGAATTTTTCTGGAACCATGTGTTGGTTCTGTTGATGGTGTTTGTATATACCTTCGGCATGAGCTATGCGCTCTATTGGATCACGGATAAGATTATTCCGATGCGTGTCAGCGCGAAGAATGAGAAGATTGGACTCGACCGTACCCAGCACGATGAGGTATATGGCGGCGAAACCGGCCTTGCCGAAGATTCCATGAGCATCGAAGACTGGTATAAGAAGATGGAATAAGACCACGCTTTGGCGCACGAGCGGCCGGGGTCCGGCTGACAATTCCCCTCTCGCAGCCCCGGAACCTGCTGGCTCCGGGGCTGAATTTTTTATACCGTTTTAGAATTATCTCAGAGAGATACTCTAAGTGGTATCTTTCTGGGATAATTCCCAAAACGTTAGTTTTAGTTCCCAAATATAATTGAATTTGTAAAAATTTCTGCGAATCCTCAGTGTAAGTTCTTTTGAATTCTGCGAGCAAAAAAAGATTAAAATATTAGCGCTTTTAATGAAAGAAATTTTAGGAATTGATTCGCATCGATACAAAAATCATCAAAAAGATAATTGATAAACCAGTAAAAATATGTAAATTTGCTTTTGAATCCACTTACAGGAGCCTTCGGGTCGGTGTGGGTGGTTAAAGATAAAGATGCGTTTATCCGCGCTCATTCTTGTCGTTCCGAAACTTCGCACCTTTCAAATCTTCGTCAAGAATACAGCAAACGATAGATGCCTTATGGGTATGTAGCTATTCCTGTTTGATGCTCGCAAGGGTGTCAAAGGTGTTGACATACATATTCTGCGTGAGGCTTCTGTAAGTTTGCTCGTTCTACGAAGATGGGCAATGCGAAGGCCTCGGAGCGTGAGAACGAGCATCAGATATGCTCTCACGCATTTCTTTTTTATTTGTCCTGTCAGAGAGCAGCTGGACGAAATTAACCATTATAATCATGAAAACAATTGGAGAGTTCTCTTGTAGAAGTAAATCAGGAGATTCTAAAAAGAAGAGATTTTTGGAATCCCACTCACAAAAAGGGAAGAGAACATTATTAAAATCCTTACTATTCTGTTTTGCATTGTGTTTTTATGCGATAAACTCTAATGCTGGGTTTGTTACTGGAATTCTCTCAGGGAAATGTGGCGTGTGCAAAGGTTCCGGAATTATAACTTGCTTGCTATGTTATGGGAACGGAGGAAGTGCTCAGTGGCGCTGCTTAACATATCCACCATATACTCAATATACTGAGTGGGTGCCATGTGTGGCGTGTCAAGGAGAGGGAGCAGTGTTATGTACTTGGTGTGATGGCACAGGTGATGCGCCCGATGTCTCAGAAGACTCATCAAATCAATATCAATCAGGTGGGTATAATGGAACTTATAACAACTACAATTCCAATAGCTCCTCCGGTTCCGGTACTTACTCTACTTGTAGAATATGTCATGGCACCACTGTATGCACCAGTTGTGGTGGAAAAGGGGGAGAAACCAGAGATACAGGTTATTATACTGGCTCGGGAAATAAGAGTTGGATATCTTGTCCTTCATGCAATGGAAGCAAGAAATGTTTTAACTGTCATGGCACAGGAAGACAATAGGAGATAATTGGCAATAAGAATTTGATACGAAAAAGAGGCTGTCTAAATTTATTAGGCAGTCTCTTTATTCTTAGAAGAATGATCGAGAAAATAATTTAAATCTGTTCTATAGCCATTTTACCTTGCGCAAGGGTGAATGGCCAGCTTGAGAGTCGTTCCTTTCTTGTCTTTAATCTATGCTTTTTATCATTTGTCTTTCTGTGAAATTTCGTCCTTTCAGTGGCATCGCATAGCGATAAAGGGTCCGTGCTTGAAAGTCACTCCTTTCTCGTCTTGTTCTTATGGGCTTCTTAATCTTCTGGGTATCTGGAAAGGAAAGACTCACAAGCACAAAATTGGTCGCCTTGCTCCCGCGTTCACAGAAAGGACGGACTTTCACAGAATGATAGTAAAAAAATAAATATGCAAGAAGGTATTCTCGTCATCGTTTTAATACACGAAAGCAGCGACTTACATAAGGAAAGGTTTAGTTTATAATGCGGTATAATCCTTCTCGTAAATATTGCATGTTATCCGTCAACTTGCCGAAGTTGAAATCTTTTGCTCCAAAATTAATAAGGAAGCCAAGCCGACGGTGGCTTAGCTTCAGATAGGTCATAATCTGGCGGAACTCATCCATCACCATGAAAGGTTTGGCTTTAAATTCGAGCACAATAGAGTCATCAACAACCATATCGGCAACATAAGCGCGAGGTATTACCACTCCTTTGTATTCCATATCCAGGGGAACCTGGTGTTCAATACGGTGTCCTCTTTGCTCCATTTCTATCATCATGGAGAGCTCATAGACTCGTTCACACAACAGTGGACCGTATGTCTTACGCACCTCAAAGGCTGCCCCAATTATATCATGGGAAATAGAGTTAAGGATATTGAAATCTGTATGCATACACAAAAATAAACACATTACTATTTTTATGCAAGATTATTTGAAAATAAATCTTTCTTATCCTTCTTTTTAATTTTGTAGCTGAATTTCTGTGAAATTTCTTCACTTGTCTTTCTGTGAAATTTCGTCCTTTCAGTGGTATCGCGTAGCGATAAAGGGTCCGTGCTTGAAAGTCACTCCTTTCTCGTCTTGTACTTATGGGCTCCTTTATCTTGTATGTATCTGGAAAGGAAAGACTTGCAAGCACCAAATTGGTCGCAAGCTCCCTGAGTCACAGAAAGGACGAAATTTCACAGAAAGACAGTAAAAAATAAATACGATAC
>CAZXGU010000036.1:0-11603 GCA_964640375.1 uncultured Sangeribacter sp. | reverse complement strand
ATTTGAATGTAATCCCTTGTCTTTCTGTGAAAGTCTGTCCTTTCAGTGGCATCGCGTAGCGATAAAGGGTCAGTGCTTGTGAGTCGCTCCTTTCTCGTCTTGTTCTTATGGGCTCCTTAATCTTATGGGTATCTGGAAAGGAAAGACTTGCAAGCACAAAACTGGTCGCAAGCTCCCTGAGTCACAGAAAGGACGAAGTTTCACAGAAAGACAGTAAAAAATAAATACGATACATTTGAATGTAATCCCTTGTCTTTCTGTGAAAGTCTGTCCTTTCAGTGGCATCGCATAGCGATAAAGGGTCCGTGCTCGTGAGTCACTCCTTTCTCGTCATAAGCCAAGCCCTTCCATTCTTCAATCAAAAAAAGCTTTCCTTTCAAGCCTAATCTATTATGAAAAGGAAAGACTCACAAGCCCATAACTGTTAGCACAGCCCCCTTAGAAAGCGTTGTAATGGATTTTAGAAGGAACCCATTTGTCTTTGGGTGTTGCCGGCTGCGAGGGATAACCAAAGGCCATTACGTTGAGAGGCGTAAGATTGGAGGGAAGATTGAGAATCGAAGCCAGACGCTTTTCCCGGTCTTTAAGAGGGTAGATGCCACACCATACGCCCCCGATTCCGAGTGCATGGGCCGCAAGAAGCATATTCTCTGAAGCCGCCGAACAATCCTCCACCCAGAACCCCCCGTCGGGAATATCACCGTCGAAAAGATTGTTCATGTCGCCACAAACCACCACCGCAAAACTGCAATTCTCAACCATCTTGGTATATTCAAAAGCGGCAGTGATAGAATCTTTCAGACTCTTCTCCGTGACCACCACAAACTGCCACGGCTGCTGATTGGCCGCCGTCGGCGCTGCCATGCCGGCACGAAGAATTTTATTGATAAGAGAATCGCTTACCTGCTGATCCGTATAACTGCGAATGCTTGTACGAGTCATTATACAATCAATCACTGCATCTGCCTCGTTCACATCCTTTTTATCATCTGAAGAGAGGGCGCCAAGGCGCACAGAAACGGCGACCAATGCTATCGCCAATAATAACATTATCCAATGATAACTTTTCATGATATATCTTTTTGTGTATGTTTATTAAAACTATGCTTGCTTGAGAATGGAGCCGGTGGGGCAGACGAAGCGGCAGAAAGGACGGCTCACAAAGAGGGAGAGCACCACAAATACTGCGCCCACAATGATAATTATCCAAGAGGCCGATTCCACAATGAAAGCCGTGAAGATTTCATAATCAATCCATGCCGTGCCCCAGCCGATGAAGAGCAATGACAATAAAACCACCCATAACAACTGTCGGAAATTGTCGAGACCTTTAATCATCTTGGGTGACAGTTTCCATTTCCTTTGTCCCACTTTCCCGGCCAGTTCCTGCAACGAACCGAAAGGACAAATCCATGTGCAATAGAAATTGGGCTTGTTGAAGAGAGGATAGATAAGCCCTACGATAAGAAGGATAAGGGTGATAATGAAGCTCAGTGTGAAGTGTGGAGCGCCGGAGAAGAAATTGAGCATCATGGCATAATCGATAAACGTGCCAGCCCAAAAACCAAGCACAGCCACGTTAAGCAACTGCTGAACCAACCTGTAGGCGGGTTTCTTTATGAAGAGCGGCAGAATGGCTCCAGCCAAGATTACGATTAAAGCCGCGATGGCAGCCACCGATACTGAACCCTTGTTTGATGCTTTTGCGCCGTCGGCGTAAGCCACGCCGGCGCGGACGTTGGCTATAAAAGCATTGGAGGAATAAGTGGCGCCCGTGGCTGCATCCACTTCTAAAGTTTCAGCTTCCTTTAGGGTTTTGCCATTCCATGCGCGAGTGAGACCGGAGTCGGAAAGACGGTGGAAAAATTTCGGACTCTCCGAGTTGGCGAGAGCCACTATCGAGTCAATCCTTCCGTCGGTGACATAAATCTCCAAAGGCACCGGACCGGCATAACCCGAGATATCCTTCCCTAAATCGGTGGTGTTGATAATTTCCTGTGACCCATTATGAACTATAGGGTTTACAGTGTCTTGGACTGCGGCCGCCTCCGATTTGGCAGAAGAGAAAAAACTACCGGCATCTTTGCCAAAAAGCGAGCCATTACGAACCACGGCCAAAGCCGCCAAAAGGCAGAACACCGTTACAAAAGCAACGACCCTGCCTGCGAGTTGATTTGTTTTTGGAGCTCCCTTACGATTGGGAGCTACGGGGGATTTTTTACCTGTCTCCATGCTATTGGATCTGATTAACTTTGTATATTCTAATAATTGCCTCGCCGACTGGTTATCTGCGAGGCAATTATTTTTTTCGGGGTTATTTTTTTCGGGTTGGACGCGAATAATCGCGTCCCTACAATGTTTTTATCCGGGTTGGACGCGAATAATCGCGTCCCTACAATGAATAAACAGATATTAGAATCTGATTAAACCCATCTTAGAAGGGGAAGTTGATACCGAAGTTGAGGCTGGCGTTGGAGCTCAAAGGAACACCCTGCTTTGCGAGTTTCCCTACGGTATGGTCCATTCCGAGGAAGAGGTTGAAGCCGGTGGTGTGAACATTGAGGAGCCATCCGAAGTCGAAACCGTATGTGCCCAAGCCTACATTCACATCAGCCGAGAATGCTTTTGCCGGTGCCACATTAGCCGAAAGGCGGAAGTGGGTGCTGGTGAAGGGTCCGTAGATACGGGTCGAGTTCAGCAAACCGAAATGGAGCTTGCGATAAAGCGGGAAAGTGTAGTCAACACCGAAATTGAGCGTGGTGGCCAAACCGCGTGCATAATAGTCTTTCGAACCCATATCCTTCAGCTGATAAAGACGGGTCACATTATCTTTCAGATCTTTAAACTCATTCTTGAAAGAATTGTCTGCGCTGCCTTGAACATTGAAAGTGTAGGCATCAGTCTCAAAAGTGCGTGTTCCGTCGGTAGAGGCCCATTGAGTGCGTCCCCAGCGGATAAAACCGAGGTCGAGAGCAGCTGCGGAAAACTTAAAGTCGCGCCATTCATACTGTGCGCCAAGGTCGAAGCCTAAACCGAAACCAGTGATATAGAAATGGGGAACCTCCGCGCCCGAAACATAGTCTCTCGGAGTGGTGTCGAGAGTGCCCTCAGGATAGTAAGTTTTCTGCTTAAACTTCAAGCTTCCGATAGAAGCATATATATCAGCATTGGTTCGGGCAATCCAGTTGTCTGTGCCGAGTTCCAATTCAGCCTGATTAAATTTAGCCTGCACTGCGCCAACACCGATAAGCACCTTGAAAGCGGCTCCCACACGAAGACCGGGCACTTGAGTGATGTCGCGCGAATGATTGAAGGCAATCTGTGCGTAGGCGTTGGCATCAACAGCCATATCCTTGATGTCGTAGGTCTTGTTCGTTACGCCCTCTTTCGCCAACTCGAAGAATGTTTTAGGCACGCTCACGCCGGCATTAACCACGGCCGAGAGAGAGATCGTGTTGTAACCGCCCCATGCCTTGAAACCGCCCGAGAGGAGATCTATCTTCTCATTGGCCACAATCTTGTTGTGGTTGCCGAATTTCGACATGGCGTCGGCAGTATTCACATCAGGGTTGGTGAAGAGCACTGTGCGTCCATCAACATTATAAAGCACGCTCGATACATGAAGATTTCCTTTCACACCCACATTCAGATTACCGATAGCCGGGAAAGCCACGAAATTCTTTTCGTTTCCAAAGGCCGGGTTCATCTGGAAGGCATAGTCGTAGTTATCGAGGAAATAACCGGAATAGGTGGTTTGGGCCACAGCGGGGAGAGTTGCAACAGCCACACCGGCAGCAAGGATATATTTATTTATGGATTTCATTTGTCGTCGTCGTTTTTGAAGTCAGTGATATAATAGCCGGAAACTTTAGCGCGGATGTTTTTTAGGCGGATGGTCTGTTCGGGAGAGAGAGGAGTGTCAGCGCCACCGTTAACAACCGCTTCATAGGTGATACCATCGAGGCCGCGGATATCGCCTGTCAGAGTGATGGTCACGTTCTGGCCGTCGGCATTGGCATCGAGAACTGCAGGAGCCACTGTTATGCCCGGAATGCGGTTCCCTTCCTTGTCGAGAGGATAGACGCTGAGCTTCGCGCCGATGGGGAGGTTGGTATAGGCATCTAAGTTTACTGAAACAGAGGTAATGGTCATCTTGTCGAGATCTTCACTGCTCCAGTCGGTTTCAGAATCGCGATAAACTATCACTGAACCATTCTCTCCGCCTTTGAGTGCGAGGGGGGCAAAGAAATCGTATGTTCCCTTTATGCCGGGGATAGAGTTATCAAGTTTGAAGTGATCCACTGTCTGCTCAGGAAGCTCAGGGTCCACAAGATTTATCTCAATGCTGTTGGGGATTCCGCTGCCGGCAAGCACATTGGAGAGAGCAGAATAGCCCACGTGAACAAGATTCTTGGAATATTCGCTCAGAGGCTCGGAAGGCATCGAGGGTGAAAGCACATAATTGTAAGGACCGTCCACGCCATAGTTGGTGCCGATTTTCACAAGCTGACCGGCATCGAGGGAGTAAGATTGACGGTTGTTGTCGGGTCTTACCGCTGTCATTGTCATACCTGTGGAAGCCGACAAACCATATTCGGCCATCGGGTTGTTGAGATTCAGATAAATCTGTGGATTGGCCAGTTTGAGGTCGGTTTCATCATTGGCTAAGAAATCGGGGATATCATTGAGTGATACCGGGTCGATCTTAAGCGACTCCCCTTCGAGTTTATATTCGATTTTACCCGAGAAATAGGAAGCCACAAGGTCGGTGCAGGTGGTTTCCACGCGGAAGATAATCTGCTCCGGAGATGTGGGGAGGGCATCGGCGTAGGTCACGGTCAAATCCAAGTCGGCCTGATCGAGAGTGATTGTGGTCTGATAATTGAAGTTGTGACCGTTGAGGTGTGTGCCCGATTTCGTGAAATCGATGCGGTTCACCTTCAACTCAATCGTAGCCTCATTGCGGGGACATTCGAGGTTGGTGATCTCGAGAACGCCGGTGGTAGGGTTGTATGAATAGTTTGAAGGCTTATCCACAAGTTGCAGACCTTTCAGGAAGTTCATCTTCACATTCTTGATCTTAATCATTGTGTCGTTTCCGGAGAATCCTGAAGTGATAAGCTTCATGGTGATGAGCATGGGGGTGTCGCAATCGATGGCGGAAACATCCTTAATCGACTCATCAATGTCATTAGCCTTGATTTCAATCAGCTGCGGGGTGAATGAATCGAGGGTGTAGTTGGTAGTGACTGTGAGCGACTTTGTGGGAATAGGAGCATCCGGGAGAACCTCGAATGTGGCGTAAGCATCCTCAATGTGAGGAGTGGGAGCTGTGAATCCCTTGATGTCGATTGGATCGGAGCTGAATTCGCCTGATTCGGTCACTGCATAAATGTCTTTACCGTCGAGGTTTACGATTTTGATTTTGCTGCCTTCATCAATCTTAATGATTTCGGAAAGTTCGATTGCATCAATGTTGACAGGCACCACGAGATCGTTCACTTTTAGCTGGGTGGTCTTGTCGATGTTGCTGAGATCGTAGTTGTCATCGATACAGCCTGTGAGAAGGAGCATCGGGCTCAGCGACAAGCAAGTCTTAATAAATAACTGTTTCATTAATTAAAATATAAAAAGTATTGGATAAAACTTAAGAGTTGTTTTCAACACGAATCTGAGGCACAAGTTTGCCTCCTTGTTTAGCATAACAAGATATATGTTTATAAAGTTTCAGAAATTTTAATTTTTTTGAGATATGGAGCAAAAATTGTTAAAAATGTTGAGATAGATGATAAAATGTGTTCCTTTTGTCCATTAATCCGGGCAAAAGGAACACATTGAAATTTATTTAAAGAGCGGGGTCGGGTAAACGCCCTCTTCGGTGAGACGACGGAACATGTCAACTGTGCCTTGACGGTCGGCGGCGTAGGTTACGCCAAACCATTTCGAGGGGGTGGAGATAACCTTGAGGCGTATCTTATTATCCTTGATGAGATTATTAACCACTGTCGGGATATAGAACTCCGACTTGAGTTCCTTGGAATGATCTTTGAGGAAATCCACGAACGCTTCCTCAGAATATTTAAAATAGTCGGGAGTGAAGCCCCAGAGATTCATCGACACATTGGCATCCTCGGGGAAAGATTCCTCTTTGCCGTCGAGCACATGGATAATCTTTCCATCTTTACGCTCAATTCCATGACATTCGGTCACATCGGTGAGAAAACCGTCGGAGTCAACGGTGCAGAGTCCACGGCTCACGCCTCCATTTTCGCTCAGAGTGTTGCCGATATTGAATCCCACCATGCAATATTCATTCTCTTTCCCTTCTAACTCATTGAGGGCATCGGCAAGAAGCTTGAAACTTTCAGGCCCGTAATAGTCGTCGGCATTAATCACGGCGAAAGGCTCCTTGATGGCATCCTTACCCATCAGCACGGCCTGGCCTGTGCCCCAAGGTTTGGTGCGTTCGGGATCGGGCGCGAAACCTTCGGGGAGGGCGTCTAAGCTTTGGAACACTACCTCTACCGGAACGTGCCCTTCATATTTGGAGATTATCTTTTTGCGGAAATCCTCTTCAAAATCCTTGCGGATCACAAAAACGATTTTGCCGAAGCCGGCGCGGAGCGCGTCATAGACAGAATAATCCATGATTGTCTCCCCGTTGGGCCCGAGTCCGTCGAGCTGTTTGAGGCCACCGTAGCGGCTACCCATGCCGGCGGCAAGAATGAATAGTGTAGGTTTCATTATTTCTTCTTATTTTGGTTTTCTTAGGAGGAAGCCGATGATGAGGAGGAAGAGATCGAACATCACGATTTTGGCATTCGCATTTCGTGAAACATCATTTTGGGCCCGTCCTATTTCTGTGATTATATCTTCCACATTGCCATGGTTAATGAAAGGAGAGAAGCGCCTTGAGAACGCCTCTTCCGAGCGCGTGAGAGCCGACAGCTGGGGCATCTTCATGTTGTAGATGAAATTTTCGCGCGTCATTCTCGACATATAGTCGAGGAATCGTAGAAGTTTTTCTCTGCCGAAGGCTGCCGACCGTTCACTCAGATTGCGGAGCACTAATATCTTCTTCGCGTAAGCATTCCTCATAATATCGCGGAAAAGAGATTCAAACTCCTCCTTCTCTTCAGAGAACCCGGCCAATTCGTCGGCTTTTGAAAGGCGCCCCTCGGCAAGTCGGCTCAACTCGAATGCCTCATAATCCTTCATGCCGTAGCGTTCCATCATATATTGTCCAATCTCATCGCGTGTGAGGGGCGACATGTTGAAACGTTGGGTGCGAGAGGAGATGGTGGGAAGAACATTGTTTTCCTCATTCGAGACAAGGAGGAAAACTGTGCCCGGTGTGGGCTCTTCTATCACCTTCAGCAATTTATTGGCAGCCTCGATATTCATTTTCTCAGGCAGCCAGATGAAGAAAAATTTATAGTTGGAGGCGTAATTAGACATTGCCTCAGCTGAAACTATATATTCTGCATCATTCACATAAATCCTTGGACGCGAATTGCCGGCCTCAAGGATTTCGAGCCATCGCTCAGGCTGCATGGCGGGGTTCTCGGAAAGCATCTGCCGCCACGCCTCGATGCGGTCGGTGGAGAGCAGAATTTTACTTTTCTCGCTTTTTACGATCGGATAAATGAAATGAGTGTCGGGATTGTTAAAGGAGGCATGTTGGCGACAGGCCTGACATTCTCCGCAGGGCTCGCCATTCTGACGATTGGTGCAGTGCACATAGCTCATAAAAGTGCGTGCAAGGAGGGTCTTGCCAATCCCGGAGGGCCCGCAAAGCATGATTGCATGGGGCAACCGGTCGGAGTCGGCAAGTTCGATGAGCGCACGTTTTGTGGCCTCATGTCCCGGTATGTCTGAAAACTTCATTTCCGCAAAGGTATAAAATATTGACGTGAATGCCAATTATCTTCCCTTCAATTTTTGTATGGTAACGAAAAAGCTGTTAAATTTGTGGTATGAAACGAATGCCATCTTTATTTGAAACGCCCATGCCGCAGAGTCCGCGTCCTTTCCTTGAGTCTGTGGCGCGTGCATATCATTCCAAATTCGACGATTTGTCGGAATTCTGTTTTGTCTTCCCCAATAAGCGTGCCGGAACTTTCTTCCTTAAACATCTCCATGATGCCTCCCAAGATAAGACCCGGATTGCCCCGCGCGTTACTTCAATCACAGATTTTGTGGCCGAACTGGCTGATCATGACGTGGCTTCGCGCATCGATTTGCTCTTTAGGCTTTATAAGATTTATGTAGGCGAAGTAGGCGAAGTGGGCGAGGTAGGCGAAGTGGGCGAAGTAGGCGAAGTAGGCGAAGTAGGCGAGGTAGGCAAAAGAGGCGATGTGGGACGTAAGAAACTTTTCAGTGATTTTGATTCTTTCCGCAATTGGGGTGAGACCTTGCTGTCGGATTTCAGTGAGGTGGATCAATATGATGTGGATGCTGATTCGCTGTTTAAGAATGTGAAGGATTATCGCGAAATTGCCTCCTCTTTCCTCACCGACGAACAGATAGAGGTGATGGAGCGCTATTTCGGCTATACCCCCGGGTTGAGGGAGGTGGAACGCTTCTGGAAAAATATGGAGCCGCCGTCGGATATAAAGAATAAATTCCGGCTGCTGTGGCAGGAGATGGCGCCTCTTTATCATGCCCTGAATAAATCTCTTCATGCCGAGCGGCTATGCACCTCCGGAGGAGCCTACCGCCTGGCTTTGCAGCGACTCAGGATTCATGGGAAGAATATTTTGCCTTGGAAGAAGGTGGTGATTGTGGGGTTCAACGCGCTCTCAACAACTGAAGCCCTCATTTTTGAAGAATTAAAGGGATTGGAGGCCGAAGAGGGTATAGAGGGAGATTTCGCTGAATTTTTCTGGGACGGCACAGGCCCTATCCTCACTAATGCCTTGAACGATGCGGCCTCTTTCCTTAAATATAACCGCCGCAATTTCCCTTCCCCAAAATGGGCTGCCGAGGAGTTGAAAGCAAGCGAAACGGCGGTGCTCCCTTCTGTTCTGACTGCTATTGGTGCTCCCTCTAATGCAGCCCAGGGGAAAGTGGCGGGAGCTAAGGTGGCCGAAATTCTAAGCGAGGAAGGGAAGGAGATAAGGGAGGCTAAGGTGGCGGTGGTGCTCCCTGATGAAAATTTGCTTATGCCTTTCCTCTATTCCCTTCCCGAAGGGCTGGAGGCTGTCAATCTCACGATGGGGTATTCGCTGCGAATCACATCGGTTATGTCGTTTATCTATCATCTTCGCCGTGTTCGAGGGTCGCAACGCAAGGCCGGCGATGACATTGCTTTCTATCATGAGGATTTGCGCTTGCTCCTTTCTCATCCCTATATGCACGCTGCTATTGGTAGCAAAACGATATCGGCTATAAATGGTTATCTCAATCATCATCATAAGATAACGATGACATTGGAGGAGCTGAGGCAATTCAGTGAGCGCGCCGTTGAGATATTGCAGCCGCTGCCTCAAGATGCTCGCGTGGCTGATGTGATCGGTTATCTCGACCGGGTGATGGTGTTGGTTTCGGCAGCACTCGATTCAACTGAAGGAGGGGTGCTGAAAAGCCGCATAGATCGTTCGCATATAGAGATATATCGCGATGCCCTTCGCCGTCTTGATTATGCTTGCAGCGAACATGGGATAGAGATGAGCATCAATGGGGTGTTCACGATGGTGGAGAAACTCTTGGCCGGCGAACAGGTCACATTTGAAGGGGAACCTTTGGAGGGTCTGCAGGTGATGGGACTATTGGAAACCCGTGCGCTCGACTTCGACCGCCTCATTATCCTTTCCATGAATGATCGCGTGATGCCGCGCAAGTCGGCCGGACGCACCTTCATCCCCGATTCTTTGCGTCATGGCTATGGCCTCCCTTATTCAAATTATCGGGAAGACCTTTTCTCCTATTATTTCTATCGCATGATATCCCGAGCTCGGGAGGTGACTATGGTTTATGACGCGCGTTCCTCTTCAGGAATGAGAAGCGGAGGTATGTCGCGTTATATAATGCAGCTTCATTATCTCTATGCCCGCGATCTTCTTAAATTTGAAAATCATAAGTTTCTCTTGTCGCCTTCGCAGAGCAAGACGGAGGAGGTGAAGAAGGGTCAGCAGGTGATGGAGCAATTGCGGGAATTTACGGTTCGAGGCTCGAAAAGAAATTTCTCCGCTTCGGCATTGCGTAATTATTTCATCTGCCCTGTGAAATTCTATTATGAGAATGTGATGGGGCTCCGGGCTGATAGTGAGACGTCAGAATATATTGATGCAATCGGTCTCGGCAACGTGGTGCATGAAGTCATGTTTCATCTCTATTTCCCGAAGGGTAAGCGTAATGTTTATTTGGAGAAGCCTATCCGTATGGAGGCTGAAGATATCCGGAGGATGATTGAAGATGAGCCGTGTCTTCGGCAGCTCGTGACGGAATCGATCAACCGCCTGCATTTTCATTATGATTCCGACAAGCTCTCCACTCCTCTTGAAGGGGCTGCTGCATTGGTGGCCGATAAAATAGTGTCGCAGATTAAGGATGTGTTGAATTATGACCTGACTCTGACGCCATTCGAGTTGGTGGGTGGAGAAATTTCAGGGTTGGTGGAATGGCCCCTGAACAACTCCGATAGGAAAGTGAATATGAAATATGCCATCGACCGTCTGGATATCATTCACTTGGCCAATGGCACCAAGGCATATCGCATTGTGGATTATAAGACAGGAAATTCACATGTGAAGGCTCGGGATATGGAGGCGATTTTCAACGGAGATGAGGAGGCACGCAATTTCTTTCAGCTAATGCTCTATGCCAATCTGATGAATTTTGACCGCCATACCAATGAGCCGGTCCGACTAGCGATTTATCAGATTTCTGAATTGTCGAAAAAAGGGGAGACGCTGCCCACCATCGGTCGTGCCTCCGAACCGGGGAAACGGGCTGTATATGAATCGCTCCAGACTCATCTCGACCGCAATGAGGAGTTTTTGGAGATGACCGATAAGGTTTTGGCTGATATTTTCAATCCCGATATCCCTTTCATTCCGGCTGATGATGATAAGAAATGCCAATACTGCAATTTAAGCCACCTCTGCGGAAGAAATAAATGAAAATTTAATTGGATGTTTGGAAGATAGAGGAAAAAATAGTAATTTTGCGAGGATTTTCGCCGCAGAAAGAAATAGGCGCGAAAAATCAGTGTGATGGGAAATTTGTTTGCCCGGAGCATAACTTATTTTGAGTAACACAAAAACTAAAAAGAAATGAAGAAGTATGAATTGACAGCCGAGCCCCGCGTGGAGTGCGGCAAGAAAAGCACTAAAGCTTTGCGCAAAGAGGGTAAAATCCCTGCAGTGATCAACGGTGGAGCACTTGTAGAGCTTCCTTATAGCGGTGACCTCAAGCCCGGTCAGAAGCTCGTTGAAATCGACGACAAGCGCGGTATCATCACTACCGACATCACTGTAAACGGCGAGGATGTTCGTAAGCTCATCTATACTCCCGACATCTTTGAGATTGACCTCACTGTTAACGGCGAGACTAAGAAGGCGGTTATGAAGGAACTCCAGTTCCAGCCTGTAAAAGACACT
>CAZXGU010000035.1:0-21420 GCA_964640375.1 uncultured Sangeribacter sp. | reverse complement strand
AAAAAACAGAAATGAATTCTCATAGCTAACGATATAAATGAGGTCTCCAAGCGAGGCCAAAAGGTAAAGGGTGACCGGGAGGCCACCCTTTATTTAGTCTCATAAATATTTAGGAGCCTCCGGGTCTTATCGACCCGTGAGGGTGGAGGAGGCATGACGGTTGGAATTGATTGTGTAGCCGAGGCCTAACATAAGATTGTTCTGGCGCTGGAAATTCTGCAATTGGTAGCCTACATTTAGATAAAGCGAACGGGTGACGTATATCTTCAGATTAGCCAACTGATAGGAGGCTCTCGCCTCCGTCGGGCCTATAAAATTATATCCTATCCCCACATTGACTGAAAATATGGGCATCACCAACTCCGCTCGTGCCGAGAGCCCGACACTCACCTGGCTGAAGAAAGGAGGTGTGGCAAACCGAATATCCTCCGCCGTCGAGCCGCTAATATGGTAGCGCTTCAGATCGCTGCTCTGATCCCATTGGAAATCAGCCGAAAGGCCGGCTCGAAAATATCGAGCCACATCCCACATCGGCGCAAAATTCACCCCCGCTATCCCATAATGTCCTCCCAACAACACAGGGCTTTCCCCTCCCCTATACACTCTCTTGCGCCATGCGCCGTAGGCAGTAAGGTCGTAACTGAAAAGGTGTTTCGGGGCGACGGTATCCCTTTGGAATGGAGTAGCTACCGGTTCTTTGCCAAAAACTCTTATTATCCCAATTTTCACCCCTGCTAAATTCACACCCGGATTAGGGAAAGAGGTGTTGCCGTCGGAGAAATGCGTGAGGTCGAGGCCGGCTGTCAATGAGTATTTTTTATTAAGTTTCCATCGCAAACCCACTCCCAAATTGATATATGCGTTCGTCTTAGAGCCTACGATAAGATTGGAGCGAGCAATGTTGCCGTCGCAAGGTTTCCAACCAAATGAGGCGCCGAAATTCCATTCATAATCGAGGCTGAGCCTTTGGTTGAAGTTTACGATCGGAGCTGTTTGGAAAAGATAAAGGGAGATGGGGGTGCCAATGGATTTGGAATAATCGAAAATATTTGCTCCCAAGCCAATCCCTTGTTTCACACCGGGATAGAGTCGCGCCGCTTCTGAGTTGGGGTTATAAGCGAAGCCATATTTGAGATGAAGGGAGGTGGCGAAATGAGTGTTACGGGCCTCCTCCATCGAAAGGGTTTCGCTCAACACGTCGTCGCGGAATGAAGAGAAGGCATAGCCAGGTCGCACCTCCACGCCGAGCATTGATATGAAATCCCCTTCTGCCCGAGAGGGAATCGTCCCGACCGCCAAAATAACCACAATGGAAAAAATAATTCTTATTATTCTTGTCATCTCCTCTTTGCTTGTCTCCAAATTGCTTGCAAAGATAATACAAAAAGGTCATACCTCCTACTCTACCGTAAGCGATATTTGAAGTTGGAATGGCGCGAGCCGGAGGGGGTGTTCTCCACGGCATAGCGGATGGCTTCCTCTTCGCCTACAAGGATGCAGAGGTCGGTGGCACGGCTCACACCGGTGTAAAGCAGGTTGCGGTAAAGCATCGGCTTATGAGCCATCGTCACTGGCATTATGATATTTTTAGCCTCCGACCCCTGGAGCTTATGCACGGTGGTGGCGTAGGCCAACGTCAACTCGCTCAGTTCGCTACGCGCATAGCGCGACTTGCGGCCATCTGAAAATGTCACCTCCAAAGTCTGTTGCTCCGGGTCAACCTCCGTTATGTGGCCCACCTCCCCATTATACACTCCTCTTTCGCGCGAATTAGCTGTTTGCATCACCGGGTCACCAAGTCGCATCGTCGTGCCTCCGCGTTGCAACGCCGGTCCCTCTGGATTTAACCGCGCTTGCAGATCAGCGTTCAGTTGTCTTGCTCCCAACCGCCCAATCTGCTGGGGTGTAACCACTAAGATTTCGGTCGGAGAGATGCCACGATTCTCCGGCAGCTCCTCGGCTACAAGCCGCAAAATACGATCGTGGATGCGCCCTACGGTCGGCTCAGGAATGATTATCAGGTCGCGCTCAGGGTCGGAAGGAGGTAATTCGCCATTATTTATTGCCTGTGCCCCCGAAGCAATCAGGCTACCCTCTTTCTGTCGGAAATTCTCATTAAGATGCGCCACGGGCACACGCCCGGAGGCTATCAAATCGCGAAGCACATCGCCAGCTCCGATAGCCGGCAACTGATCGGCATCGCCCACTAAAATCACTCGCGTGCCAGGACGAAGAGCTTGCAGCAAATGATTGAAAAGCACTTGCTCCATCATCGAACTTTCGTCGATAATCAACACATCGCAGTCGATTTTTTTGTTGTGATACCCCTCCCCCTGGCGATAGCCTAAGAGGCTGTGAATGGTGGAGGCATGAGTGCCGGTGAGGGTGGTGAGCCGTTTGGCAGCTCGACCTGTCGGGGCAGCCAAAACCACGCTTTTCCCTTCCTTACGGAATATATCAATTATCCCCTTCACCACGGTTGTCTTGCCCGAGCCGGGTCCTCCGGTGATGACCACAACAGGGTAATCGATAGCTTTCTTTATGGCATCGCGCTGGAGGGGGGAATAAAGATGTCCTAACTGTGAGCGTTCCGGTATATTTTCTTCAGGCACGGGAGGAAATTTCACAGCGGCCAATTCAGAGAGTCGGTCGGCCCCTTCTTTTTCAGCATTATAGAACACTGGGAGATAAAGCCCTCCCCGACTTTCGACCAGTCGGCCGGAATCTATGTCATTTTTTATCTGGTGAGCCACTTTCTCCGGCTCCACCCCGGTCATTTTGGTTGCCCCGGCCACGGCCTCCTCTTGAGTAGCGAAGAGATGTCCGGCTTCGGCATAATGTTTCACGGCTGTGACCAATGCTGCCTGGAGTCGGCGAGGGTCGTCGGGAGCTATGCCCAATTTGCGCCCAATCTTGTCGGCTGTGAAGAAAGATAGTTGCCACACATTTTCCACCATCGAATAGGGGTCGGTGAGGATAATCTCCTCCGCTTTTTTGCGATATTTATTGAGGATTCTTTCAATAAACATATCGCTCAAACCGCAGGAAAATAGGAATATAAGCAGTCGGATATCGTGTTTTATATTCTGAAGACTCTCGCGAGCCTTCTCCACGCGTGAGGTGCCGAGGCCGCTAATCTCTTCGGCTTTTTCGGGCTCCTCGACCAGCACTTTGAGGGCATCTATGCCGAAGCGCTCCACCAACTTTTTAGCGTAAGCAGGGCCGATACCTTCCACATATTTACTGGCAAGGAATTCCTCCAAGCCCTCTTCATTAATGGGCAAATGTTTCTCCCTTTCATCCTCCATATCCATCATCTTTTTATATTAAAAACGGTGGGAGGATAGGGAAGGTTTATCCAAACAGTTCGGAATGTGAGCCTAAACGCAATACACCAATAGTTTTCTCTGTTTCATCAATCCAAATCAATAAAAAATCCCCTTCTACATGGCACTCCATATATCCTGCATAGTTTCCAGTCAATAAGTGAGGGCGATGAATAGGAGGAATTGGCTTCTCATCTCTAAGCAATTGAAGAATTTTTGCCACTTTCTCCATTTTTTGGGGTTGATTACAAAATCTTTTGGCATCTTTTTTATATTGCCCGGAGAACCTCAGTTCCTTCATAACCCCATCGACTTATACATGGCCTCGACACTGGATACATCAAGAGGGCCTTGAAGTTTACCGGCCTTAGCCTCTTCTATGGCAGCCAAAGTGTCAGCATTAGGCTCATTATACGCCACATCCAAAAGAGCGGACTCCACAAGGTTATTAAGACTCCGATTCTCTCTCTTAGCCATTTTCTTTAAACGTTCAAGCAAGTCAACCGGAAGTCGGAAGTTATGTGATTTTCTTTGTATTGCAATATCCATAGCATTACCTTTTTGAGTGTTTAACAAAGTTACAAACTTTATCTTAGACTTACAACATTTTAACAAACTTTGGGGTTAAATGCTAAAAATATGGCCACAAGGAGTCAGGTTGAGGAATTTCCATTACCGACGGAGCCGGTTGCATTCTTCTTAACCCCGGGTTGGCGACCGTAGGGAGCCTACCCGGGGCTATCGACTCATCATCCCTCTACTGGCGGAGCCGGTTGCATTATTTCCTCCGTAAGAAAAATAAGAGATGTTTTTACTTTTTTCCGACAGGAGAACAGGAGAACAGAAGAACAGGAGGCATCTATTAGCCCACGTGGATTGGAATTAATCCGGGATACCGTCAGTGGGAGCTACTGTACCCTCGTCTCCATCGTAGTAACCGAGTTCTTCAGGCATTCCATCAGTTGGCTTATCTTTTTTGCATCCAGTAGTAAAAACAATCCTATGCATAGCATGCTTCCGAATACAAGGCTCTTATAAATGTGTATCTTTTTAATTACCAACTTCTTAATAATATGGACTAATAATAGATAACTTCACACCATACTGGAAACTCCTCACCCATGAATTTAGCGGTGTTGCCCTGCACTTGAACCTTGGAGCCAGTGTGTTTTACCAACTGTTTGACAAACTCGGAAGTGCGACCGGTGAAATCCGTTTCAAATTCCAGCTCGGAGGAATTGCTAAATTCGCTCTCAAATTCCTCAATTTTACGTTTTATATCAGTTGGAGTTTCTCCGTCCCAGCTGATGGTATATTTTACCACGTAGGAGGGACAACCTCTATAGCCGCCGGATACGCTGGTTATTTCTGTAGGACGACCATAGACATCATGCTTGTATTCATACTCATACATTGCGTCCATGTCGAGCTCCTCGATGTTGCCATCACGATCGAATTCATATACCATAAGAGGCTGTGAATACTTCTTCGCCTCTGCTAAATTTCGGGCTCTCGTGAAGGGGTCAATATCGTCGGTCATCGAACCCAATCCGCCTGAGGGAGTAAGGCCATAGAAAGACACGCTCTTGATTTTCTTTCCGTCGGCCGATATCTTATCGGTGATGGGTTTAAGGTCGGCAAGACCGGGAAGTTTGATATTGCGTTTGCCTATTTTGAGGGTGGTATAGGTTTTCTTGACGGGAGTGTCATCGGGGATGGTATCAGTGAGCATACCGACATCTTCCGTCACTGCGCTATCTTCTACAATCACAACCTCGGCAGAGTCGATATCAGAATCTGTTTTTGCTGTTTTATTACAAGCAGTTACAACAAGAGGAAGGGCAAGGAAGGGGATAACCAAGCCGTTCAGTTTTCGATGTTTAATAATGGATGCGAATAGTTTCATGTGCATTTGAATTTTTTTACGAAATTATTATTTTATGATACGTAAGCAGTTCTCTTGGGCCGAACTGCTACTAAAGCTGCCCTTGGGGAAGACGCCACTGACTTGGTCTCCTTTACCTGCTCGGATAGTGAGCATAACAATCCACAGTATAGACTGTGCGCTTGGCATTCTGCATGGCGCCAGTGATGTAGGCTCCATATTCATCGAAGTCCAGGCTCACATCCCACACTCCGCATTGCTGGCCCTTTGGATTATATTCTTTCAACGCCATGCGACCGCCGTAGGATAATGTGCCTTTGAGTCTCATTTTGCCATTCTTGCCGTTGCCATACCAGTAGGTGCCACTCACATTCACGGTGCTTCCGGGACGAATCTGGTTAGGAATTGTAAGGTTGACCGTAATGGCATACTTGCCTCCTATCTTCCCCTTGAAAGTTCGGGTAAACGTGCCTGATGATTGTGCATGGCACGGAACGGTAGCGAACTCAGAAATTGCAACGCCCCCGATTATGAGGGCAAGACACATAATTATTCTTTTCAACAGTTTCATACCGTGTTATTTTTTGCTAAGTTATTAATTTTTTTGATACATGAGCATATTTAATCGCGTCTATTTTGTCTATTTGCATGAAACATCTAAGAGTTTCAGCTTTTTTATTGATTAAAGTCTTGCAGGTAAAAAGGGTGTTTTTTACACCTGTCTGGTTCTACCGAATCCGCCTTCTCTTCCACATATCTGGGCCTACCGGAAGCGTTTTCTCTTTCACCTGCATGGCCCTACCGACGGAATAGGATATCATTTTCCTACCGACGGAGTCGGTTACATCCTTCTTAACCTCGGGTTGGCGATCTTAGGGAGCCTACCCGGGGATACCGCCTCACCATCCCTCAACCGGCGGAGCCGGTTGCATTATCAGCTGCGGAACGAGTCTATACCTCAGCTACTTATGGCATCTCTTCTATCTTGATGATAGATATTATTTTGCTTGAAATTTTCTTTTGCATTTGTCGCAAATGATTGTATGGCTCACCAATTCTTTTCTTGCAGCCAACTTATCACCTGCCTTCCCTAACATATCATCAAAAAATTTCACACCAGAAGATTTTCCTACGTATCTATAAAGATAAGGACTAAGCGAATTACCAATTTTCTCTACCATACCTACTCCGTCACGCAGAGCTTTAGCCAGAGCATAGTCCTTCATCCGGTTGCCACAATGTGGACATACAATATATTTTTCCATACAATCTAACTATATGTGGTTTATTTTTTCCTCCGTACAGAGCTGACAACAATAAAACTGTTTGTTAGAGCGCACTAATTTATTATTGATTGTTCTCTTTCCTATTTAGTTTCTCTACGCACCTAAGTGCAGCTTTAATATAAGCTATTATGTTATACATATTTTTTTCTTAGATCAGATTTTTTAAATCTACTTAGACCCATATTTTTTAGAGTCTTAAGATCATCTTGTTTATTTATCCCTTTGCTTAAATTATAAAAGGCAGGAATGCCTGTGGCACAAGCAAGAATAAACATACCAATCCAACCCAACTGCCAATCCTGTCTCATATAATCACCCATTAGCCAATTGTGGTCGGGCACCTCCACAATAAACGGGTTAACTATAAGGTACCATACACATAATAAAAATAGAATACCTGTGATAACAGCCACAGTGAAGTTGCCCGACATGGATTGACTACACCGCAGAATTGCCCATGATTTCTGTTGATTAAGAATTTCATCTGGGATTCTTTCTTCATTATTCCCGATTCTGGATACCCAAGTATTTCCACAAGGACAAGAGAAAGCAAAGTTTGTATGTGTTGTTACCGTTTCACGCACATAATTACCAGCCTTTTCAGTTATCCCCGTGTGTTTAGCAACAAAGCCTATGCCAGGAGCAATCATGTCCAAGCCCTCTTTGATAGCTCCCTGAGCAAACCCCTGTATAAACCCATTACCCATTCCCAACTGCATTTCTCCAGTAATGTGCTTACCACATTTTGAGCATGTTTCAATTTGAGTTTTCATGTCTATATATGTCTAATCCAAATTATTAATTTTTCCAAACCCATATCATAGGGCGATGTGGGGATCATGAGGAAAATAATCTTTTCCAAATTGATTTTTTCTTTTGAGGAGTAATCATTGCTTCAAGCTCTGCCACTCTTGAAGAGGAGATGCCAGCTTGTGCACTGATTCTATCGAGGAGCTTACGCTCACGTGATGAAATAGTTCCATCATTTAAACACTCCTTATACGTATCTATATAGCTTTGCTCTACTGCCGTTAAACCTACAGACGACGCTGTTTGGGCGATATTGGACTGTTGGTAAACACTGAGTGGATAGAATTCCACACTTATGCGCCATATTTGACTTTCTGTTCGATTAATCCGATAGTCCTTTTCTACACTTACACCTACATTCCCTTTAGTCATCAAATATTTCATTTCAGCCTCAAGCTCAGTTACCATTTGCTCCGAAAGACTATACGCTGAATGTGAACTAAAAGCAATCTCAAAAGCATTAGCTCTTCCACTCAATCGACTTTCAACTTTCTTCTGCCAATCCTCCAAATGTGGATACCAAACCAATTTATCTAAAGCAGGAAGATGCGGAGATTCTACGCCAGGTAAGAACTCATTGTTTTCCTCTAATGAAGTTTTAAGTTCTTGATATTTTTCACCAGAGATGTCCTTTTTGTAAGAAGCATTCCCGGTTACTCCTTTTACATCAACTCCACCGGATACACTCCTATTATTTTTAGAATAATCTCTCTGGGTATGTCCGTTCTCGATAGAGAGTTTTATCTTTTTAGCTCCTAAATTTTCTAATATCCATTTAAATTCAGAGATTTTATCGCGAAACAAGTCATAGTCAAAATTCTCCAAACTCAAATAATGGTTAGGCTTAAAAGGATGCACTTCATAGATCACATTCTTTTTGGGCAGCCCCTCGGGAAAGATTAAACCATTAGGCACTTTGCCCATAGGAAGCACCAAGATATTATTCCCCATTGCTTGGATCTTATCTGTAAAGCAAATGAACTTTCTCCTTGATGGTGGAAATTTGGCAAATACTTTTACATATTCCTCAACACAATGGTTCATCACAAAATCAAGCAATGGCTCACTTAAATTAGTGTAACTATGATTTTCTTCATACACAGATGTTAGGTCCTTTAGCGCATCAATATAGCTCTCCGAGTTGTCGGAATCGGCTGCCAATTCAGCCGTATAGACACCTCGCATAGCGCGCGAATGGGCATCATCAACTAAACTTAAGGAGGAAGAGATATCTTGATATGCTTCCTTATATTGATCGAGAAGCCAATAGGCTATAGACCTCCAGTCATATAGTGAACTTAATAATCTTGAATCAGATTCAGTGGGGATGCGCGCGGTCATTTCTGAAATAAGATTCCTCAACGCTTGTTTATCAGGCTCATCAGTCCAAATATCCCATAGCTTATCCTTAATAGCGGAGATTTCCATTTCATGATTATATTCTTCCGTCTGATCTTCCTCCTCGTTATTACAAGTCCATTCATAGCCGCAAGTAGGACAAACGAAATGATAGTCACTACCCATAAGCACATTACCTGCCACTCCCATTGCTCCTCCAAAAATTGAAGCGGCTGTGCTTCCAATATTTCTTCCCAATCTTTTTCCCGAACTTCCAAATATTCCTCCCAGGGCCTCTCCTAAACTACCTCCTACTTCACTAACATCATTAGCTCCACGAGCAGCCTTATCAATCAGTGAATCTTTATCGGCTTTTATCCATTGGCCGCAAACAGGGCATCTTTGTATCATAACTATTATCCTATTTTGTCAACATTTAAATAGACCATATTGAGGGCTCCAGCTTTTTTGATGTCAATACCGTAGATACGCATGAAAGCATCTACTACTGGCTGTCCTCCATTAGTGGTCACAGGATTGCTCATTGAATTGGAAGATATATCTACCGACATTCCCCTTTCAAGGCGTATGCCGTTTGTGTTTTTCGGTGTTTTTACTGTTACTCTAAATAGTGGCATGATTTTATAAGTTTCTCTCCCGCCTATCGTCCTCCTACTGTGGGCTTTGTTAATGTCAGGTTACGAAAAAAGAGAGGACCTTATCGCTTTTTCAATGTCAGAACCGGCATCGCCAAACGCCTTGTACGCAATTGAAAAATGAATAAATGCCCTCTCTGCAAAGTCTTGCTATGTTGACGGCTACCTATGACCAATATGTACGCTGCATGCGCGAATATGACCATAGATGTCCGTTTGCTTTCGCAAAAGACTATACAGAAGAGCGTAGATCTTTCTTTTTCGTGCGTACAGAAATTTTGGCGATTTTGTCCTAACCTCGAAAGAAAGCTTACGCTTTTCTCGACCTTCGGGATTTCTCCCCCAAAGGATTTTGCTAAGTTAGCAAATTTTTTTGAATCTACACTCTTTTTGAGGGCATTTATTTTTACTTGTTGGTTTTTAGTCGCTGTTGGTTTGCGAACTATGTGAGTTGTGTTATTTTTTGCTAAGTTAGTTATTTTTTCTTTATTTCCTCATTTTATTTGCGTCTATTTTGTCTATTTTCCTGAAGCAAATCTTCGGAGATATGGCAGATTTGACCAAAGATATCCCTCCTGTTCTCCCGTTCTCCCGTCAAAATAACGTTATCCATCTGCGAAGAGCTTAGACTCATTGTTCTGCCCAAATCCATACAAAAAATATAGCCAGTAAAAATCTCCTCAATCTGCGATTACATCTGCGTCTGGAGAAAAACTAAGAGAAAGGGAGAAAAAGGTCTTTGCAATTCTGGCAATTCTGTGGTATCGCCCAGCGATAAAAGATCGGTGCTTGCCCCTCTTTCCTTTCGAGCTTAATCGACAATATAATAATTCAAATGCCTCTTGTAGCTTAGAGATACATAAGTGGCTGGTTTTTATTTCTTTGCTTACAGAATTAAAAAGAAAAATCACTGAGGGTTCACAGAACTCTTTAAACTTTAATCATTTTACAGCTAAATTGGAACTAAAAACTGGCGTTTTTGGAATTATCTCAAAACGATGGTGCATTTGAGAATCTTTCTGAGATTATTCCAAAAGCACAGCTTTTAGTTTGCTCATATATATATAAGAGTTCTGCGAACGTAATGGGAAGGTTCTTTTCCCTTCTGCGAGCACCCGTTAAACTTATTTTCCCGGTGCAGATTTTCGGGGGTATTTCACCCTTTCAGTCGCTCAATGAGCTCGTCGGCTGCCATTGCTTCCATCTTGGAGAAAGCGAATAGCTTTTTGCCTAAATCTTTGAATGACGCCCCGACATGATACACCGTGTCGTCAACGATGAGAAAACGGTCGTGAGCCTTTCTATAGGTTTTTATTTCAATTGGGGCATATTGAGCGTTATGACGCTTTAAATCTTGCTTTAAAGTTTTGTCTATGACGGGAGTAAATATTGTGGCTTTCACTCCGGATGCACGCTTATCAAGCTGGCGAAACACGGTGTCGTCGATATAATTATCCACCATGATGATTCTCGTCTTAGCACTTCGCACAAGGTCACACATCAAGGTATAAGCATCGAAAATCTGTCCGTCGAAGAATATACCCTCCCGAGGAGGCAATGATGTACGGACAAAGAAATCCATTCGGTTGCTCAGCTCTTTTATTTGACTGTCATGTTCGGAAAGTCTATAATCAATCCGGTTTTCCATGTGCAAAAGCCGCTGATTGATACTATATCCTTTCAGCAGATATTCCTTCAATACCTTATTAGCCCATTGACGGAACTGTGTGCCACGAAGTGATTTGACTCTGTACCCAACGGATATGATAACATCAAGATTGTAGTATTTAGTTTTGTATCGTTTCCCATCAGCAGCAGTTAGTAAGGATTCCTTACATACTGAACTTTCATCAAGTTCACCCTCCTTGAATATATTACGAATGTGTATTGTAATATTATTGCGGGTAGTTTGAAACAGCTCGGTCATCTGAGCCTGTGTAAGCCATACAGTCTCATTCTCCAGCCGAACTTCAAGCTTTACGGTTGAATCTGGCTGGTAAAGTATTATCTCATTCTCTTGCGAATCGGGAGCAAGAGGTATAGGGGTGGTCTCGTTCATAATGCAAATATAATACAAATCTCCTTTCCTCTTGGCTTCTTCGGGTGAAATCTTTCGAGCTTAATCGACAATATAATAATTCAAGTGCCTCTTGTAGCTTAGAGATACATAAGTGACTGGTTTTTATTTCTTTGCTTACAGAATTAAAAAGAAAAATCACTGAGGGTTCGCAGAACTCTTTAAACTTTAATCATTTTACAGCTAAATTGGAACTAAAAACTGGCGTTTTTGGAATTATCTCAAAACGATGGTGCATTTGAGAATCTTTCTGAGATTATTCCAAAAGCACAGCTTTTAGTTTGCTCATATATATATAAGAGTTCTGCGAACGTAATGGGAAGGTTCTTTTCCCTTCTGCGAGCACCCGTTAAACTTATTTTCCCGGCGCAGATTTTCGGGGATTTGGCAGATCTGGCGGAGATTTTATAAGAGAAGGGATTTTAGCAGAATGGCTCCGGGAGCCTGCGCAGACGGATAAAGAAAACACACCTGCTTTTCCCATTATGGCAATCTTGGGTAATATATCACTCATGTTCTCCCGGTCTCCCGTCAAAATAACGTTATCCATCTGCGAAGAGCTTAGGTTCCTTGTTTTGCCCCTAATCCAAATTTATGGAATCAAAAATCACCTCAATCTGCGATTACATCTGCGTCTGGAGAAAGAGCACTAAGAGAAAACCTCCTTTTACGGAAACTTCAGCGCTGCTTGATGATTATTCAGAAGCTCTTTGTTGGTTCCATTATATGTCGCTATACTGAGGGCTGAAGGAGTGTCGGTATAGTCGGAATAGGAAATCGTGAGCCTTACTTTGGTGTCGGCATTCGATTTCAATTCATTTTTCAGTTCCTTTTGGAAGGCCTTCAAGTTGGTCTTCAATTCCTTGGAATCATACACCATTCCTGTATATGCCATGGCCGGGGTCACGCCGAATTCTTTCAATAAATCAGAATAAAGATTATCTTTAGCCGTGCCGTTTTTAGCCGTGGCCAAATCATTAAATTTTACGGGGTTCTTCCCGGCCATCTTATTGGCTTTCTTGTTGCCGTAAAATTCTATCATCTTCACCCGACCTAATGGATCAGTGTTGAAAGTGGTGCTTCCGAAAATATATGTATGATTAGCCCGTGGGGCGAAATTTAGAAATTCGGGAGAGACCACTCTATAAGTTCTACTTCCCGGGATATAATAGGCCAACACGTTGCCGTTGAGAGATATTTCCATCTCCTTATCCTTGGGAGTGAATGAGAGTTGACCGGCAACGATTAATTTATTTTTCGGAGACAGCTTAGGGCGTATCCCGTCGGCCTGCTGAGCCCAATAGGTGAGTTCCTGAGGATTAGCGTTGAGCTTCATCGGCTTCAGCTTGAAATAGAAATCGACGGCTTCCGGATTGCTATTAAAAGCCGGTATCAAACCCGGATGGGAATTGATGTCGGATAGTATCTCTTTCTGGGATGCCCTTCCACCATTGCTTTCTATCCGAGTCAACACATCTTTTTGAAGCACGTCGGATAATCCCTTTGCATGGTTTGCCTCAGTTCTTTCAGCCATTAGCTCGCAACTCTTCTCGCGCAGATAGCCGTTTCCCATCTCCGAAAATGAGATATCCGAGACGGAGGCAAGGTCTTCATGGAAGTTCTCGATGGTCTCTTCCATCACATAGTCGAATGTCTTTTCAGCGCTGATATTACCATCCTGATAAACGAAATGTTGAAAAGAGGAGTAGTTATCCCCAATTTCCAAGGGATAGAAATCTGCAATTGTAGCCGCCTTTTGTGCAATCGAATTGCGGGCATTTTCATCCACAACCTCTCCCCAAAGATCACTCCAAGAGAAGTTTTTGATTTGAGAATACAATCCCGATGTTTTATTATCCAGATAGCCGGTGATCCAATCCTTAATCGAGCTTTTTATATAACTTTCCAGCAATTCCGCAATAAAAGCTTTCCCCGAAAGAAAGGAGAATAAAACCACGCTTCCGATCATGGCTGTCCGCCTAATATTATTTATTCGCAACATAGTCGATGAATTTCTTTTGGTTAGCGCTAATCTGACTCTCTATACTGGCAATGAGGCTGCGGATATAGGGTTGCATATTATAAGTGATTTGATTATAGGCAGTCGCTACCATCTCCTTTCTAACCGCTATCTCCTTATCGGCCAGACCATCCACTGCCGACATATCGTAGATTCCTTTGGCTATCCCTTGGGCTATGTCTCCGAACCCCAATAGAGAGCCTACAACTCCGATCACTGACCCTGCCGATTCTCTTGATTCGTAAAAGTCTTTTCTTGCAGCTGGCACTCCCGACAGGAGGTCATTACCCAAAGAATAAGTAAAACCTTTGAATTCGGGAATAGTGACGCTCATCTGAGGATAGCCCGTGATGCCGGCTTCTTTTGCAAATGCCGCACGAGCTTTATTAATAGATTTGCAATATATATTCACTATTTTCTTCAGCTGACTGTTCAGTTCCTTGCTTTTCAGGAATTCATTCACAACCATCCGGAATTGTTTATCGATGGCCGCAGGGTTATCGGGCACGATTCCAATCTTGGAATAGGCGTATGGCACCTTCTGATAATTCAAGGCCACATACTTACTGCATGTCATCCTTAGCAAATCGGCTAATACCTGAGTGTCGGCCTGTTCGTGGCGCAAATAAGATTGGGAATTACCACGCACCATACCGATTCTTTCACTGGCACGGGCCGAGAGTTTATCCGACAGCTGAAGAGCCGGAATCTGTCGGTCGATATATGATAATTCTTCGTAGGAAATTGAGTCCACTCCGGGTTTCACCACCGATAGGAGAAAGAGGTCAACGATATCCGACCGCTCCGGATAGCGTTTGTGGTAATCGTACAGCTCTTCGACAGTGAGGTCGGAAACCTCATCAATTATGGCGTTCTCCTTGGCTATGAGATGCCGACTAATAATTTGATTAAATCCATCTGTCGAATCATCAAGAGCTGCCTTCAGTTGCTCGTAAGTAAGGTTGTCAAGATTAATCAGCGGCCCATAGAAGGCATTCTCGATGGCCAACTGCTGCTGTCGGTCCTGCGTTTTATACAACTGATGAAGGGCCTTCAAGTCACGTCGGAAGATATAATCCAAAGCCGCGGAGGAGAGGTCGGACTGTGCATCAGCAACCCCTCCGCAGAGAGTGATGAGAAAGAGTAAGAGAAATTTACTCCAAGATAATATTTTCATTTGCAATTAATCCCCTTTACGCCAAATTTCCACTATTTTGCCGTTTTCAACTACGGCAACTCCAACCCAGTGAGCCTCTTCACTCTCATATACATAACCCTTCTCTTTTTCATTGGCCTCAACAGTAGAAAGGAATTTACGTTTCGCCGGGACGGTCGGGAAGTCGATGACTATACCTTCAAAATAATCCATTTTCACTTTTATGGGACCCTCGGGAGTGGAGAGTTCATAACTGGCTTTCATGTAGTCGATATATTCATCAATTGAGTCATCCAGCTCTCTGACTTGTTTTTTTGAGAGGCATTTAAAACCGGCTGCCAAAAGAGCTTGGTCGATATCCTTATCCGATTTTACGGTTTGTAGATGTTGCCATAAGTTTTGGGAAATAGATAATTGGTCCGCTGAACATCCGTCCGGAATCTGTGACAATGGTTGGCAAAAAATATCGATACCGAACGTCTCGGCCGGTTTCTGGTCGAGCAGACCGGCGAAAGCATTACCGGCCAAAGCAACCATCATTATGATTATCAATCCTATTTTCTTCATCTCGCTATTATCTTTCATTGGCTGTTATAGGTTAAACTTGTTGGGTTGTAGTATAAAATTCCAAATATCTCTTTTTGCTCGCAGAATTTAATAATAGATTATTTCACACCACACCGGGGCGTCATCCTCTCCAACGAGCTTGCAGGTGTTGCCTGAAACATGAAAATCGGAGCCGGTGTTTTTCACCAGCATATTAATGAATTCCGATGTGCGCCCTGTGAAGTCGGTTTCAAACTCCAACTCAGATTTATCAATAAAATCGCTCTCGAATTCCTCTATTTCGCGATCGATTGTTGTCGGGGTGTCGCCGTTCCAGTTGATGGTATATTTCACCATATAGGTAGGGGAACCTCTATATCCTAAAGAAGCACTTTCTATTTCAACAGGGCGCCCAAAGCTATCATATTCAAATTGGTAGGCCTCCATAGGATCCAGCATTAGCTCTTCGATTTTTCCATCTCGGTCGAACGCATACTCCCTAAGAATCTCAGTATATTCTTTTATTTTCGACAAGCTCTTTGCTTTCTTTAGAGATTCCATATTATCATACATTGAACCCATTCCAATGGAGGGGGTAAGACCATAGAAAGTGATAGTCTTTATTTGCTTACCTTCCGCTTGCATCTTGTCTGTGATGGGCGCAAGGTCGGCGAGATCCGGAATACGTATATTTCGGGTATCGACTGTGAAAGATGTGTAGGGATTCCTTTCAGATGCTAAGGATTGGAAGCTGCAACACACCATTGCAAGCAGGGGAAGAACGAGGAATGGAAAGGCCAAACCTCTCAGTATCTGACGGCGTAGGGTTAAAGCAATTCGTTTCATACTCTTTATATTTTTTGCTAAGTTAGTAAATTTTTTATTTATTTCCTCTTTTTAATCGCGTCTATTTTGTCTATTTCTATTTCGCATTCTCACCCCAGCGCCATTCACTTATTCCATTTTAGTCCATTTTTGCAAAAGTGGACTTCTTAATTTGGCTATTTTTACGCCGTGAGTTATTTTTGCATAATGCTGTCTTGCCGGCTTCCAACGTGCGTTTTGGGCTTGTGGATTATAAGTCCATAAGGGCTAAAAGAGCTAACGGTCGGCATCAAGGGCGTATTATAAGGAAAAGTATATGAAGAAGCGTTATTCAACGGATTCGGCAGAGATTGATAAGCTGCGCCGTGAAATAGAGGATTATGTGGGTCGCCGCCTGGCGTCGCCGGCAGATTTCGAATATCTCGCCGGCCGGCTCCAAGATTCAGATTGCGGGTATGTTAGCCCTACCACTCTCAAACGGATTTGGGGTTATATCAATGATATCGAGGGTTCTTATTCTCCGAGCGCCTATACCTTACGGGCGCTTTGCAGCCTTATCGGATTTAAGGATATGGAGGACTTCGCTTCGGCTGAGACTGCCTCGGAATCTAAGGAATATACGGGCTCGTTCGTGGAGAGCCGCACGCTTCCTCTTAATACTATCGTTCAACTTCGCTGGCATCCTAACCGCAAATGCACCCTCCGGCATCTTAATGATACTCTTTTTGAAGTGCTCGCTTCCGAACATGCCCGTCTCCGGCCAGGCGACATTGTGGAATGTGGATGCTTCACTCGCAACGCACCGGTATATTTCAACCGCGTTTTCCGCAATGGGTTCTCGCCAGTGACCTACGTGGCAGGCTCCGCCAGCGGCGTTACTTATACTATCAAGAATCCGGAAGAGTGAAGCGACTCAGAGTCAGAGTGTAATGCTCCCAATAGGATTTAATCACGCTTTCAATTTCCTGTGGCGATAATCCGGCTCCCTGCATCTCCTCCTCTGCATTACGAGCGATAGCCTTACATTCCGACCACCGTCGGAGCGGTATCTCCTGGTCGCTAACGTCAGTGATCCACGGACGCTGTTTAGGCAAGCCATATTTTTGAAACACCTCGTCGGTCTGCTTGTTAAATTTCGCTATCCAAACTGTCAAATCGGCTTTTCCAACATCCTTTTCAACACTCTTTTCCTGCGACTTCTCTGGCTGTGGTGGAACGGCGCCCGATAATGATTTTTCGGGGGGTTCCACTGTGGATTCCTTTCTTATCTCCTCCTTATGATCCATTCTATCTCGGGCATCGACCTCCTCTTCATGAGCAACAGAAGCCTCTTTTAGGGGAGAGCCGTCATTATCTTTCTCCACAATAGCTGCGGTCGGCGCAGGCGCGGAATCAAGATATAACCATCCTCCTATTCCTAATATCAGCGCCACCAAAAAGATAACACCCCACCACCATCCTCTAAACTTGCGGGACCGAGTCGGATCGAGAATCCTCACGACCTCGCTCATCTCTATGCGTTGCTCAGGATTTTCGGCCATACACGCTTTCCGGAGAGAGCCAAACCGACGCTCGGGAAGCAACCGTTCCAAAATGCGCCCGAAGGAATATACGTCTGCCCGGCTATCACCCACGGTGGCCTCTTGCTGTTCGGGAGCGCCGAATTGGGTAGTGGCCAATGATTTCTTATACATCAGGTAATCTTCCCCGTCACCTAAGCCAAAATCTATTATCTTAGGTCGGAAACCACGCGATGCAATGAGAATATTGTCAGGTTTGAGGTCGCGATGAGAGAAGCCACAGGAGTGGATATATTCCAAAGTTTCAGCTATCTGAAAGGCAATTTTGCGCCGCTTAGTGAGGTCGGGTATGGCGGCTTTCCTCTCTTCGTGGCTTCCTCCCTTCCGGAGGTTCCCCTTGATAAATTCAGCAAGAGGGAGGCCATCGATATATTCCATTACGATGACAGGGCCTGTATCGGGGAAAGTCTCAAACCCAAAGAAGCGCACCACTCCGGGGTGGTCGAGCCGGAGCCCGATGGTATATTCTTTCCTTAACCGCGCCACCTCCTCTGGATGATTCCTCAAATCCGGAGGAAGACCTTTCAGAAGCAACCGGCGACCATCTCTGACCATAATCCAAAGCGCTGAGTGGCCTCTTGTCATAAGGGGCTCTATGGCAGTCAGGGTGTCGGTTGGCTCTGCCGGCATCATCAGCGACGACGGCATCCCTTCTTCAGCAGAGATTGATTGCGGGTCCACCTTACTCCTCCACCTCTACAACCTCTACCTCCTCTAATTCTACGGGGTTTGCGTCGTACCCTTCGGGATACTGCGCCAGACCCCTTATGGGTCGTTTGGAGGCCAACTCATGGAGATCGGGCAACTCGTCGGGAGTGAAAAACTCAGAGATGTCCACATATTTTTTCATCTCATCCGACACGATGCTTGCGGCAAACTCCGGCGAGAGCATCCCATATTCAAAAGCCTTATGGAAATATTGGGTAGCCTCGCGAAGTTTGGCAGGGTCTTTTTCCGAATCGGGGTCGTTGACGAAACTGGTGAGTTTGTTTTCTCCATAAAGATTATAGAAGAAGGGCACAGCTTGCGCCACCCATTCCAGAATCTGCCCGGCTTTTTCATTGTTGGGGCTGATTTCGGCAATTATCATATAGCCCATTGCATCCACCATCCTGACGTCGGGGCTGACTGTAGAGGTCATTTTCTGGGTTATAAGGTCGTAGAGGTCTTCACGGTCTCTATTCTCCACGACCCATTTCAATTCGGGTGCCCACTCATAATTCTCCAACACGTCGGCGTCTAATTGCGACAGGATGGAGGAGTAATCTTTGGTGTCGAGGTCGCTCATGAGGTTGAAGAGGAGGCCCATTTCATCCTTATTATTAGCCTGGTATGTCTCCATGCATAAGTCTTTAATATCTTTGCCTGCCAACTCATAGAGAAATAGGGCATTGAATATACTTTTCTCCTTCCCCTTCCCCGAGCGGTATGCGTTGGCCAATGCTTCCACAGCCCATGTTTTACCTTTACGGGCCTGGGAGAGAAGAAAACTGTTGGGAGATGTGGTTTGTGAGAATACCGGAAGGATGGCACAGATGGCAAGAATTGTAAGCAGAAATCTTTTCATAATGATTTAATATTGAGAATCAGTTTTGAATTGAGTATTAGTTATTTTGCAAATTTAGATAAAATTTCCGGGATTTTATCTAAATTTGCAAAATAACTAATCATATCTACAGCAATCCATACCAACATGAAAAACCTTTATCTAAGTCTCGCATTCCTTATATCTTTATTCGTGTCGATAAATATGCATGCCTCCACTCCTTTCCGCTTTGTGGGAGGCGATATTTCTCTGCTTCCGGATTATGAGGAGGCCGGAGCGAAATATTATGACCATGAGGGAAAGCCGATAAATGATCTCCTCACTTTCTGCTATGACGAAGGGATGAACTGTATGCGCGTGCGTCTGTTTGTAAACCCTAAAGGATATAGCGGACCGGAGGCCGACCCGAATGCCAAGCAGGATTTGGATTATATTATTCCGCTTTGTCAACGGATTCAGCGTTCGGGATTTGCCTTGCTTCTTGATTTCCATTATTCCGACACATGGGCCGATCCCGGCAAGCAATGGACTCCCATGGATTGGGAGGGACTGAGCGATAAGGAATTGTATCAGAAAATTTATGATTACACTAAGGAAACACTCAGGATACTCGGTAGTCATGGCGTGGTGCCGGAGATGATTCAACCGGGGAATGAGATTAGCTACGGGATGCTTTGGGGGTCTGCGGGCACGGATGAGCCCAAGAAGGTGTTTCCGAGCAGCGATGCGAATTGGGACCGGTTCTTTAATCTCCTTAACAATGCAATAAAGGCTTGCAGGGAGGAATGTCCGAAAGCCTCGATTATCATTCACACGGAGAGAGTGGCGGAGCCTGAGTATCTGAAGGCTTTCTATGGGCGTTTGGATGGCTATGGGCTCGATTACGATATTATTGGGTTGAGTTACTATCCCTATTTCCATGGGTCGTTGGCTGCGCTCGACAAAGCATTATCCACGGTTGCGGAGGCCTTCCCGACAAAGGATTTGATGCTTGTGGAGACCGGATATCCATACGCGTGGGAGGTACCGGGCACCAATCAGCCGGTGGATTATCCTTACACTGAGGCCGGCCAAGCTGCATTTGCAAAAGACTTGGTGGATCTGCTTCGTCGTTATGAGCGTTGCACGGGGCTATTCTGGTGGTGGTTTGAATATAATGCTAAAGATACGTCGCTTTCCGGATGGTATAATGCTCCCTTATTCGACAGTAGAACCGGGAAAGCGACTGCGGCCTTTGCTAAGATATGCTCATTCGGGTCGGGTCCGTTCGAGGCCGGGATGTCTGAGATTGGGATTGAAAAGCGGTATCGTCTATCGCGGTGGTTTGACCTTCAGGGCCGTTCGATTATTAAGCCTAATTCTCCGGGAATCTATATTTATAATGAGAAAAAGATACTGATAAGGTAAAGAAGGGATATTATTTTAGGGTCTGGTTTTCGATGCAAATACCGGTCATTATTTGAAAATATTTTCTTATCTTTAAGACCATGAAAAAATCGAAAAATATAACCGCTGCAGAAATTGAGGAGCTTCTTGTGGCTGAACAGAATGAAGAGCAACGCGATCATCTGATGCGTTTTTTCAAAACCGGCAAAGGCCAATATGGTGAAGGAGATCTCTTTTTAGGGTTGAAAGTGCCTCAGACAAGAGCTATTGTCAAGGAAGCTAAACTCCAGGTGGCCTTGGAGGAGATTGAAAAACTCCTTTATTCTCCCTGGCATGAAGTGAGACTCTGTGGACTGCTCCTTTTGGTGGAGGAGATGAAGGCCAACCTTCCAAAGAGGAATGACAGCGAGACCACGGTCAACGAAAAAGCCACAAACCGCCAAGAGATTGCTCAGTTTTATCTGCGCCACGCTCGTCGGGCCAACAACTGGGATTTGGTGGATTTATCGTGTCAATATATCGTGGGACCTTTCCTGCGTCTATCATCAAATGAAGGGTATGACATCCTCTATCGGCTTGCGGAAAGCGAGAATCTTTGGGAGCAAAGGATAGCTATTGTTACAACCCTCGATTTCATCCGCAACGGTATCTTCTCCCCTACCCTTATGCTTTGCGATATGCTAATTAATCATCCTCATGATCTTATCCATAAGGCCATGGGCTGGATGCTGCGCGAAATCGGAAAGAAAGAGATGACCGTTCTCACCGATTACCTTGAGAAGAACTATTCTCGTCTCCCTCGCACCACGCTCCGCTACGCCATCGAACGCCTTCCCGAACCCGACCGCCTCTACTGGTTAAGGAGATAGAGAGCCGTTTCGACTGATTATCTGATGCTTATTCCGAAATGCTAAAATATTTTGCTAAATTTGCATTCTAAAGTCAGAAACAAATGGAAGAAAACAACCTTATTAACTCCTCTC
>CAZXGU010000034.1:0-21692 GCA_964640375.1 uncultured Sangeribacter sp. | reverse complement strand
GGCGTATACACGCTTTCCAGGCGTGCCTCTTCAGCCACTCGAGCACCACTCCTTGGTTTTAGCTGATTAATGTTTTTAGCTGTTTTACTGTGAAGTCTTAGGATTATCGCCCGTAATTTTAGGCTCTTTTCCTGTTTCACATTGCGAAGTTAATGCTTTTCTCTGAATTGACAATAATTTTTTATCACTTTTTTTGTAAATTTGCGTAATTTTTGATTCGAAGCTCTGCAATAAGCTTCTTCCGACCTTAAAAGTTGGCTAAACAACTTGCAAACTCATTTAAACTTTTTTCGGAATGATAAAATGAGTTTACTAAAATGAATTGAATTTCTTTAAAATGAAAAAGGTGATTAAACGTTTAAAGTCCATTGCAGTGTGTGCCGGAATTTCTTTGGCTCTGGCTATCTCAGGCTGTGGGAAGAAAGACGACACTTCTGGTTCATCTCTTCCTGCTGATTTTAATAAAAAGACTGATTCTGAGAAAATCGCTTACCTTATGCGCACCACTACCCCCGATTCTGTGGCTCGCTTCGTGATGGATGCCTCTTTGGGGCGCATTAAGGGTGTGCAAATCGATTCGTTGGCAATGGTGGAATTATATATAGTTTCCAATTATGATTCCCAAAAGCAATTGGAATATGCCGAGGAGTCGGTGAGACTTAAGGACCAGCTCACCCTTGCCCAGCGTATGAAACTGTTTAAAAAAGGTTCTGCGGAAGATCCCATAGGCTTTGGGTTGGATCTCGGTCTCGGTTATCTTTCTATTATAAGAGAGAAGAACCTATCAGCCAACGACGTGGACAAAGAGATAAAGGAATTCAAGAAGGAATGTAAGGAAGACACAGCCACTTATCGCAGATTTGTAGTCGGCTTCACCGAGGCTCTGCGTCAGGATAAGGATAAGGATGTGAAGAAGGAGATTTATGATCGTTTCATAAACCTCGACCAGCAATAAATCAGCCTGCATTAAAGGCTACAGTATAAAGAAAAAACACATAAAGAAGATGAAAAAAATATCAGATTACTCAGCACTGATGGAGAAATATGTCCGCGAAGTAAACCTTCCCGGAGGAGTATTATCCACCCTTTACCAACCTATATCCTACGCTCTTGCCTCTGGCGGAAAGCGTTTGCGTCCCTCGTTGCTTCTTATGGCTGCTGATGCTTTTGGAGAGAAAGCATCTGATGCCTTCGCCCCGGCAGCCGGAATAGAGGTGTTTCATAATTTTACGCTCCTTCACGATGATGTGATGGACAATTCGGATACTCGCCGCGGACGCCAGTCGGTGTTTGCAAAATGGGGTTTGAACACAGCTATTCTCTCAGGCGATACGATGCTGACATTAGCCACGCAGCTTATCTCTAATGTTGAGGACCGATTGCTGCGGGCTGTTCTGGATGCTTTCAATGCAATGGCCATACGGGTTTATGAAGGTCAGCGTCTCGATATGGATTTTGAAACATCCGACACCGTTACCCTCGACGATTATATCCGCATGATCATGGACAAGACAGGATCGTTGATTGGAGCCTCTGCAAAGATTGGCGCTCTCATCGGAGGCGCTTCTGAGAAGGATGCTGAGAAGATGTATGAATATGGCATGATGCTTGGCGTTGCCTTCCAGATCCAGGACGACTGGCTGGATGTGTTTGGCGACTCCACCACTTTCGGAAAACCCATCGGAGGCGATATAAATAACAACAAGAAATCATATCTCGTTCTTAAAGGCTATGAAGCGGGAGGTCCGGAGGCAGAAGCTCTTCGCGACGCAATGAAACTTCCTGCCGGTGACACCAAAGTCAAGGTTGTGACCCGGATCTACGAGAAGATGAACCTTTCTGCTATCTGCCGTCAGGAAATATCGACTTATTCAGCAAAGGCATTGGCGGCTCTCAAGTCAACATCTTTAAGCGATGATGATAAGGCGGCATTCAGAGCTGTGGTTGAAAAACTTACCGGAAGAAAGAAATGACCGATACTCATACCCATCTCTACATGGGCGACTACGAGAATGGCGGAGATGATGTGGTGAAACGCGCAATAGATGCCGGAGTGGAAATGATGGTTTTCCCTGCTGTTGACATGACCACCTTTGAGGAGATGAAGGCACTTCATCAGCGCTTCCCCGACCATACCCGTATAGCCATCGGATTGCATCCCACTGAGTTAGGAGAAACATGGGAGCAACAGCTCGATGAGATGGAGAATATACTATCATCTAATCCGGAGAAGTTCAGTGCGATAGGCGAAACCGGCATAGACCTCTATTGGGATGCCTCGAATCTTGAAGCTCAAAAAGAGGCTTTCCGACGTCAGTTGGAATGGAGCGCGAAGTATAACCTCCCTCTCATTATCCACTGTCGGGAAGGCTTGGAGCCGGCTCTTGAAGTGATTTCCTCCCATAAAGGAACTATGCCCCAGTTAATTTTCCATAGTTTCACCTATGGTCCGGAGGAGGTGAAGCGCATTCGAGAAGTATGCGATCCTATGTTTGGAATCAATGGCGTGGCCACATTCAAAAATGCAGCTTTAGTGCGCCAAGCCGTAAAGGAGATAGGAATCGAAAGGATATTGCTCGAAACCGACTCACCTTATCTTGCTCCTGTGCCTCACAGGGGGAAAAGAAACGAATCGGCTTATCTTCCGGAGATATGCAGGAAAGTGGGGGAGGTTTTAGAACTTTCTCCTGCCGATGTGGAACGCATCACGGATGCGAATGCAAAGAAAGTGTTCAAACTATAAAGCGAAATAAGTGTTTTCATTTCCGCTCCAACAACCTGTGGCGATCTTTTTGCTCGTCCTTTTAATAATACTCCTTGGACCTCTGCTTTTCCGACGGCTGAAGATTCCTCAGATAGTGGGTCTGATAATAGCCGGAATAGCAGTGGGCCCATACGGTTTTAATCTGCTCGACCGCGATGCGAGCTTCCGGATATTCGGGGAGGTTGGTATTCTATATATAATGTTTCTTGCAGCTGTGGAGATAGATATGTTTCATCTCCGCAAGTATATGAGAAAAGGCATTATCTTCGGGTTGCTCTCCTTTGCCCTTCCTATGCTCTTCGGTATTCTTGGTTCGCGCTATGCTTTCGGAGTGGATTGGACCACATCAGTTCTCATTGCATCAATGTATGCGTCGCACACATTGGTGAGCTATCCCACTGTCAGCAAATTCGGACTCTCCACACAGCGGGGAGCCGTAGTGGCAGTGTGTGGCACAATCGTTGCCGTTCTCTTGGCACTTCTTGCCCTGGCACAAGTAGTGACAGTGCATGTAAGAGGGGCATTTGTATGGGTTGATGTGGTGAGATTATTCGGATTGATGGGTGTCTATGCCATTGTAGTCGGATATAGTTTTCCCTGGCTCACACGCCGCTTTTTTAAGCAGAATAGTGAATCAGTGAGCCAATTCATCTTTATTCTCGCCCTCGTTTTTGTTGCGTCGCTTCTTGCAAAGTTGATAGGCCTTGAAGCAATCTTAGGCGCATTCTATGCGGGGTTGGTGCTCAACCGTATGATTCCCGAGCGATCCTCTTTGATGAGAAATATAAGGTTTGTAGGGAATGCAATCTTTATTCCCTACTTTCTTATCGGAGTTGGAATGCTTATCAACGTTGGGGTAATAATGAAAGGATGGAATGTGGCATGGGTGGCAGCCAATATGACCATTGTGGCCTTGGTGGCCAAATGGCTTGCAGCCTATGGAGCCACAAAATTGTTCGGTTTCTCAGGTCTCGATCGTAAGCTGATGTTCGGTCTTTCATCGGGCAAGGCCGCCGCCACGATTGCCGCCACGATGATAGGATATGAATATGGGATGCTGAGTGAGGATGTGATGAATGGAGCAGTGGTCATGATACTCTTCTGTTGCATTGTCTCGTCGGTAGTGACGGAAAGGGCAGCAAAGAAGATACGCCTTGCATTGACAGCTGAAGACCTCTCCCATGAGGATTTGGGACGCAGGGAATATGCCCGTCAACTGGTTGCCATATCAAATCCGCTCACTTCAACCGGTCTTATGAAATTAGCCGTCTTTATGCGTGATAAAGCCAACACAAATCCCATTTCTGTCTTGTTTGTAAGAACTAATGAGGATGTGGCTGTTAAGGCGATGGGTCGAAATGCTATGCGAGAGGCAGTGCAGGTGGGGGAGAATGCCGATATGAACATAAAGGAGATTGAGCGATATGACATCAATGTGGCCTCGGCGCTCAATAATGTAGGAAAAGAGGAGAACAGCACAGATATAATCATAGGGCTTCACCGCAAATCCAATATAGTCGATACGTTCTATGGCTCTATGATAGAGCAACTTTTACGGGCCACGGATAAGATGATATTCATGTCGCGCTGCTTTGTGCCATTGAATACCGTTAACAGGCTCTTTGTTGTGGTTCCGGCAAAAGCAGAATTTGAGACAGGCTTCCAGGTATGGATAATGCGCATCGCAAATTTAGGGGCTCAGATTGGGGCAAAACTAATTATCCTTGCATATAACGAGACAATTGAATATATGCGGACAGCTCTCGAAGAGGGGAAATATGAAGTGAGATATGAATTCCGGACCATGAGTTCATGGGATGATTTTATTCTCCTCTCCGGGGAGGTGAAGGAGGAGGATATTCTCACGGTAATAGCTGCGCGTAAGGGCTCATTGTCTTATTCCTCTGATCTTGAGAACATGCCCGGTTTCCTTGCAAAGCATTTCAGCCGACATAACCTCATGATCGTCTATCCGAAACAATTCTGAAACAAAAGAAAAAAGAAAGGAGATATTGAAGTGGAAAAATCAGCTAAAATATATGTTGCCGGACATCGCGGCATGGTAGGGTCTGCGATTGTGCGCGAACTTCGCCGTCAGGGATATGACAACATCGTTACAAGGACACATCAGGAGCTCGACCTTATAGATCAGAAAGCTGTTAATGAGTTTTTCGAGGCGGAGAAGCCGGAGTATGTCTTTTTGGCCGCTGCGAAAGTGGGAGGGATTGTGGCAAATGCGAATGCCTTGGCCGATTTTATGTACGACAACATGATGCTTGAGATGAATGTGATAAATGCAGCGTGGCGCAACGGTTGTAAGAAATTAGAATTTCTGGGTTCTTCCTGCATCTATCCTCGCATGGCACCGCAACCTATGCCTGAATCCTGTCTTCTTACTTCCGAACTTGAAAAGACCAATGAAGCCTACGCCCTTGCAAAAATTTCGGGTCTGAAGTATTGTGAATATCTCAATCGTCAATATGGCGCGGATTATATCTCCGTAATGCCGACTAATCTTTATGGACCAAACGACAACTATCATCCGGAACATTCACATGTTTTGCCCGCTCTTATTCGCCGTTTCCATGAAGCAAAAGAGGGGGGGATAAAGAGTGTGACATGCTGGGGCGACGGAAGTCCTCTCCGAGAGTTTCTCTATGTCGATGACCTCGCAAATCTCTGTGTATTCCTGATGAATAATTATTCAGGCAACGAAACAGTGAATGCCGGCACCGGGAAAGAACTTTCCATCAAGGACCTGACTGAACTTGTTGCCTCCGTCGTTGGTTATGACGGGGAGATAAAATGGGACACGACGCGTCCGAACGGCACTCCCCGGAAGTTGCTTGATGTCAGCAAGGCCACAGCTTTAGGCTGGCGATATACCACAGAACTTCGCGACGGCATCCGGTTGGCATACGAAGACTTCCTCACCAATCCCATGAGAGCGGAAAGATAAAAAATCAGGCCTCATTTCTTTAATGAAAGAGGCCTGATTTTTTATCTTAACACCTATTACCTGTTTCGTTCCTTAATTATACCATGACGGAAAGCATATAGCAGCTCGGTGAGTTCGTTGATCTGACCTCGGAGCACAACTCCTTTATCGGTGTCTCTCACTCTCATTCTGTGGGCACTCATTTCCACAAGTTGAGTGGTGCTTTCAATATCAGTGCCATGAATCACGGCATCCTCAGCCGATGTAAAAGGTTTATGTTTCACAAGCTGAAACCCTCGGCTGTGATATACGAGAGTATATCCGGCAATTCCAGTGGTGTTATGATAAGCCTTTGAGAAACCGCCGTCGATAACCATCAGTTTTCCATTAGCCTTGATGGGGGATTCACCCTTTCCTTGCTTCACGGGGACATGTCCGTTAATGATATGTCGATGACTTCCGGTAACGCCAAATTCATCCATTATCATGTCGCAAATCTCCTCCTTATTGCGCAAGTTGTAATAGTTTCCCTTATGCTCCTTGTGAGTCTCTTTGTCGTTGAGGAAATAGCGTTCGAAAGTTGCCATTTTTGATTTATCGAAAAGAATGGAATCCGGACCGCACCAAAGATACCAGTAATAGTCCACGGCATATTCCTTCTCCTTTGCCGGGGTGTCATCATTGAAGGCTGACCGCATCAACATGCCGGTTTTTTTATAAAGATCACGACCCTTATACTTTTTCCCGGCCACATCGATCTCCTTAAAAGATCCATCCTCATTAAGAGGCATCGAGGCATGATAGAGGAGGTTGGAATTATACACCCCATAGAGGCATCCGTTGGCAAAGAGGCAATCAATATGTTTCCGGAGCCTGTTGCTGACCACAAAGGAATGGTGAAGCTTCTCCACAAGCTCCTTCTCTTCATTAGTGAGACGATAAGGGTCGGCAGGATCCACTGTCGGAAACGACTTATCGTTCAATTCATATTCCTTGCCTTCGAGCCTTATGGTTCCTTTCTCAAAGTCAATGGCTCCGAGAAGTTTTCGGTCGGCCATGTTCCATTGAGGATATTTGTCAATAAGTTTTGCTTCGAGCTTGAACTGAATCACGCTGATGGCCTTGTGCATCTTCGCCATAATCTTCAGCGACTTTTCACTCGGAATTGGATTGTCGGGGTCGAGTTTAGGCATAAACTGAGTGCAAGGGTCGTCGCCGTAGGCCTCCATAGCGAAAGTGGCGAGAGGCACAAGATTAATTCCATATCCATCTTCGATAGTGGCCATGTTGTCGTAACGCAAAGAAACCCGAAGCACATTTGCTATGCAACAATCATTGCCTGCTGCTGCTCCCATCCATAAAGCATCGTGGTTGCCCCATTGGATATCGAAGGTGGAATAATGGCAGAGCATATCCATTATCTGGTGCGCCCCTTGTCCGCGGTCGTAGATGTCTCCAAGAATGTGAAGCTGGTCGATGCTAAGCTTTTGAATCACATTGCACATCGCTACAATGAAAGCATCTGCTTGGCCGGTTGAAATGATAGTTTCAATGATGCGGTTGAAATAAGCCTGCTTATCATCATCTGAGGGAGATTCATGAAGGAGCTCCTCAATAATATATGCAAACTCCTTTGGAAGAGCTTTCCTCACTTTCGAACGAGTATATTTCGACGAGACCGATTGACACACCTTAATCAGACGGTGGAGAGTGACATGATAGAAGCCGTTAAGATCGTTTTCCGAATTGCGAATCAACTGGAGCTTGCGCTCAGGATAATAGATAAGCGAGCAAAGTTCCTTGATGTCGGATTCACGCACAGAATTTCCGAACACTTCAGTCACCTTTCTTTTTATATTCCCCGAAGCATTACGAATAATATGGCGAAAAGCTTCATATTCTCCATGCAGGTCGGCCACGAAATGCTCGGTGCCTTTGGGGAGGTTTAGAATAGCCTCTAAATTGATTATTTCTGTGCTTGCTGCCGACACGTTAGGAAACGACTGGGCAAGCAGTTCAAGAATACGTTGGTCTTTTGTTACCATTTCAGGAGTAAGATTTTCAATAGGTGTCGAACTCATGGCAAAATGTTTTAAGGTTTGTAGTTTAGACCTCGTCTGATGAAAATCATAAGACCGGTCTTATTTAAAATCAGGCTTTCATTCGGCTAAATTGTCCCGGGTCGCCCACAACCCAGATTGTGTCGCCCGCTTGCAGAATGGTATCGGGAGTGGGCTGCACAAAGAGATTGTCGCCACGTTGCACTTTAACAATCATGGAATAATAGTCTTTCTGAATATTTGTCTGTCCGAGCGGCATTCCGATGATGGGAGAAGTTTCTGTAAGAGTCAGGCTGCTAAGTTCCACTTTGGGTTGCACGGCGGGGGTGCCTGCCGATTTACGCCAACATTCGATGTCTTCATTAAGAGCTTTCAGTTGATCATCGGTTCCAATCACCCCCAATATATCACCTGGAAAAATTCGGGCATTAGCTGAAGGGAGAGGCATATAATCGTCGCCGCGTTGAATGCTCGACACGCTCACACCATAATCCCTTCTGAGGCCTGAATCTTTCAGGCGATCTCCCACAAACGGAGAGGAAGAGCCCACTTCGATATAAGCTTGGTGGAGGTCGTCAACCAAATTATTATTTATTCCCAAGCGGGTGTTTTCGCGAATATTCAGATTATCCATAAAGCGAGTTTCCATGTTGCGATAGCGCGCTGTCAGCTTAGTGGAGGCAAAAATCATAACGATAACAAACAATCCGGCTCCGACAAGCCATCCGATAAGGGTGGAGTAGGCTAAGGTGCAGAAATAGACAATAAAGAAGAGAGTGATGAGATAGCGTATTATCCTCATTGCCACTAAAGGCACATCATAGAATGATGCCGACTGGTGGAGTTTCATTCTTTCGTCAGGCTCAGTGGTGGAGAAAGAGAGGGCAAAAAGGAAAGGACCCATAGCCACAATAGTGAGAATGGTGGCTATCAGATGCCCGAAGCGTTCAAAATGACTCTCAAGGATTGGGAAAAGGAATTGTTGAGCCACTAATATCTCGGCAAAAAGAATTACGGAATAGAGCACAATCCTCCAGAGATAACGTTTAATGATAGCTCTCCAGAGTTGTTTAGTTTCATTGGAATCGCTCACCTGTTTTGAATATCTTGAGATAAGGAAATTCAGACCTTTGGGTAGGTGACGCTCCACAATGGCATAGGCTCCGTCGGCCATTGAGATGAAATAGGGGGTGGTGAAAATAGTGAGCACAGAGACTGCAACGATGATGGGATATAATGACTGATTGAGCACACCCAACGACATCCCCAAAGAAGCGATGATGAAAGAAAACTCGCCCACTTGCGTAAGGGTGAAACCGCTCTCCATTGCCACTTTAAGGTTTTGTCCGGTGACAAGCATTCCGAGGGTTCCAAAAATAATCATGCCAACAATCACCACCACAGCAAGAATAAGAATCTGCCACCAATAAGTGGCCAAAACTGATGGGTCCACCATCATGCCCACAGAGATAAAGAATACAGCCCCGAAAAGATTCTTTATAGGACCAATCACTTTCTCCATCCTTTCGGCAAGCACGGTGCCAGCCAGAATTGAACCCATCACGAAAGCCCCCAACTCAAGGGAGAAACCGCAGATTACGCTGAAAATAGCCATAGAGAAGCAGAGTCCCATTGAAACTACCAGCAACGTCTCATCATTGAGATATTCGCGCGACTTGGTGAGGAAAGTGGGTAGAATATAGACTCCCACAAGGAACCATATTATGAGGAAGAACATCAATTTTGCAATCGACATTATAAGCTCCATTCCTTTCACATCGCCCATGGCAAGGGAAGAAAGCAACACCAGCATCAACACTGCAAAAAGGTCTTCTATAATAAGCACCGAAAGCACTAAGGAGGCGAATTTTTTCTGTTTCAGGCCAAGGTCGTCGAGCGACTTCATGATTATCGTGGTCGAAGACATGGAAATCATTCCTCCTAAGAAGATACAGTTGATAGAGTTAAGTCCCAATATCTTTCCAACGCCAAACCCGGCAAAGGTCATCCCCGTGATTATTATCAATGCCGTCACGATAGCCGACGAGCCTGAATTCATAAGTTTTTTAAAAGAGAACTCCAATCCTATGGAGAACATTAGCACCACGATTCCGAGATCTGCCCAGAATGTGATATTCTCCAAATTGGAAATGGAGGGGAGATAGGTGAATTTCGGACTCGCGAGAAAACCTGCAAGGATATATCCCAACACCACGGGTTGTTTCAATTTCTTAAAAAGCAGAGTCACAATCGCCCCCAAAAGCAGAATCCATGCCAAGTCGGCAATTAGGCCGTTGGTATGGTCCTCCTCCGACATGGAGGATTTCTCTTCGGGATTGATTTCGGATTCTATTCGCTGGGAGGCTTGCACAATAGTTTCCTGGGTTAATTCGGAATATTCAGATGATATAGGGAATGAAATCATATCGTTATGGGTTACGGATTGTGGGATAAGGGATTAAAAGGGGAGAGATTAGAATAATATAAAGAAATATTGAATATTGGAAGGGCTATTCCGGTTCTTGCCGGCGTTTTATTCTCTCAGACCGTAGCTGAGCTTTATGTTGAATCCTTTGTATCACATAAAGATTATAATATGAAAGGATGAGTGTTGTGAGAGGCAGACCGATGATAAGCCCCATAAACCCTAATAGAGAGCCCCATATAGAAAGAGAGAGGAGAATGATAGCAGGGTTGAGTCCCATAGCCTTACCCATGATTTTGGGAGTGAGAATCAAATCCTGAATACATTGCACAATGACATATACTGCCATGCTCTCGCCGAAAATAATCCAGAAATTACCGCCGGTGCTCACAGTCCAAACCAGACAAAGCACGGTTGTGATCGGGAGGGAGATAATTTGAAGATATGGCACCAGATTTAAGATGCCGATGAAAAGCCCGAGCACAACTCCCATAGGTAGTCCGATAATCAGGAAGCCGATCGAAAAGAGCACCCCGACAATCAAAGCAATAAGAAACTGTCCGCGGAAATAGCGATTCATCGCATTCTTTATATCATCAAAAATGCGGAACACACGGTGACGATGACGATGAGGCACCAACTGACGGAAACTCAACATCAGTTTCTCATAATCAAGCATTATGAAAATCAGATAGAGCAGCACAATGAGCCAGCTCACCACCCCGAAAATGAAGGCAAGCGAGGAACTCAGAAAATTCCATGACTTCGAGATGCTCGATTTTATGAGCGCCGACCATTCATCGCGCGACAGAAGTTGGGAAATTTCATTGAGGTCAAGATTCTCCCGAATGAAGTCGTGGATGCTCTGAGAGATATATGGAATATTGATTTGGGTTGTGGCATATTTTTTAATCATCTCAGCCATAGATTCGCACTCGGAAACCAGATATGGAACAAAAATGATACAGAAAACGCCCACAGCCAAGCAAGCCTCGATAAGAGTGAAAACCACCGGAATAAATCGGGAGGAAATATGCAGCCAGCGCATATTCCACTTCACAATCGGTTCGAGCATATATGCAATCAGACAGGCCACAAGAAATGGGAGGAGGACGCCTTTAAGGTAATTGAGCAGAAAAAGCAAAACCACAATGGTGCAAATAGAAAAGATAATTCTAACCACGCGGTCGAAAGTATAGGGGCGACGCATGTCAATGTTTGGCTCCATAGGCAAGATTAGGAGGATATTTGGATGAGTGGAATGTGAAATAATTTTAAAGCCGCGTTGCGGTAGTTCAAATTTACAACTTTTTTTGTAAATTTGTTGCCAATATTATGAGAAAAAGAGAAAAAAAGAGAAAAAACTTTATTCAGCCGCTGTTTGTGTTGCTCCTTATAGCCTTTGGCGCGCTGAATATGTGGGCAGCCCCCATCGACGAGTTCGCATCCGCACGAGGCATAACACCCGGCTCGTCGGCAGTTATGATCACCGACTTGCGAAACGGGGAAACATTGGTTTCTTATCATCCGGATCTTTCGCTGGTGCCTGCCAGCATTATGAAGAGTGTGACAGTGGCAGGATTGTTAAGCAACAGCGGCCCGTCAAGAAAATATATCACTGACGTAATGATCACCGGTCCGGCTGTGAACGGTGTGCTCGGAGGGGATATAATCGTGAAAGGAAGCGGCGACCCGAGTTTAAATTCACGCTATGTGACGGGGAGCGCCGACATTGTGAAAGAGATTGTGAAGGCTCTTCAAGATCGCGGAATTAAAAGAATAAAGGGTAAAATACGCGTGGATGAAAGCATTTGGAGCGGTCCGGCCACTTGTCCTACATGGGGCACCGGCGATCTTGGCCAATCCTACGGCACAGGGCAGCATGGGTTGAATTTTGAAGACAACGCCTCCGGGAAGAGATCTATTTCTAATCCCGCAGGAGTCTTCATGCAGAAACTTAAAACTGCTCTTGCTTCAGGAGGAATTGTTCTTGAGAATGGCGACATTCCGGAAAGCCAAAGCAAATTGCTTCTATCGCATGAGTCGGTACCCTTCGATGAGATAATGCGTTCTTGCATGATGCGCAGCGATAACCAATATGCCGAAGCAATGTTGCGCACTCTTGCTGTGATTCAGGGAAAACCGGGTTCCACGGCTGAGGGAGCGAAAATCAACACCGATTTATGGACACGAAACCGAGCGCCTATGACAGGTGTGCATTTGGAGGATGGCTCAGGGTTGTCGCGACAGAATAAAGTGACGGCTTCATTTATGACTCATGTGCTGAAGAAAATGTGGCATGATCCCTATTATGTTTCCTTTTTTCCATTGGCTGGACAGGAAGGGACTCTTCGCGGATTCCTAAAAGATACGCCTCTTGAAGGCTACATTGCGATGAAGACCGGGAGCATGAATGGCATTCAATGTTATGCTGGCTATAAATTAAATGATGATTATGAACCAACCCATACTGTGGTTGTAATCTTGAACCAGATGCCAGATCGAACGGCCGCCCGAAAAGCCGTGAGCGAGTTGCTGCTTAAAACTTTCAAGTGAGTAATGTGAACGGGTGACTGTCTGAGTAGGGGAAAGGAAAATTTGAATTGATTTAAAATTGATGGTTATGAAAATAGATATGGAAGGCATAAAGGATGCTGTTTATGAACTTGAAGGGCTCCTCGAACTTGCTGACTTGAGAGAGGATAAACTCCCGGCGCTTATGCCGTTGATGAAAAAGAAACTTGAGATTATCAATGCTTTGTTTTCAGACAGCGATTCAGATGAAGAAGCTGAGGAGGAGTCTTTAGAAGATGATGGAGGTCTTGAAGATGATAGTTCTCTTGATGAGGAGGATCCAAGCCAGTATAATATTCCTGACGATGATGAGAGTGAGGATGAAATGACAATAATAAGCACCTCCCCAATAAACACCTCCCTTTCAGAAATTGAAGAGGAAGATGCTCCGGTGTTTGTGGCATCTGAAGAAGAGAAGATTGAAACTCCGATTAAAACGTCCAAAATAGAGAAGCCCTCGGTTGATCCTAATGCTCCCAAACCGGCCTTCTGTATCAACGACCGTTTCAGATTCCGTCGTGAATTGTTCAACAACTCAGATTCCGAATTCAACGCCGCCATGGATTTGGTTGCCACTATGGATGACTATGAAGAGGCAGAAGATTATTTCCTTGGCGATTTAGGCTGGGATATGGAAAAGCCGGAGGTGATGGATTTTATGGCCATTATTAGAAATTATTTTGAAAAATAAGATATAAAAAGAGGATTCAGCTGTGGCCGGAAAATTATATATTGTTCCCACACCAGTAGGGAACCTTGAGGATATGACAATGCGCGGAGTCAGAGTCTTGAAAGAGGCAGATCTGATATTGGCCGAGGACACGCGCACCAGTGGTGTCTTGCTAAAACATTTCGATATAAAGACCCCGATGCAGAGTCATCATAAGTTTAACGAGCACCAGACCTTCAGCCATATAGCCGACCGTCTTGAAGGGGGCGAGGTGATAGCCCTCATCTCTGATGCAGGAACACCAGGTATTTCCGACCCTGGTTTTCTTTTATCGAGAGCATGTCGAGAGCGAGGCATCGACGTTGAGTGTCTTCCGGGCGCCACAGCTTTTGTTCCGGCACTTGTTTCCTCCGGACTGCCATGCGACCGCTTTGTGTTTGAAGGATTTCTCCCCATGAAAAAGGGACGAGCCACGCGTCTTGCAGAGCTTGCAGCCGATTCGCGCACAGTGATAATATATGAGTCTCCTCTTCGATTGGCAAGGACACTGCGCCAATTGGTGGAATATTTTGGTTCGGAGCGTGAAGCAGCCGTATGCCGGGAGATATCAAAACTTCATGAAACAATAAAAAAAGGGACTCTCGGAGAGCTTTCAGAGTTTTATGCCGTGAACCAAGCTAAGGGGGAAATTGTTATAGTCGTTGAAGGTTATAAAAAAGGGGGTAATGTATCGCTTCCTATCCTTCCCGCAGAGGAGTAATGCAGATAAAATAATTAATAACCCAAAGAAACTATAAACAAAATCGATAGAATATGAAAAAGAACCTTTTATTATTCGGTCTTGGAGCACTTCTTTTGGCTTCATGTTCCGGCAATGGAAAGAAAGCTGAAGAAGATTCAATGAAGATTGCCGACCTCACAGCAGAATATCAGGAAGCAACAAGTTATAACGACTCTCTGCTTCTTTTGATGGGCGATATCTATACAGGATTAGATTCCATCAATATGCAGGAAGGTCTTCTCTATAATATGGGTTCGGGTGATAGCCCAGACCGTCGCGCAGAGATTCGTCAGAATCTTTCCAACATCAAAGCTCGTTTGGCAGCCAACCGTCAGCTTTTGGAGCAGATGGAATCTAAGCTCTCCAAATCAGGCAATGAAAACAGCGTGCTGAAGAAGACTATCGCCGACTTAAAAAACCGCATAGCAACTCAGGATCAAAAGATTGCACAGCTTGAAAGCGAGCTTACAAGCGCTAAGGGTCAGATTGAAAACCTTAACACTCAGGTGGCTCAAGGTCAGGAGCAGTTGAAGACAGAAACTGCAGCCAAGGAACAGGCTCAAGCTGAAGCCAAGGAGGCTAACGAACAGGCAGTACAGGCTGCAAATGAAGCCAACCGTGTTTATTATGCAATCGGTAGCAATAAGGAGTTGAAGAAGAAAGGGCTCTTGGAGAAGAAATTCTTAGGCACAACAAAGGTGCTTAAAGGCGACTTTGATGCTTCTTATTTCGTGGCAGGCGACAAGCGCACATTGAAATCCATTCCTACCAGCGCTAAGAAAATCAAGATTTGGACTAATATGCCTGAGGGATCTTATCAGATTGTAGGCGAGAAGGATGGTCCGAAGACTATAGAGATCACTAATCCCGATAAGTTCTGGAGTCTCAGCAGTCATCTCATCATTCAGACCGACAACTAAGAAAAATAATCACAATATGTTTTTTCAACCTTAGGAGGGTTACCTCTATCTGATACTAATAATGAACAAAGATATGATTATAAAGAAATGGTCGCGGCATAGTCGCGACCTTTTCCGCAAAGGGGCATTTGTTCTCTTTGCCTCTGTTTCGGCTTTGACTTCCTTCGCTTTTGAGGTGAAGGAGATTCAACCGCCTCATTGGTGGGCCGGCATGAAGGATAATACTCTTCAATTGCAGGTTTATGGTAAAGATGTGCGCCCTTCGGATGTAAAGATTAATTATCCGGGTGTTACTGTCGATTCCGTGGTTCGTCTCGACGGCTCTCCCGATTGGCAATATATCTATCTGTCCATTGGAGCTGACACTAAGCCGGGAAAGATGAAGATTGAATGGAAAGAGGGAAAGAAGAGGATATCAAAAGAATATGAGCTTCGGGCGCGCCGTCAGCAGCGGGGAGCACAGGGGTTCAGTGCTGCCGATGTGCTTTACATGGTGATGCCCGACAGATTCTCAGATGGCGACCCAAAGAATAACAATTCCTCCACATTGAGAAATGCTGTAGGGGCTGACCGAACTAATCCCAACACACGTCATGGAGGCGACCTTCGCGGACTAATCAACCATGCCGATTATATCGACTCCCTTGGGATGACAACCTTGTGGGTTGCTCCTGTGCTTGAGAACGACATGAGAGGAGGCAGCTATCATGGTTATGCCACCACAGATTATTACCGAGTTGATCCTCGATTCGGATCAAATGCGGAATATGTCGAGCTTATCGACACTCTTCACAACCGCGGAATAAAGACTGTGATGGACATGATTTTCAATCATTCCGGTAGCGGTCATCCATGGTTTGACAATCCTCCGGCTTCCGACTGGTTCAATTATCAGGGAGATTACAAGCAAACTAACTATCGACTCTCTACAGTGACCGATCCTTATGCCAGCGACTATGACAGGTCGATGACTCAGGATGGTTGGTTTGTCAAAGAAATGCCCGACCTCAATCAGCGGAATCCTCACCTGATGAAGTATCTGATTCAAAATTCGATATGGTGGATTGAGGAGGCTCAGATAGATGGAATCCGCATGGACACCTATCCCTACGCGGATGAAAAAGAGATGGCTCGTTGGATAGATGCCGTGATGAAGGAATATCCTAATTTTAATATTGTAGGGGAGTGCTGGTTTGGCGAGACTGCCGGCGAGGCTTTCTGGCAGAAGGGTTCACCCCTGGCAAAGGCAAAGGGGGAGGATACCAGGCTTCCTGTGGTGATGGATTTCCCCTTCATGATTAAGAGCCGTGGATTGAGCCCATATATGGAAGATACCGACCCTTGGAATGGACTGAATAAGATTTATGACCATATAGCCCTTGATTATGTTTATCCAGACCCACTCAATGTGCTCCGTTTCCTCGACAATCATGATACCGAACGCGTGCTTCTTTCCCTGCCTGATTCGTTAGGGGCATGGAAACAGGCTATAACCATTCTTCTCACAATGCCTGGTATCCCGCAAGTGTATTACGGTACGGAGATTCTGATGAATGGAACACGCGAAGGTGGGGACGGCAATGTGAGAAAAGATATGCCTGGAGGATTTCCCGGCGATACGACAACAGTCTTTACTCGTGAAGGACGTTCAGCTCTCGAGAATGAAGCGGTGGATTATATTTCGGCTTTGAATAGATTCCGAAAAGGGAGCAAGGCAATAGCCGAAGGGGGAATGAAACATTTTATGCCCGATAATGGAATCTATCTTTATCAGCGTGGCTTGGGAGATGATGCGGTTCTGGTAATGATGAATGGACGCGATGTGGAAAATGAGGTTGATATGAACCGTTACAAGGAGCTTATTCCAACAGGAGCAAAGTATAAGGATGTGATCACTGGGGAGATAGTCACTGTTCGGCCGGAAAGTGACAAATATACTTTTGCGCCTCGCGAAACTCGCGTGATGGTTCCTCTAAAATAAGAGAATATAAAATGAAGAAGGTATTAAAATATTTATTTGCCGCCTCGTTCGGACTTTTGATATTAGCCGGTTGTAAACCAACGGAGAATAATTACCGTCAGGCCTACGATGCAGCTAAGGCAAAACGGGATGCAGCCAACGCGGAGGCTATGGTTCCTACTACCGGATTGCTTAACGACGACGGCACATCGCTGAAAATGGTGAATGGCGATTCTCTATTCGTCACGCGAGATCGACTGCGACTCGATGCGGAGATGAAAGATGTGTATAAGACTTATAATGTGGCTGTAGGGGTATATAAGATGAATACCAATGCCAAGGCTCAGGCAGCCGCACTAAGAGAGGAGGGCTATAATGCCCACGCCGTGATGACTACGGGCGACCGTTGGTACACTGTGGTTGGATATTTCGATTCTCTTGATGAAGCGCAAGCCTTTATCAAGAAGTTTAAGGAGAAACATCCGGGCTATCCCTATATCGGTTTGCCAGGCGCGCCCGTGGTTATCGGACGATGAATTAATTGGCTGCAATAGCAGAAGATAAGATATGCTCCAGGTCGATGGTGGAAACCTTGACCTGGAGTTTTCCATCTTTGGCCACAGATATTCCCCCGGTCTCCTCGCTCACAATAACGCATACAGCGTCTGTTACCTGACTCATACCTAAGGCAGCCCGATGGCGGAGGCCAAGATTTTTGGGTATATTCATATCATGGCTCACCGGGAGGATACATCCCACCGACATTATCCTATGGGATGCAATTATCATTGCTCCGTCGTGAAGCGGAGAGTTTTTAAAGAAGATGTTTTCAATTAGCCTCACATTTATATCGGCATCGATAATGTCTCCCGTTTTTTCATAGTCGCGCAGGGGCATCTTGCGCTCAAAGACAATAAGAGCACCCGTTTTCGATTTCGACATAGACATGCAGGCATAGACCACACTCATCACCTCCGAATGGTTCTCTTCATTGTTCTTATCATGCCGGAAAAGATTGCGGACCGTTTTCCATTTGGCTCGACCTCCGATGTCGGTAAGGAATCTCTTGATCTGATCCTGAAAAAGAATCACCAACACAATAAGGCCTATGCTCATGAATTTATCCACAATAGTGCCGGTGAGCTTCATGTTGAAGATTTCAAAAGAGAGAACCCATATCACAATGAATGCCAGCACGCCATAGAAAAGAGAGAGAGTGCCGCTGTTTTTCATCAATCGGTAGAGATAATAGAGCATTAAGGCTACGATGATGATGTCGATCAGATCTTTTATTCCGAAGTTAAACATTACACATATTTGTGAGGGTTACACATTCTTTTGCCTCCTTGACGTCGTGCACACGGATAATATCGGCTCCATTCATGAGTGCGATGGTATTGAGTGCTGTTGTGCCGTTTAGCGATTCTTCGGGAGTTGTTCCGAGAGTCTTCCAAATCATTGATTTGCGAGATAGCCCGGCAAGGATGGCGCATCCGGTTTCTCTAAACACCTTCAGATTATCAAGCAGAGTGAAATTTTGTGACACTGTTTTTGCAAAACCGAATCCGGGGTCAACTATAATATCAGTTACCCCTACTTGTCGCAATCGAGCGATCTTGAATGCAAGGTCCGAGAGCACTTCTGCCGTCACATCGTTATAATCAGTAAGGTTTTGCATGGTTTTGGGAGTGCCCTTGGTGTGCATCATTATATAAGGCACATTAAAATCTGCCACCACTCCCCACATCTCCGGGTCGAGGTCGCCACCTGAAATGTCGTTTATTATCTCCACCTTCCACTCTTCCAAGCATCTGCGAGCCACTGAGCTGCGGAATGTATCAATTGAGACGGGAATTTCGGGAGCGATTTTTCGAATAATCTCCAAAGCCGGGGCGAGACGCTCATATTCCTCCTCCGCTGAGATGTCATCAGCTCCTGGACGCGAAGAATAACCACCCACATCGAAATAATCCACTCCGTCATCAAGCATTCTCTCTACTCTTGAAGCAATAGAGGGGGTGTCGGGGGTGCGACTACCGCTAAAAAAACTATCGGGTGTCGTATTAATGATACCCATTACTTTTTGAGGGCGGAAAGAATGAATTTCTCCGCGGATTGATATGGTCGGTGTCATGGTTGCGAAATTACAAAAAAAAAACGGCTTCCGCAATAAAGAGGGAATGCCGTGGGCAATAAAAAAGCGTTTGCCGGGGATGTCAGTCGGAACCATATACTAATTGACCGATTGAACAGCTGAGATTCAGCATTAGCGAAGAGGCCGATTTGTGGGGCATAGCGTAGGCCACTCCTATGCCGAATGATTTCACGCGCAACCCTGCTCCTACGGTGAATCCGGAAAGAAAGTTGCGTTGATAGGTTGACATATCCGTTCGCATCTTGTAATCATATCCTAACCCGATGTAGAATTTCTCTGAGGGGGAGTATTGGAGACCGAAAATAAGATGACGGAAAAGATTGGAGAAGAAACTCGATTTTAACACTTGCTGTTTATCAGGGTCATTCTTGTCATGTCCATAATAAGGGAGCCTCCATTTTGTGAGATGAGCAGCGTTGATGGAGATTTGAAAAGGAGAAGACCCGAGCGACTGCATATATCCCAAACGGATATCGAAAGGGAGGCGTGCATATTCGCGGTCAAAACGTTTAATTTGGCCTCCGGCATTAGTGATAACGGCAGAAAGCGAGAGGTCTTTCTCCTCGTTATAGTAATTGATTCCCAAATCCACCGCCAATGCGAAGGCTGTGTATTGTTCATAGGTGCTGTAAACCATCTTGAGGTTGATACCACCGCGTAGTCGGTCGGTTATATCATGACAGTAGGTTCCTTCAATCACCATATCAGCAGGGGAGAATTTGCCGGTCATGGTTCCGTCGGGTTCATAGCCTTGAATGGACCCATAATTAAGGTATCTGATTCCGGCAGCCCAAGCTCCTCGTTCGCCTGCACCCATTCCATATCTGAGGCCTGCGAAATTTCCGGAACCCATATAGTGCATATAGTTAAAGGCAATCTGATTGTCCACCTCCGGCCCGAGGAGAGCAGGATTCTGGTCAACAAGAGTGACATCAGGATCGACAATTGCCACATTTGTTCCTCCAAGTGTATAGGCATGGGTAGATGTGGATATGTCAAGGAAGTCGTAGGCAGAAGAAGTGTTCTGTGCCTTGGCAATTCCTCCCAGGAGAGTCGCTATTAATAATGTGGTCAATTTAGGATTCATCACTAATATTAACGTCAAACAACCGTTCCTATTATATTCTTTAGGAAAGAGAATGAAATAAGAGAAGATGAAGAATATTTTTGATTTATTAAAGATAGAGAAAGGATAGTTTATTTTTTTAACACACTCTTAACTATTATTAAACATTGAGGCATTGCGAAAATGGAAATGGAAATATAAATTTGCATACGGAAAGACTCAACAACCTCTCCTCTCTAATTGAGGCATTAAAAAAGCGAATTTATAACCTTTCTGTCACTGCAACCAATGAATAGATCTTTTTCCATTTTATTCATGCTTTTCTCGGCAATCGTAATGCCGCTTCACCTGTTTTCCCAGACCTGTAAGGTCAATGCCGGTCATTCAGGTGCTGGAGTGAATAGCTATATTGAGGTATATGAATATGATTTCGTAACCGATAAGCCTTCATTTCCGGGTGGCGACAGATTGCTTCTCTCTTATATCAATTCCACCCGGTGTTATCCCGAGGAGGCATATAAGCGAGGAATAGAGGGGAAGGTGACATGTTCGTTTGTGGTGAATAAGGATGGCAGCATAAGCCATGTGAGAGTGCTCAGAGGAGTCGAGCCCTCTCTTAATAAGGAAGCTGTAAGGATTTTGAGCCGTATGCCTCTTTGGAGTCCGGGACGCCTCGAGGGAGAAGCGGTTCCGGTGAGAGTGGTCCGGTCGGTGGCTTTCCGAAAATAACTTTGAGACTTAGTTTTGATTTTTAGCTATATAGGGGGATTGTCCGCGAGGATAATCTCCCTGTTTTATATTGTTAATATATTCGAATAAAGAAAATGAATGGATAGAAAAAATGCGTTGACCTTTGTGCCAACGCATTTTTTCTTTTCTTTAGAGAAAGTAGAAGATTAGATGAGAGTGGTGATTATATCCTTATCATCAGTAGTGATAGAGATTTTTCCTTCTCTTCCGAGCCAGCCGAGGGCGGCCATGATCTCATCCTTTTTCAGTTTTGTTGCTTTCTTCACCTCTTTGAGGCCAAGCATGCGGGTGTCGGAAGCTTCGAGAGCTTTGTAAACTTCACCCGCCCAGGTGCCAATTGATTCAATATCCATAACTAAATTATTTTTGGTTAATATAATAAGCCGTTAGATTGTCAGTTTTATTCCGGTGTTTTCCGGGGATTGAAAGAGATGTAAATAATTTTAACATTTCTTAAATATCTGCAAAGTTCTGTAAAAATATTGGATTTACAAAATTTATTCAAATAAAATTGGCAATTTATTGGCTGTTTTCTGTAAATTAAACAAATAACATGCGCTTAATGTTAGAAAAACTTCTGTTTTAAGCCCCCATTTCATGAATTTGTATGAGCTGGAATCTGATAAAGT
>CAZXGU010000033.1:0-21715 GCA_964640375.1 uncultured Sangeribacter sp. | reverse complement strand
CCATTGTCTGAATCATCTCCTTGAACTTGTTGCTCATGGCATCAGCTGTGTTGCCGAACTCCTTGTAGGCGTCAAGCCACGATTGGGCGAAGTCTCTTGCTGCGCTGGTGAGGTCGGTTCCTGCTATCTGTTCCGAAACCTTCCCTACAAGTTCCTGAATTGCATCGCTTACCTCACGAGCGGAATTTTCATATTCCTTAATCTTAGCCTTGTCGGCTTTCTTTCCCTTGCTCTTCTCCGCTTTTGCCTGAGCCTCGTATGCTTTCTTCTGCGCCTCCAAGAGTTTGCGCTGCTGATTGAGGTTGCTTACATAATCTCCACCCAACGCCTTGTCGGCTGCTGCTTCGAGTCGGGAATAAGTGTATTCAAGCTCTTCAAGCAGCTCCTGCTGACGTCGAATCTCCTTGTTGGCCTTACGGATTCTGTTTGCGGAGAAAAGGGTTACAAAGCCGGTAAACATCTTTGGCAACGCGGTTATGATTGAAGATATAGCGCCAACAACATCTCCGCTCATTGCAGCGTTGACAATATCCTCTATGCCGCCCGATATTTCACCCAAAGCTTCTGAGATGTCGTTCCAATACTGAACGTCTTCTTCGTCCGCGCCGATCGTTTCCATTACCGTTCCGACACCTGCTGCAATATCGCCGGCCATATTCAGGAACTTCACGGCTTGATTTGCAGCTGCTATAAGCGACTCTTTCAAGTCCTTGCTCTTATGGGCGTTCTCATCAAGAATCTCACTCACTCGCTCAGTGATGTTCACCTCCTCTTCGGCCGCCTTAACCCTCTCTTGGGCTGCAATCACCCCTGGGTCGGTGGAGGGGTCTTTCTCTTGCTGCTCTGCTTTCTTTTTAGCTTCAATCAGTTCAAAGTTGGCTATCTCCAAATCGCCACGCGCAATCTTGGCAAGGTCGAAGGCTTTCTGCTGGGCCGCAGTCAAGGCTTTAGTACCTTTGAGTTCTTTTTTACGATTCTTATTAATCTCACGGACAATCGAAAGAATCTTTGCCCTTGCTTCAAGTTCTGTCTTGGCAGCTTTGGCGTAAATAGAATCCTTGCCGTATCTGGCAATGGTGTTATAATAATCCTCGTTGGCCGCGGCCCTGTTTTTTACAGCACCCTCCAAAGTTGCACTTCCGGTGGCTTCGCGATATTGCAGATAGGCTTCTTTAAGAGCTTTCCATGGATTGCGTGTCCTCAACTGTTCGGTAATCTCCGACATGCGGCTCTGCATCTCTTTAAGCTGGGTCGGGTCTAACGCGCTTCCCCATGTTCCGCTCAATCCCTGCAGGCGAGACTTCATCATCTTCAAGGTCGAGGTCGAGGCATGTTCCAAATCCTCAAACATCTGCACATAGAGAGGAGTGCCTTTGAAAGCCTCCCATTCGAGCTTGGCCGCTTCCTTCATCTCCTTGTCGATTAAGCCGGCAATCAGTTTTTCACCTGTGGCTTCCATTTCGGGATTAGCTGCAATATCAGCTCGAATCTTGGCAATTTTATCAGCTGTGGTCTGGGCGAGAGCCACACGTTTTGCAGCGTATGTCTCTGTTTTTTTGAGGTCGTTGAAATAACCTTCCCACGCCTTGGCAACGTTCTTCTGACCGTCCTCGGCTATCTTCTTGATTGCCTTGTAAGGTTCTTCTCCGAGTTCATCTTTCATCTCCTCCACAAACTCAGAGAGACGCTTATAGTTTACCGCGTTCCCTTTGCCGATTACATCCACAGGAATATCAATCTGTATGCGGTCGTTCTGGAAATAGCTTCTAATTTGGTCGGCAAGTTCTTTTTGGAGTTCAAAGCCAGTCTCACCATAAATACCCTTGCTCACGGAAGCAGCGAGTTCTATGTCGCCTGTCTCCGAAAGAATCTTGTCGAAAAACTCCTTTGCCGTTTTGGTACGGGAGATTTTCTCGGCAAGCTGCTTCATGGCTTCCTCGATTTTCTTCTGCAAGTTTTCTGATTCTGCATCGTCAATCATCGTCTGGAAGTCGAGGATAGCTTTCTCGCCACCTTTAAGGTTTTTCAGACTCTTCATCACCTTCAAGATGCGGTCGCGATAGTTTTGCAATGTCTCAAACTCAAATGGCATGTCGAATTTGAGATTAAACTTCTTGCCAATCTTGTTGATGTAATCTAGCGTGTCCTTAAACTCCTTCTTCACATCTTTTAGAGCATTGGATTTACCCTCCTTCTTGAAAAGGTCGTTGTAGGCCTTGTTGATTTTTTCAAGCGATTGGTTAATCTCCTGAAGTTCCTGCAATCGGGTGTCAGACCCTTTCTTGTCCTTTTTGTTTTTTGTCTTTTTGGGAGGTGTGTAGGTCTTCTCAAATTTAAACTGCTCCTTTAAGGCTGCATAAATCTTTTTTGCATCTTCAATCTGCTTGTCAATATCTCTGCCGAGCAGTTTATTGATTGCTCCACCGATGATGCTCTGATTAAGTTTTGTGGCTTCCAATCTCGCAATCTCAGCCTCATACTTGTCAATCTGTTCTTTGAGGAATTTGAGGTGATCTTCCACGGTGCCTTTGCCGTCCCATAGGAACTGCCCCATCTTATCCATCGCCAATCCGTAGGAATCGGCAATCCTGAACATCTTGGCCCGAATCTGCTGCACGGTTGCATCCTGCGGAACAAGCTCGTTATACTTATCCCGGTACCATTTGATGTATTTATATAGCTGAGGATGCTGATTGGGGTCGATTGCAGAGAGAATAGCCTCCATGTTGAGTTGCGAAACCTTATTGAGGTCGTTGGGGTCAACGCTCTCCACGATTTCCGACCAACCAGCCTGCCATGCTATTTTTGCTCCGGCAAGTCCCTCTTTAATCTTGACCTCCATTTCCTGAATCTGCATGTTGAGGTTTTCCTGCCCCATGAGGAAAGTTTCTCCGGAATTGGATTTCTGCTCTATGGTGTCAAGATAGTTTTGGGCTGCTGCGGTGTATTTGCCAAGTCCATCAGTCAGTTCACTATACTTCTTCACCTCATCTTCAATTGCCTTATTCTCTCGCTGAATTGAGGCACTTAAAGCATCAATAGCCCATGATTGCTCCTCTCGAGGAATGCTACTGAACGGATTGATAATCTTATTATTATTCGTCAATTTAACTTCTTCCCACAATACTTCCCCTCCTTCGATTCCTGCATTTTTACAAGCATCAATGAATTGTTCTTTTACTGTAAGAGTGGTTTTCCGGGCACTCTTCTTAAATTCATTGAAGAATGTATCAATTTCTGTATCGCTTATGGCAAGATATTTAAGGTCCTCATCTTTAGCGAGACCTTTGAAGGTAGCTCGTAGCTTTCTCTCCATTTTGTTTTGAATGGCACCTTCTTCCTCACTAATAGTATTGAGAGCTTTTGTTTTCTGTTGTTCCGCAATATACTCGCGTACTGATTGGGTTAGCTCGTCATAATGACCTTTCATCTTCCTGAGATTCTCAATTTTCAGAGACTCTTCGGGAAGCATTTCTTTGTAGGTGCGGTTCAGTTCGTCAAGAGCATCTTTCTGAACCTTGCTTCCGTCAGCTGCTTTTACAGCTGTTTCAGCAAGTCTTATAAAGTTACGTTCTGATTGGTCCTGCAATACGCCTGTCTCAGCTTTTATCTCAGCCAATTTATTCTTTAAGCGGTGTGCTGCCTCAATTGTCTCTCCAATCTTATAAGCCAATGTGGTTACAGCTGTTATGGCAAATCCTATCCCAATAGTGGTGGCAAAAGACGTAATGGTACTTAGGAAACCTGCTTTGATATTACCCATTTGGGAGAGTCTTTTTTGTTCTGCTATTGCAGCGGCTTCATCAGCTTTAGCCTTATCCAAAGTGACTTTGGTTTTGGCAATCTCCTCTTTTTTAACGGCTCGTAAAGCTGCTATATGAGCTTGCTCTGCCTTGATTCGGACTTGAGTTGCTGCACTCGCTTTTTTATCTGCAAGTTCCTTTTGTTTTATTCCTATAGTGGATGCACGATTGACAAGGATAAATGTAGCGATTAGGCCTGTTGCTGTAGCCACCGCTGCCCCTGCTGACTTCCAATTCCTCATAAAGTCGATTGCAGTATTTGCAAATCCCTTCATTGCGGAATTGACTGGCCCGGTGTTACCAATTTCATCATACATCACGCTGGCGGCATCGCCAATCTTCGCCCACAGACCATAAAGGGTGTTACCCTGCTTCTCCTGCATGTTGTAGAAGATACCTCCGGCGGAAGTCATGTCGTTGAATACCTCTTCCACCATTTTGAAGTCAATGCCACGTTTGGAGATTAAATCCATCACCTGCGCGGTCGTAACCATCTCTCCGTTCATCTTCGTTAGTTTCTCGGAGAGAAGTTCAAGCAAGGGAATACCGGCTTCGGTGAACTGCCGGACTTCCGCGGCGCGTAGGTAAGTCGCTGCACGTACTTGTCCGTATGCAAGCACTATCCTGCCCATATCCACACCCAATCCGACTGAAATATCTGCAAGACGTTTGGTGGTGTCAAACAGCTTGTCTGTCTCGATTCTGTAAGCCGCCACCTGCTTGGTATATTTGGTCATGTCGAGAATGGATATAGGGGATTTCAAGGCAAACTGCTTGATTTCAGAGAAAAGCTGATTCGCCCTGTTCTGGTCTTGTATGATTGCACCAAGAGAAATTCTCTGCAATTCAAACTGAGCCGTTACTTGTCGGATTTTGCTCAGAAGATTACCCACGGCATTGATTGAGGCATAAATCATCATGCGCTGCACAAGACGCTCCAGATAGGTGGTCTGATTCTTCATTGCAAGAGTGGCGCGGTTAAACGCACTTTGCTGTTTGTTCCCGGCATCAACGGTCTTGCCAGTGAATATTGTAATTTTTTCTTGTGCCTTTTCAAGCGCTTGGGTTAGACGCTGGATTTCCGCTGCGGTTTTCTGAAACTCCGTTCCTCCTAATTTTTGACCGTTGAGTTTATTGCGATAAAATTCAAGCTTCTTGGTGATATTATTAATCGTATTCTCCTCCGCTTTGAGCATGGCATTTCTCTTTTTTTGCTCATCGGTGAGTTGACCTGCGGCTTTCCTTCTTTGATTGGCGATTAATAATGCTCTGCGTTCTCCTTTGGCTGCATCATGAGCTTTCTCCTTGGCTCGCATATCTTCGAGAAGTTTTCTGCGCTTCTCGGTCTCTTCATTGATTTTCTTCACCCTCTCTAACTGCAAATCCTCAGCCGATTTCAACATCTCGCTAATCTGCTTGGTCTTTCTGATTCGCTCGTTGAGAAGGTCGTTAATCAGGGTCTCGTGCTGATTGGGAGCGCCGTTATTGAGGCTGGTTTGGCGAATATTATGTATAGCGTTGTCAATGTTGCTCACTTCTGCCCTAAGCTGGGTAAGCCTTTCCACCTGCCCCTTTGTAAAATCATCGCTCAGCCCTTTAAACGCCTTCTGCTGGAAGTCGGAGAGACGTTGATTGACTGTTTGAAGCTCCTCGGAGAGCCTACGTATCTCCAAAGCGGTCTTGCTCCACTTCTCAGAACCGGCTTCAAGCGAGTTAAGGCGAGAGGTGTAAATGGCAATTTTCGCATTGAGGGCATCCACCGACACGGTAGTCTCGCTCAAAGTCTTGCGCATCTTTTCCCATGCCTCAATCCCTTGCCGCGCTTTCTGCATTTCCTGGGCGTTGCTTGAAGTGGCTTTCTCCAATTCGCGAGTTAACCTGATCTGCTCGGTCAGATTCTTTTGTGCCGCGTTTGTAAGATTGCCGTTTGAATCGTATGCTTTCTCTGTTGTCTGCAAGCGTCTGAACTCGTTTTCCAGAGCCGTGATTTGAGATTGAAGCCGATTGATGTTGGCTATCCTCTTTTCTGCTGCTTCATTGAATCCGGCACTCGCGGCATAAGCACGTTCCTCTTCCCTTAGCTTGCCGAACATCGAGGCTGTCATGCTCTGAATCTTGGCAAATTCAGCATGGATGGAGTCGCTGTTGAAGAGGGTTATCTTGTCATTTTTTATCTGTGTCAGCTCGCTACGCAATTGCGCGATTGCGTCAAGGAAAGGCTTTACATCCCCTCCCTTCGACCCAACCTTCATCATGTCTTGCCCCAACTTATTAATGTCGGCATTTATACGCTTGATGTCGGCTTCAAACAGCTTGTCAATCTGAACCTTTATGTCATATCTGCGCTGTGCCGTGGCATTAAGCTGAGCCACCAATTGCTGCCATTTCTCGCGAATGTAATCCACCTTTCCGGCCATGGGCGACAAATCTAACTTTGTGCCTGTTATCCTTGCATTGGCGTTTGCAAGTTCCTGTTGCTGGCGTTTCTGCTCTTCAAGAGTCCTTCGGGTGGATTCCTGTTTGCGTCGCTCTATTTCTTCCTGTTTCCGAGCTTCCTTTTCTTTTAAGGCGAGCCAATTCTGATAGCTTTTCTCGTCGGCTGCCTGGTCTCTAAGCTGCCCCTTCGGGGTTTTGCGCTGCATCTCGTTAAGCAACGTCATCAAACGCTGCCCTTCCTCGGTGGCTCTGCGGAATCCGAAACTATCCACGGGAGTCTTGGCAAGCACTTGGTCGATAACTCTCAATTTAGCCTTTACCTGCTCAATCGAGGATTCAGCACCTTTAAGCGTTGCCTTCATATCCTTGATGTTAAGAATATCCTTCCCATTGTTGCCCGTGCTTGAGGCCATGATTCTTTTAAGACGCTCATACGCTTCTCCAAGTGCTTTTAATCTGTCAGTGGCATACCCATATTCCTTGCTTTTAATATCTTTCTTGTTGGCTATTTCCTGATAATATTTTCTCTTTGCAGCCACCGCGGATAAAGAGACCTCCTCAGCATTGAGCATAGCTACAAGCTCCTTGCTCTTCTGAATCCGTTTATCAAGTTCTGCCTGCGCCCTTTGATTGGCACGTATCTCGGCATCGGCCGATCTGCGCGAAGCCGCTACAATCTCCTTCAATCCTCTTGCATAGCTCTCGCTCGCGGCTGTCAGTTCTGAATAGCGTTTGAGAATCTGTTGAGCCTTGGGCGTAAATTCTCCAGTCTGCTGGTTGGTTATACGTTGAGCTTCCGAAAGGTCGTTCCAACGCTTCACCAGCTCTGCCATTTCCTTATTGATATTCTTGATGCTGCCATTGGTGCCAAACCCATCAAGGGTCTTGTTCTCAATCTGAATACCAAGTTTGAGCGGACGTGCATTGATGCTCGTCTGCAATCGTTTCAACGCGCCGTCCGCATCACCCATAGCCTGCTTTACAGCCGCTTCAAGGTCAAATTTTACAGGGAATACAAGTTTACCGCTTGCCATATAATTATTGTTTTTCTTCGTTCGACAATCCTAATTCCTTGCGAAGTCCGCGCTGGATTAATTCAGCTTCCTCGGTCTCCGACTTCTTTTCCGCAGTTTTCTTATTTCCGAATATCTTCCCTCCGGTCGAGGGATTATAGAGCCTGCCTAAGATTTTCGCCACCTGCTTGTCGCTCAATGGCTCATTATCTTTTGCTGATTTATCCTTGGGAGGAGTCTCCACCCAATCGCAATCATAGTCATGGTAACTTTTGTCGGCAAGATAGAGAGCAATGATATTCTCAGTGTCTATCCACCAATACCGCAACCACGTCCACAGACCGTAATTGCCGTATATTATCTTGATTTTCTCGTTGTCCGAGCTTTCGCGGAAGAGGCTTTCGACCCTGCGTCCTCCTCCTTTTTCTTCGTAGCGTCCTCTTTTACTTGCTTTTCCGCGCTCTCCATTCTTTTCAGCAATTCTTTTACGCCTTCGCCAATCGGCCTCATAGAGAGCGCGAGTTGAAATTTGGTAATGTCCCAATTGGCTGAGGAAAAATTTATCTCGTCGTCATTGACTGCCGCATTGTTGATTGCCGAGATTTCCTCTTCTGTGCGCCACATCAGACGGTGCCATGTGGCCCAGAAAAGACCCGGTATAATCATTGCCCGATTCCCCAAAAGATAATAGGCTGCGGTCTTGGCATGTAGCCGGTCCAGCTTGCGTTGCAATTTCTTTGCTTTCCGTGGCGACATCTTCTCTTTCTGCTGCTCGGAAAGGGTGTAGGCTTCTATTTCGAGGGCGTGAATCCGCGCCCTTATACCTTTTGAGATTTGGCGCACGGTATAGTCATGGCCGTTTGATGTTATCTTTCTCGGAAACTTGCGCATCACTCTCTCTTTGGCAAAGAGCATGGCTTTCATCTCCTCTTCGGTCAGTTCATTCTGTTTTTTATCGTTTTCGGGATTGCTCATGGTTGTTTGGTTTTATCAAAAGAGCCGGAGGGTTTTTGCTCCGCTCCGGCTCCGATTGGCACACATTATGTAAAGACGCTTATGTTAACCACCGTTAGGGATTCTGCTCGCCACCGGTGTTATCATCCTCCTCATCCTCCGCGTCGAGTGGGTCGGATGCCAGGGGGATAAACATCATGGTGGAAAGGTGTTTGGTCTTGATGCCTTCTGCCTGAGCCTTGATTGAAAACTCCTGCAAGTCGTCATCATCCTTGGTGGGGGAGAAGGTCACTGCTCCCTTGGGGAAGAGCTGCAATTCGTTTCGAGAGAGGTTTAGAATACCCACAGGGCAACGCTTGCTCATGTCCTCGGGGTTAAGACCGATAACATCTTCACCCTCGGCAATCTCGAAGTCGTCGCCAAGAGAGGTCACAGCATGGGTCACGCCTCCTGCGATTGCAGCCATCTGCTTGCTGTGGGGAACGCGTGCGCTCCAAGCAAAGGTGCCGGGGGTGTCTTTGGAGCGGATCACCTCTCCCTCGGTGGATTTAAGCACCTCGATTTCGGCGTCGTCACCATCCCAAGAGCCAGAACCCTCGATGATTTTGCCACAATCCTTACCTCCCAAAAGCACCTGCGCAAGCGTGGTGGTCTTGTCAAACTTGTAAGGGTCAACATTCGGGAAAATCAGCACTCTCCCGATTCCGTCGAAAAGACGGCTTTCAACATCAATTTTCTCAACAGCCATTTTATCTATATTTAAATGGTTAATAATTATTTCTTAAATCGACCTCCACTCCACGTTGATAATGGTCTGTGAATAGCCCGTCGTGAGATTGGGAGTGGTGGGCGTTATCACTTTCGAGGGGTCTATGCGGAAGATAAACCCTCCCTTGCATAGTCCCTGCGCCTTGCGGCTGCATTGCCCGATTATGTTTCGGATTCTGCGTGTCTTTGCCGTGCCGTCCTCCTGCAATTTGCAAAAGATTGTGAGCATCAGATTCCCCTTGAAAAGACCGGGTGTCTGAGTGCGCGACTCCACGGGACCGTTATTGAGTATGCTTATAAACTCCTCTCCAAGGTCGGTGCTCGGAGTCTTATTGTCCGCATAACACACAATCGTGTGGCTCTCCGTTTCGGAGGTCTTTACGCTCACCTTGCCGTCAAGCAGCGAAGCAAGGACTTCATCGGGGTTCAGTTCTTCTATTCTCATAATCTTATGTTGGCAAATAAAAACCTGCTGGACCGCTCGACCCGACAATCGCCACTCCGAATGCACCGGAGATATTGAATCCGAGTCGTTCGGCAAGATTGGTGAAAAATCCCATTCCGCGCTCTTTTGGCGAACCGATACGCTCTATCTGGTCGGCATACGAAGACCCGGAAAAAAGCACGAGCCACAATCCTTTGGAGAAATGTGTCAAACCTGCGCTGATTGCGTTGTTAAGCATCTCATATCCCCATTCCTCTTCATTGATTTCATTCATCTGTGGCTCCATGGCTCTTCGGGTCGGGAGATATTTGCGGATTACTCCGTTGTCATAGATAGCCACTCCTGTGGCATCATGGAGGTTGGCGGAGTATTCGGGAAATTTCTTGTCTTTGGGCTTGAAATTGTCGTCGATAAAGGCAATCAGATTGGCTGCTATCGAGTAGAGCCGTTTAAGCACCTCTTTCTTGGCTTCGGTTTCTGCAAATTTCGTCAGCCGAAGTTTTATCACGGAGATGTTATGTTCGGTCCAATAGCTCATTTCTGCTGTGATTGCTTGATTTCAATTTCAGTCACCACTTCCCCGGTCAGCTCCAGTTCAAGGACATTTGCGAGTTTCACCACTCCCTCCCTCGGCTCTGCAAGCCTGGGTTCGACCCTTATAGAGTCGTTGGGACGGACAAGAACCCCAATGGGGAGATACACCACGTCATTGCTCGTCACAATCGAAAGGCTTGTCTGCCCTCCGGGCTGAAAGTCGCAATAGCCGGAATATATCTGGCGGCTCCCAATCGGTTCATCGTATTGGTCCACTTCATGGGTCTTGCGCGTTATCACGCATTTGTCGCGGTAACTAAGCTGGCTCATATTCTGGGGTATCGGGATTTGGGACGGCTTTTGAGTTTTGAAGCATCGAAGGCACCTCCGGTGTCGGTAATGGCTTCCTCTATTTCGCAACCCAATTCTTTGCGGATTCTATCGGCTTCCTTTCGGAAGGCTTCACGGTCGGCTGTGGTGAGAGGATAACCACCGATGCTGATGCTCCGGTTGCCTCGTTTCTCGCTCTTTGTTCCTCCCGTGATTGCAGCCGACATGGAGTAGTAGAGAGAGGACAGGGTATAGAGCAATCCATTCATCATTTCTTGGTTTCTGATATAGTCGCGCACGTTGTCGCCGAGCATCACCTCGCTAAAGGCACGCGGCTTGGCAAAAACCGGGGAGAGTGCCGCCGATTCAAGCACATTGCCCTCAATCTGCGACCCTATCCCTTGAAATTTACCTCTGAGCCAACTCTCTACTGTCATGTCTTATCTGCGGTTAAATATTATCCGTTGCCGGTTTCGGTATCATCATCGCCGGTGTTAGTACCTTCTGCTGGCGGAGTGACAGCGGGTGCGGTCTCTGCCACCTCCAGATAGAAGAGACTATTCGGACATGTAGGCATAGCCAAGAATGATACCTCGGAAATCCATTCCTGTGTTTTCTGACGGCCGTCATAGAAATACTCGATGATTCCCCAGCCGCGCATGAAGTTGGCATAGACATATTTCTTATCGGGTCGAACAACCATCACGGGCTGTATAATGCCGACATTGCCTGTAGGACGGAATAAAACCACATTCTCCTCAAACACCGTGAGTTTCTTCTGCTTGTAGCGTTTGGTCTTGCTGTCAAGCTTGTCAACACCCACGATAGCGGTGTGAATCTTGACTTCATCTGCACCTACAGCAGATTTGAACCATGCTATTGCTGCTTCGTCGCTCCATTCAAGAAGCTGGAGGGTTCCCATCTGTTGTGCTTTCTTGCTTGCAGCCGTATTGTTCTGCAATCCCTGTACGATAATGGCAAGATCCTTATTCGGGTTGCCAATCATTTCAAGCACGGCTGGATGTTCGAGGATGCGGAAGAAGGTGCGGTAGTGAATTTCATTACGGACGTTGTCGTATCCGTTCTGCTTATCCATGCGGATTGCGCGGTTCTTCTTCTTGATTGAAAGAATTGGATTGACAGCGGTGTTATAGGTCACAGTGCCATCGGCATTCTCGGTCCACCATTTTTCGTTCTCGATATTGTTTTCAGGCACACGTGATTCAAACTTCACGCCTACGATACCGTCCGGGTTGTTTTCTCTTGTGACATACAATCCGCGTTTTGAGAGCATCTGACCAATCTGGTAATTGAGGGATGCTACTGCGGATTCAGGGAATGCACGTAAATCTTCCGCTGTCTCTTGAATCAGATAGTTACGCAAGGCTTGGGTGGCCCCCGTCTTGCTATCTTCGAGGATTGCGGAAAGCACCGCATCTTGGGCTTCCATAAGACGTTTCTTGTAGTCGTCTTTTCCCAGTTTCACGGTGTAACGCAAGGTCGGGATGTTCTCTGACCACTTGAAGAGTTCTGCCTCTCGGCCACGTGCAATCGGCTCAGAATCGTTATCCACGTATGTTGCCATACCACGGAGATATTTCTTTGCCTCGGCAAACTCCACCTCTGAGTTGAGTTTTACCTTGCCGTATGTGAAGCCGTCTATTTCAAGATCGGTTGTCTCATAGCCTTTCAGAGCAGTGTCATAGAATGTCTGCAATCGGGAGCTCGAATTGAGGTCGAGCGTCTTGGCGATGTCAACGCCTGCTACAAATTCTTCTATATTCATATCTTAGTCTGAAATTTGAGGGTATAACTTAATTTTACCTTTAAGAGCTGCCTTTTGTGTGGTTGAAATTTCAGGCTCAATGCGGTCAATCAACAGCTCGCCTCCATCAATCACGCTCAGTGTGCAGCAATCGGTTCCCATCACGGTGTCCTTTTCTACAAGCCCGGAATAGGGAAGGCTCAGGTCGGCAGCGGAGCCTACGGTAGCTGCACCTCCAATCTCCGTTCCCGATGCCGGAAGTCCTGCCGGGACAGTGCTGCCTGGAGGATAAGTTTCGCTTTTTGCAAGCACGAGACCGACAGGAATACGGCTGGTAATACGGTTCCATACATTGATTGTGCTGACCTTTACCGTCGGGTATTCCTTTCTGCCAAATGAATTACCATAATTATTTCCCATTCTGTTAGGAATTTAAAGATTAATAAATTGGGTTGTTTTGCGACCATCAGTCTCCGTGATTCATCCCAAGGGCGTTGCGGATTTCATTTGCAAAGGCACTATTCCGTTCTGATTCGCTTGCCCCTCCCTCGCTTTTGAAGGGCTGTGTAAAGTCAGTCACTCCTTTTGTCTTCACTGCCGGGTCAAACTCGCCGCGGAACTCTGCAATCAGTTCTTCGGCTGTCATGCTTTCTCCGGTCTTTGAATAAAGCTTCAGGGCGATGCGCTTCGCTTCGGCTGCCTCTTTGGGGAATCCCTTTGCGTAATCCCATCCGTTGATGAAATTGTCAAGGGCTGCCACTGTGGTTTCCTTTGCCCTTGTCGCCTTCATCCCTGCAAGCTCATCGCTAAGGGGCTTCACTGCAGCTGCCACAGCTTCGGCCACTATCTTTGCGAGGTCGGGCTGTGCGACCGGTGCAGAGGGCGTTTCAAGTTTCGGGGGTTGATTGCCGTTTTCAGAGCCCTGCGGAGTCGTCTCGTTATTCGGCTTGGGGTTAATCCGTTCCAAATCCCGAACTTTGTCTGCCATGCTCTGATAGGATTTGAGAAGATTGAGCGTATTTTCGCTTGCCACGAAACCCGCTATCTGACTCTCGTCCGTGATGAAAGTTTCTACGGAAGCGGCTACCCTTTCAAATACCTCGTCACTTACACCCAGTTTCTTATGACCCTGTTTGAGTGCTTCCTTGATTTTTTGTTTCATATTTTGTTTTGCTATGTGAATAAAAAATGCGAGAGCCGACATCCCCCGTCGGGGAACATCGGCTCTCGGCTCTATGAAGTATCAACTGCGTCTATGTCTTGATTGTGTCGAGCGATATACGAATCTCCGCCTTGCATTTCTTGCACCACAACAATAATGCTCCGTGGCCGTCGATATGCTCAACTTTGCCAAGTCGGGAGTGTCGCCCTGCCCTCTGGCATATCGGACAAAGTATATCTTTCTCGTTCACTTTGCAAATATAATACAATCAATCAATTGTTGCAACAAAATTAAAGTAAAACTTTAAATATTTTTTATTATCTTTGCATCTGTATAGAGCCATGAGCCGGTATGCGCGTTGAAAACCGCGTATGCCGGCCTGTATTTTTATGGGACTAAGGATATTAAATAAGAATATTGACTTCCCGAAGCCTTACCCGAAGGTTGTCAGGAAACTCGCCACCGCCAAGGAGAAAAGCTTGACGGTGATTGACGGCTTTACCCTGCGCAAGAATATAGATTACATTCCCCAGCCGGGCTTGCAGGAGGATGTATGCGCCTCGGAGTGTAATCTTATCTTCATGTGCGGACAGGGTACGGCCGGAAAGACCTTTGCCCTATATTTCAAGGCTCTCGGAGGAATGGACCGTTATGGGTTCACTTCGCGCATCATCTCTTTTCAGTCGAAAGACAATAAGAAGGGAACCTCGATGCAGCGCGACGGAATCACGGTCTGTGGAAACTTCGCCCGTTGTGAAGTCGGGTTGTCAGAGACACCTACCTTCTCTTGGACTCAGCATAATTCCAATCTACAGCTTATCCACTGTAACTTCAATGCTGACAATCCGAGCGAATGGGAGGATTTCATGGAATATGCCAAGAAGCAGCAGGCTTCGCTGATTATGATTGACGAAGCCACGGCTATCAAGCAGTTCAAGATATTCCTGTTCTGGTTCATGCGTAACCGTGACGAATCGGGCATGATTCCACAGATGATTCTCACATTTAACCCGGTTCATCATCACTGGACCACTGCCATGCTCCGCGATGCAGGTTATCTTGACGAAAACGGTTATTACCTGCGCCCCGAGATGATTGGCAAAGTGAGATATTTCTACAATCTCGGTGACACTCCAGAAGGGATTGTATGGGGCGACACAAAAGAGGAGGTGGTGGAGCGTGCAGGACTGACTCTCAAACCCGAGGATGCGGAAGCAGGTCTGACCGTGTATGATTATGTGAAGTCGTTTACAGTCTTTACCGGAACAGCAGCAGGGAACCGTGAGCTTGTCAATGCCACACGCGGACAATCAGTCGCTAACCTCCATGCCACAGGTAAGACGCAACGCTCCGTGGTAGGGGAGGCTTATTTCGGTCCAATCGAGGAGGAGGAGGTTAAGGTCAACCGTCGTATGATTGACCTCCTTTGGCAGAACCCCATTGATTATGACGAGCAGATGTATGCCACAATGGACGTTTCTTCCGGACGCGAGGGCAACGACAAGATGCCTATGATTATATGGCGCGGTCTGCGCATGATTGCTATCGAGCTTTTCTCGGGCGAACCCATGATGCTCAAATCTTGGATTGAGTCAAGACTGAGGAAATATAATGTGCCGGTTACAAATTTTGCTTTCGATGCCACAGGCCACGGATATTGGGTGCAGGCGTTCACTGACGGATTCCCCGTGACCTGGAACAAGCGCGTGCTGCCCGAATATGACTCTGCCGGCAATCAAGTGAACTCTGACGAGTTTTATAATCTCCGCTCCCAGCTGCTCGGCAAAATGGAGGTGCTTATCAAGTCGGGCATGATTTCCTCCGCTATCCCTGCCGACACTATTCTCACTTACGGCAAAAAAGACAATCAGAGAAGATTTATCGAGATTTTATACGACGAGGTTAATCTCTTCATCGTCCAGAAGCGCAATAAAAAGACCTATTACCGCTCGACGGATGAATTTAAATCGAGATTCAAGTTCTCTCCCGATATTATGACCACAATCGCCCTCCGCGCAATCTTCACTCTCGATACGCGCCAACGTAAGCAGCCTCCCAAAAAGGTTGAGCCGGATGCTTATAAGGCCCTCTATGCAAGTTCGAGAAGAAGCGTGCCAGGACGAAAATTTATTCAACGTAAAACTACCTCAAAATGGATTACTCGCTGATAGAACCTTTATTAAGGAAGAAACCGTGGAAAAGGCTCTTGGCCGATGATGTGATACCGGAGCCTATGACTGCCCCCGATTATTACGAAATTCCCGACCCTGTTCCGGGATTGAATTTTCAATATCTCTCGAATGAGGATTTATATAAGGAATCCACAGAGGGAGCGCATGTGATTAACTCCAATGTCTATTCCTCGCGTCCGGTCTATGATGTGGTGGAGCGCAAGATTGAGATTATAAATGATGAGGGCATTGTGGAGGAGAAAACAATCATGGAGGAGGTGATTGTCGGCTATGACAATGTGGAGACCGTGCGTTCCGGATTGCCCGAAATGCTGCTTAAACAGAAAGCCTCTCATCTCGGAAAGAACGGAATCGAGATTGCCGATGAGGGAGGTAAAGACCGTGAAGCTTTCGACATCTTATGCTCTTATAAGGATGCTTCGGGGGTGGACGCTTCATGGGTTGACCTGCTTTATTCAGCAGGTAAATGCGGAGATGCGGCTCTTTATATCTATCATTTGGGTTATGAGTTCGGGTTTACAATCTACTCTACCGAAAATGGCGACACGCTTTTCCCTCATAAGGACAGCAAGGGTCGTCCGGTGCTTGTCAGACTATATACCCTTAATGGCCGCTCTGCAGTGGATATTTTCACATGTGATATTATCTCAACATGGGTTAAGGGTGATGTGGAGGATAAAGAAAAGCTGATCGAGGCCTGTGGAAAGACTTGGTGGGGCAAAGTCAAGGGTTGGTTCCGTGGCAAAGCCACTATGAAGAAGAGCAAGGACGGCTGGACTTGCATCAATGAAATGGAATCTCAGCTTGGGAACAACGTCTTGCAGACCGTCTATCTCCGTTTTCAGGATTCGTTTATAGGACAGGCGATGCAGAATATCAACTCTCTCGACCGCGCCCTCTCTTACACTTCCGACAAGATGCGCTCCACGGCTTATTCAAAGTTCATGGTGAAGGCTCTTAAAATCAAAAATCTTCCTCCGCTCTCTTCGGGCGAGGAGGTGATTGGCATTGAAGGTGATGCCGAGAGCCTAAAGGCGTCAGATGCGAAGTATATCGGTGCGCCCGACATTTCCAATATCGCCACAATCAACCTCAAAAACATCCGCGATGAAATAATGTGTTCGACCATGAGCGTTGACCTCCCTCCCGAAATATTAAAATCGGGAGCCGACTCTTCCCAAACTCTCAAAATCCTCATGCGTCGTGAAATTCAGTGGTGCCATGTGATGTGGCCCAAGGTGATGACGGCGGCCAAGCATGTCATTGCCATTCTGAAGGCGATGTGCGACAAATTGGAAAATGGGGGAGGGCGATTCTCTCGGCTTAGGACATCGGTGTGGAACACTCCGTGGATTCCGCTGGATGAAGATGCAATCGCCGACCGTATATGCAAGCTCTCTTATGCTTCGCTCATCTCTCAGAAGAACGGAAGGCGCGAGCTTAATCTGCAATATACCGATGATGAAAAGCAGATCCGCGACGAGCAGGAGGAAAAGATATACCGCGAAACGTATATCAAACTCAAAGCCGAGGCTCAGGCTCGAAAGGATTTCGGCAAGGACAACACCGCCACAGAGGTGATTGAAACCGAAAAATCAGATTCTGAAAACAACCCAAGTCAAGCAAATAACGACAATCCTTATAAACCGGGTGTTGACAACAATGCCCCAAATAAACAATAATCTTTCACTTTTAATTTTTCTTGAATTATGCTTAGAAAAATCAACAATCAGTCGGATTTTAGCTTCATTCTCCGACTCACTGACAACGACGGCAATCCCGTAGGCTGGCTTGATGCCAATTGGCTGCTCACTCTCTACACCACCACCAAGAGCTTCAAATATGAGGCTTCTCATGCTTTCGGCGACAAGTACAACTGCCGCAACGAGGATGGCGAGATTATGATTCTCGTTGACGGCCACGAGTTCCCGATTGGCGAGTTGTTTATGGATTTCGAGATTGACCTCCCCGATGAGAAATATCCCGACGGCAATCATCATGTAGTCGTTACCGGAGAAAAGACCGGCATAGAAATGGTTATCGACCGCGGACAGGAGGTGAATGGGCTTGTTATCAATCTCCGTGTGCCTCACGTCAAGAAACAGGAAGAGGAGTCACCAATTCCGGACGAGAATCAGACTCCCGACCCCTCGGAAGGGGAAGATAACAACTCAGACCCCGAAGAGGAAAACTCAGGAGAGTAACACTTTCTTTATTTCGTAAGTTTTCATTATTTGTAACAAGAGCGCAGGCAATCAACTGTCTGCGCTTTCTTCTTCCCCTGTATCTTCGATATTGCCCGAAGCGATGTTCTCTTCCACAAATATCTTGTATCTACAGCGGTTGCATGTTTCGGGAAGATACCTCCGTGGTTCTTCTATTCTTTCTCCGTTCTCATCTTTGAGCAGTCCCACTTTCTTGAATATCTCCGACACTGTCTTCAAGTCGTCGGGTTCGAGCTCGTCTCCGCGTTCTACAATCCGCATGGCCTTGTGCAATAATTTCTGCAACGCTCTCTCTTTTCGCTCTTCGCTTATATCTGTCATGTCCTCTTCGGAGTAATCACAGAAGTTGGAAAGAGTTTGCCGGTACTTGTCTTGATATTCCTTGCATTTGGCGTAGCCGAACACTTCGCGGCACATCTTCTTGCCGGCTTTGTTGAGCTTCCCTGCATCCATATATTCGGGGTGGAACATCAGAAATGCCACTTGATTGTCGCATCCGAACAGAACTTGATATGTGAGCATGTCTTTCTCCAGCTTTGATAGCGTGGAGGTATCATCTTTGGGTCGAATCGGGATTATCCTGCTTGCCATCTTTATTTTTCTCCTCTATTTCTTTAAGTTCAATCACAAGACATTCATCTTCGCTGAATCCATGCCGTCCGTAGCCGTCGATTATCGATTGCTTTCTCCATTCTTCCATAAGGTCGGTGGCTGTTTTCTGCTCGCCATATATCGACCGCAACAGAAAACTGAAAACAGAGGATTTCATCGACACGCGGCTCACACCGGCAATCTTCATTTTCTCGTTGCGCCAGCTGTCGCGGACCACAGCCGTCCTCCCTGCCTTTGCCGTGGCGAGCTTCCTGTTCATGTAGGTTCCCACCGGAGCAAGAATATATTTCCTGCTTCCGATGGGAACTCTGTGGAATATGCTAAGATATTTTGCCATTAAGTCTGCTAAAGGGTTTTTAATGCCGCCAATCCGATTGCCTTTATAAACATTGTATAATGGTTCGGTTTTAACGCCTTGCGGTCTGAGCTATGCTGGTCTGAGTGATTGCGCTTGAAGCAGAACTCTTGTGCCTGGCTCACTATGCTTGGCGTGTTCCAATCTCCACCTCCCTTTATCCAGCGTTGACGCGGTTTGGAGTTGAAGGCTTCCAAGGTGCGTGCCGTGGGGTCGTTGATATAATCCTGCATACCGAGATTGTAGAAACACTGGAACACTACCCAGCCTGTGGAGAAATAATTGGATCCGTAACGGCCCATGCACGACGCATACCACATCAGACGCTTGCTCACCCCTGCAGAGAAGGCTATCTTCTGTATGGTGAGCTGCCAATACATGGCTTCGTGTGAGGTCTCGTCGTCCAATCTCCCGAACACTCCGGGCTGCGTTGTCTTCTCAATCCACATCCTCACAAGCCCTTCGTCTTCGGCGTTTGCTGCGTCATTCACTCCGAGCTTGTACATGCGGTCGAACAGGCGACAAAGCATCTGAGCTGTCTTACGGTCTATTATTTCACGCATCACGGTTGTTTATCGCTTCAACAACTTCATCCAATCCTTTTCTGAACTCTCTGCGCGAGGCTTCTCTCTCCTTGGCTGTCATGGTGGTTTCCGAAACTACCTGCATCATCAGTGCCTCGTCTGCCATGTTGGACGATTCTGTCACTTCTTCAGCACCTTTCACTGCCTGCTCGAATAATCTGTTGTCAAGATTGTTGATTGCACTCACGATGTCCGAACAGAAGTCGGGGTCGGAATAGACCTGACTTGACACTCGCCATATCATGGCACAATAAGCCTCTACTTCATCCTCGCGTCCGTCGGCTACGGCTGTGAGGAGATAACCGAACGTATCGCCCGACACGCGGTGCATGAATGGCGATTCACGAGCCGTGATGTTAAGATAGCAGTTGTTGATGTTGTTTTTATCAACGAAAAACTCCGCTTTGATTGCCTTGTTGCCTATATCAAGCGTATATACAGGCTTGGGTCTTGGTTTGAATATTCTTGCCATATTGTGTATTATATATAAAATGAAACTCCGTCGCTCAATCGCTTGCTCTCGAAGTCGAACCCTTTTAGAAAGGAGCTTAAATCGCGGCTGTCAAGTTTTTTATTGCTCACTCCGTTCTCTTTGCTCCATTTACTATAATCAGTCCAGAGGTCTGAGAGCTTTCGCCACTCTCTTTTTATCACCCTGTCTTTTCCTTTTTTTTTAGAAATCCCTTTATCGGCTGCCCAGCGTTGCATCGGGGTGGAATCCTCCATGAGCGCAATCATGGCTTGCTTCACGTCTGCACTCAGCTCAATCTCGCCCCCTTTAGCCAATACTTTTCTGTAGCCTTGATACATCCAGTTGAATATCCTCTGCTTGCATGGCACTTCGGCAAGTTTCTCTGTGAGCCGTGGGTCTTTCTCCCTGTCTTCGCCGAAGCGCAATCGGGTGGTGAGTAACCGCAATTGCCGTCTGTGATGCCCCCATGAGTCGTCTTCTGTGCGCGGCATGTTGTTGGTGCAGCACAGAAACAGGGGAGGGGTCACGAGTATGGGGCGCCGGGCGTAGGCTGCCATGCCTTGTATCTCTTCTCCGCTCACCAATCGCTTGAAGTCGCCTCCCGACAGTGTTTTCTCGTCCATGTCGTCACAAAGATTGCAGATTTTACCGGATAAATCTGCCACATATCTCTCTTTCTGATTGCCTTTGATTAGCTGCATAGGAGAGTATTTCGAGAAGTATCTGCGTCCGAACACGTTTGCCACTGCATGTGCGGCTACGCTCTTGCCGTTGGCTCCTGGCCCTTCGAGATAACAGATGTAATTGACCTTGAAGGTGTCGCGGCTCGCAAGAAGAGACCCACAGAACAGCTGGAAGGCATCGCGGAACTCGCGATTGTCGAATATCTCCCCAAGTTTCTGGTCCCATAGCCGATACATCTTGCTCCCTTCATAAGAATCAAGGTAGCCGTTTTTATCTGAGATGAAGGGGAAATCAAGGTTTATCTCTGTCATGTAGCGAGGATGAAAGTCTTTCAGCTCACCTTTGGCGAGGTCAAACACTCCGTTTGTGAAGCAGATGTATCTCCGCGATGGCTCAAACAGTGTCGAATCACTCGCTGTCAATCCACTCATGCACTCTGTCGCTATCTTGTCAACTGAATATGTCTTGTAGGTGACGCTGACGCCCATCTCAGTGAGGATGCGCTTTATCAGCTCACGCATGAAGTTGTTTTGCTCTATGCGCTCCCAGCCACGGCCTCCGTAGGCGTACATGTCGCCCTGCTCGCTGACAAGTATGTATTTGTCCTTGCTGCGGTACATGTGCTTCTCAATCACGTCGCTGAGATGTGCCGTTACCCCTTTGCTCGGCTTGCGATTGCCAGAGGCGTATTTAAGCGTCTCTGCAATCTCTTTCTCCGCAAGTATCTTCTTTGTGAGGGTCTTTGTGATATATTCGTAAGTTGCTTCGCTTATCATACTTCCAGCCTGTCTGAATGTTTCTCAACGTGTCGCATGAACCTCTCTACGGCAGAGTCAAAATATTGTGGGTTTATCTCAATCCCGACAAATTCTATCTCCTGCTTCCCCTGTGACCTCAATATTTTGTTTATCTCCCATGCTGCAATCATCGAAGACCCAGACCCTAAGTGAGTGTCAAGAACCTTCTGTCCGGGCAAGACGTAGTTTTCGTATATCCACAGATACAGCTGTACAGGCTTCTGACATACATGTATCCTCCCTTTGCCTGATATACCTCCGGGATTGCGTGCTGATGTAAACACTTTGGCGTTCTTGTCAAAACTCGTCCACGCCATCTCGCAATCAGCCATCTTCGGAGGACGGTCTTTCTTGTTCCAGATTAAATAACAACGGGTCGGATAGAGATGATTTATGAAGTAGTTCCCTCCCCATATTATCTGATTGACCGAAACCCTTCTCAGTTCGTCAAAATATCCGGCATCAGGCACTCCTCCCAATCCCGAACCGTCATCGCCCCAACGTGTAGCCCATGTGCCCCCTCGCAGCTTCCTGCCCAATCCATAGTCGGGGTCGCACACAGCCAAGTCGTATTCCCTACAACC
>CAZXGU010000032.1:0-21741 GCA_964640375.1 uncultured Sangeribacter sp. | reverse complement strand
TGATTCACTTCGCGCGAACGTCCCTCCGTCTTGAGTTTATAGCCGAATCGACGGGCTATGAGCGAGAGATTGGCCATCTTTTCGGGGTCGGGATTGTCGTGCACACGGTAGACAAACGTGCGTGGCTTGCGACCGCCTTTCGTCTTGCCCACGAATTCCGCCACAGTCTTATTGGCGAGAAGCATGAATTCTTCTATGAGCTTGTTGGAGTCTTTCGATTCCTTGAAGTAGACATCGACCGGTTTGCCGTCTTTATCTATGTCAAATCTCACCTCGGCGCGGTCGAATTCTATGGCACCCGCATCATAACGACGTCTGCGAAGTATTTTTGCAAGGTCGTTGAGAGTGGCTAATTCTTGCGCGTAATCGCCTTTTCCGGTCTCGATGATATCTTGTGCCTCCTCATAGGTGAAACGGCGATCTGAGCGTATCACAGTGCGTCGTATGCGTGAATCTACCACATTTGCATCCTTGTCGAGTTCAAATATGGCCGAAAAAGTAAGTTTTTCTTCATTGGGACGCAGCGAGCAGATGCCATTGGAAAGATGCTCGGGAAGCATGGGGATGGTGCGATCCACGAGATAGACACTTGTGGCGCGCTGCTTGGCCTCTTTCTCTATTATGCTGTTGGGTTTCACATAATGTGTCACATCGGCGATATGCACACCCACTTCCCAGTTGCCATTTGCAAGCTGTCGAATTGAGAGAGCGTCGTCGAAGTCTTTGGCGTCGCGTGGGTCGATGGTGAAAGTGGTGACTTTGCGGAAGTCCTCGCGCTTTGCCACCTCTTCAGGAGTGATTCCGGCATCAATCTTCTCTGCTGCTTTCTCCACTGCGGCAGGATATTTATATGGAAGGCCGTATTCGGCGAGGATAGCGTGCATCTCGGTGGTGTTATCTCCCTTCTTGCCCAATATATCTATCACTTCGCCGCGAGGGTTCATTTCATCATCGCGCCATTGAGTGATGCGTGCCACTGCTTTATCCCCGTTCTTACCTCCGCGAAGTTTCCCTTTTGGAATGATAATATCTGCTGCAAGGAACTTGGAATCGGTTACTAAAGAGGCATAATTCTTATCTATTTTGAGAGTGCCGATAAATGTCTGGTCTTTGGCTTCCAAAATTTCGAGCACCTTTGCCTCGGGGGCGTTGCCACGCAGGGCGGCTGAGACCATCACGCGCACTTTATCGCCGTTGAGGGCATGCATTGAATTGCGTTCGGCCACATTGATTGTCTGGTCGTCGATAACAACGGCATTCTTACCATTGCTTCTTCTCACGAAGTAGCCCACATTTTCAGTGCCTAAATTTCCTTTGGCTTTATATTTTCCGAGTTCGACTTCATCAATGACGTCGCCCGCAGCAAGTTCATCGAGAAGATTTATTACGTCCATCCGGTTGGCGGGGTTAGTGGCGCCGATTCCGAATGCGATCTGCTTATAGTTAAAACTCTGTTTATTTTGTTTCTGGAGAAATTCAAGGATAAGATCCTGAAGGTCTCTCTTTTTTAATCGTTTAGTTGCTGTTTTTACCATTTCTGTATATACATTAGCCCCGCCATCCCGGCGGGGGATGAAGAGATAGGAGTTTATCATATTTAATATTATAACGCAAAATAAAGAGAAAATATTTAAAAGAATCATATTTCCCTTTATCTCTTCCTTATACCATTCCTATTCTTTTACTTAGCATTTTAATTCTCGACTTCCTCAAAGAAATTTAACTCTTCCCCCTCATCCGGATAATTAAATTCTACTTTACTCTGCAAAATAATTTCATCTAAAACCTGCTGTAGCATCCCATTCTGTTCTACTATCTGGAGATATTGTATCAAAGTGGGAATATTAATTATATCTTCTATACAATCTAAATATTTATTAACAATTGCTCTGACCGGATATGTCTTAAGTGCGTGTGACTCTATTTTTTCTTTTATTTCATGGATTGATTCGGTAGATTTTATCACAAAAGTTATCGGATATTTTTCAATTTTTTCAATATCCAAGAAATATTTTTTAAAATCCAATGTTTCAGTTACCTGAAAAAATCTTCCGAGAGGCTTCATAACAAAATCTATACCTCCATCATTAGCATTTGTTCTGCCTGTTTTATACAATTTAAGATTTTCGGCTTCAATTTTATCAAGACTATATCCCCAAAAGATATTCTGATCTATGTAGTAAAACCTAAGTATGGAATAACTTACTATTTCAAAAAGCCTTGCATCCACATTAGGTGCTAAAAGATCTAAGATGAATTTTTTGATTTCTTCTTTATCTTCATTGCCTATTGTCCGCATTTTCTTACATTGGTCAATGAACCTAATAAAGGACTTCTGTTTTGTTTTTACATACTCATCTATAATCGCTATGACAGCATTCGCTATATTAAAATTCTTCCCAGTCAGTCTAATCCTTAAGAGACTTTCATTTACCCAATACCTATTGGTTTCTTGATTTCTGATAATTGGAATAAGATTAGCTGTGGGAAAGAACTTTTGAAATTCAGAATTAGTTCTATTATTCAAGGAATGATTTTGCAACTTTGCCCCAAATGGCAATTCTCTTTGTCTTCTAAAAAGATCCTTAAACATTGCACCTTCATAATCTGCATATTTTCTTTTCTTTGCTTTATGATAGCCATGTTTAACATAGTCCTCAACCACTACATATATAGAATATAAATTTGCAAAACTTCCCCTTGCCTTAGACCCTTTATTAGCTGACTTAGTTTTCTCATTTAGGTATTGAATGAGTAAGCTGCTTTCTAAAATAGAATCAGCCTGACTACCAAAAAACCGGGTTAACACATCTCTAATGGTTCCAGTGAAAGCATGTTCAGTTATCATCTCTAATATTCTAATCCAAAAATACTTGGTTGTTCAACTATTGAAGTTCTAATTCCCTTTCGGTTTTTAATTTTAGTTGTCTTAGGGTCTTTAATAAGAGGGAGACCATTATATTCTGTGGCCAATCCCAATCTTCTAAGTCCAATCTTGATGTAATCCTCCTGTATCTCAATACCAATACTCCTACGTTTTAATTTTTTGGCCGTAAAACCTGTTGTAAAAGAACCTGAAAAAGGATCTAATACAATATCGTTCACATTCGAACTGGCCATAATAATTCGTTCCAAAAGAGCTACAGGTTTTTGGGTAGGATGGTTTTCGTATTCTTCCATCCTATACCTCACTCTGGAAAAATCCCATACATTGCCGGGAACCTTTTGAGTATTATATGGTTGTGGTGGCGTTTTCCTGTAATCTATGAGTCCTCTTTTGGAGCCTGTCTTGGCTTCTATTAAAATATCCTCAGCATTAAACGTATAATTGTCTTTATCCTTAACACAGAATAAAATGGGTTCATACATAGAACCAAAGTATCTTTTTGCCTGCACTCCTGAACTGTCGTAAGACCAGACAATCCTTGATAGAACAGTTAACCTTTCTCTAAGAAACAAGTCAAAATAAGGCATAAACTGGGTAGAAGTCATTACATAGAATGCACCATTAGGTTTTAATTTATCTATACATAATTGCAACCACCGATAACACCAGTTTAAGTAGTCTTCATCCGTGGCCCATTTATCCTTTAGACCACCGGCAAAAACTTTACCAATATTATAGGGTGGATCAGCAAAAATCAAATCCACAGACTCGTCAGGAATTAAGTCTAACGCATCCAGAGCATCTCCAAATAAAATGCGATGATCATCTGAACCTAAAATTTTTACTTCATTCATTTTTATCCCTATTATACAACTGCAAATATACAAAAATGATGGAAATCTCTAACCAAAGATATTTCAATTTGTAGCAGTATCAGTTATAAGGTTTATGACTGTGTTCTTTCTCGCTTTATATTCCATTACCTATTCAACACCTAACCTTTGAAGAGCCTCCACAGCATAGGAAAAACCTTGGGTCGCACTTTTTTTATACCATTTTATAGCTTGTTCCATATCTTTTTCTACACCCTCTCCATTCTCATACATCATTCCAAGACTACACTGAGCAAAGGAATTGCTATCTACACGCGGATTTAAGCGAGCCGTAAGGTCTTTCTGATTAAGATCGAAACTCAGAACCTTCAATTCTTGTGAATACAAGGTTACGGAAGTAAGAAGTGCAATAATAAATAAAACTTGTTTCATCATGTCAATATAATATTACCAAAGGCAAAGATAACATTTTATTTAATTCAATCCAATCGAGATAAGTCACAAAACAATGCCTATTTAGCTTTACCTTGGTCTGTAGTCGGATTAAAGACGGAAACAATCCAAAGGTGGGATTTTGTTTATTAACGTTTTTATACTTGGAAATTCTCCGAATCTTACTTATTTTTTTTAAATTTGCAGATTGAATCGGAATTAGGATTTTAGACCTGTCGGTGAGGAGAGAATAACTATTATCGGAATCGAAGGAAGTATGATTGAGTCGGCAATTTTGGAGTCGTTTAAAACCATCTCCCTAAAGGAGACGGGAAAGGTGAGGTTGATGAACCGCATCGACACCAAATATGTCACTACCTACGATAAAATCATAGAACTTCTCCGTCTCCTTTCCCCCAATTATCTTATCCAGCAGATTGATGGCCGATGCAACATGCCTTACTATACCAAATATTTTGATACGCCCGACACGCAGATGTTTTATCAACATGAACGTGGTAAAAAGAACCGACAGAAGGTGCGTATCAGATTATATGAGGATAGTAAAATCCCTCCTTTTATCGAAATAAAAACCAAAAATAATAAAGGGCGGACGCGGAAAAACCGCGTGTCGATGCGTGCCGGCTCCGACCTCACCCATTACGACAATTTCTTTAACCTCTTTTCTCAATATAATCCCGCCTCACTTATTCCTCAGATTGAAAACCATTTCTATCGAATCACTCTGATAAATAAGGAGATGACCGAACGAATCACTATCGACACCCATCTCTATTTCCATAATTATCTTACGGGACGCCACTTGAGCATGGATAATATCGGCATCATCGAATGGAAAAGAGACGGCCGCAATTGCAAATCCGGCCTTGAAGAGACTCTTCGCAGTCTGAGGATTCATCCCACCGGCTTCAGCAAATATTGCATAGGCATGGCCCTCACCAACCCGAGCCTTCGCCAAAACCGACTTAAAGAGAAACTAAGAATGGTCGGTCGCCTTTCCCAAGATTCAAAACGAGAACTTTAAAACAGATATGGAAAATATTCAGATATTCAATGTGCCTCTATTAGACCTTGAAGGAACGCTGCAACTTCTTTGCCGCTTTCTCTTCAATGCCTTCTTCGTGTGGATAATCATCCACATCTTCTATTATCGGAAGAACCTGAAGATGAATTATTATTTCACATTCTCCTTGATAAGCGTGAGCGTCTTCTTCCTCACATATATGTTGGGAGGTGTGAAAATCAAGATCGGAATGGCTTTGGGGCTCTTTGCAATCTTCGGCATCATTCGCTACCGAACCGAGGTGATATCTGTAAGGGAGATGACATATCTATTTGTGATTATCACTCTCTCAGTGATAAATGCCATGGCCGTGAAACTAAGTTATTCGGAACTCACCGCGGCTAATCTCCTTTTTGTTCTGGCTATCTGGCTTTTCGAGGGGTCGCACAAGCTGAAACAGGTGTCGTGTAAATATATCCTTTACGACCGGGTGGACCTTATAAAGCCATCGCAATATCCGGAGCTTCTGAAAGAAGTGACCGACAGAACGGGATTGAAAATAATTAATATCGAAGTCGGAGCAATCAATTATCTGCAGGATACGGTGATGTTGAAAGTTTATTATGAATTGCCCAAGGGTGAAATCAACACTGTGGATAATCAGATGAAAATTCCCAGAAACGAAGGATAGACTATCTGTTTGAACAGTAAAGAAGGAATTATGAATAGAGTATTTCAGTAGCCAAGTTTGCTGAAATACTTTTTATTTTCCGCTTCCGTAATGTTAAGATATTTTCGGAGGTCGTTGAGCATGACCTGAGGCTTATCAGCGAATTTCTTTTTGAAATCTGCGGTGTTCCGTTCCCATTGTTCATAGCTCAGCTGCGGCCAACGCTCGCAATTGAGTTTCATTTCAGGGCGAATCTTCTCCACTAAATTATCAAACACGGCTGTGGCATTCTTGGTGGAGAAGGTGTTTTCCAAGTGATAAGAAAGTCGCTCAAGGAATAAAGCGCGAAATTCCTTGTTAGCCAAAAGGCGGTTGATTAGGATATTATGATGAGTCACGTTCGACTCTGCCGCTGTGCCACCCATCGAAAGATAATATTCGGCCGCGGGCTTATAGCCTATCCATGTCGCATCCAAATCATAAAAAACGAAATGCCATTTGCGGTCGCTGCCAGGAGCTGTGGAGCGAACGTAACGGATATTCCCCACATCAGTATTACCTGAATATATTTCGCCGAGTTTATAATCAATTAAACCCTGCAAATCCACATTCTCCTCCATATATTTGTAATTTTCCGCAACGGATAAGTCGTGAGATTGGGCATATTTTATTAGGTTAGTGTAAGCTGTCTTACCTCCCTCTTCGTTATATCCCTTCGACATGATAATATTCACTGAGTCGTTGGAGAGATTGAGCTTACGCGCCACAAAATTCTTGTCGATTTTCTCGCGAAGATAATAAAGCCCGAAATAATCGCCATTTACATAGAGCGCCACCGGGCGATATTCCTGGATAAGCAATGTCGGGGCATGGGGTTTCATCAGACTTGTAAAAAATTCATCTCGAACCATGCAACGGTTGTAATCCTGCGAGCCCGAGCGGAGCACCAAGTCTTTAAGCTCCATCGTCTCGCCGTTGCCAAAAAAATCGTAATCAATCTCGGCATCCCCGTAGCCGCTGCGGAATTTAAGACGAAAGGATTTTTTATCCTCGTTGCGCGAGTAGCCTCCGAATATTTTCAAGCCGCAATCGGCCGAGACCCCCTCTTTGCCGTCGAAAAGCTCCACATGTGCATCCCTGGTCCAGTCTTTCCAGAAGTTGGCATCTTTATGAGGCCAATCCTCGCCATAGTCGGGGCCGTCGGCATAGATACCTCTCACGGGGTCGAAAAGATCATATTTGTTGGCCGCAATGTTCACCACCGCAAGGTCGTGTTGGGCTCCGGGCAGATAAGTGGCGGTTGCCACGTTGCTGCGGAGATTGAGTGAATCCCCTTCGGCAAAGGTGCGGACCACGGTTCCTTTCGTCACCACGATAGAATCTTTGAGCACAGGCGAGGAGCTCGTCGGCTCACGACCATCGAGAGTGTAATGCACCACCTTCTCTTTATCCTTATCCGTGAGCCTTAGACAAAGGCGGTCATCTTTGGGATATACCCCCGGCTTTTTATCAAACTGAGGAACGGCTGAGATGAATCTGCGACCGTCGCTCCCGTTCTCTTCATTGCGAGTGGGTTTGGAGTAATAGTAGAACCCTTTTCCGGAATTGGAACGGCCAATGGAGCCGCCTATAATGCTCATTTTGGCGCAGACACCGTCGATAAATTCGCCATCCTTGCTCAGCACTATTGTTTCAGAGTCACCCGGCTTGAAGGGAGCCTGAAGTGGGTTATAAGGGTTACGCCCGTCGCCGGCCAATTGAATGGTAATCATCTTGCCGGGTTCCAGAGTACGTGAGGGAAGTTTCCAATATTGCGCATCCCCTCCCATCTTTTTGGAAAGGGAATATTGCCCGAGGTTTACATCTTGGTCGCTAACGTTTTTAATTTCCACCCAATTGTCGGTAGATTTGGAGGCACGGCTCATCATCTCCCAGATGCGGAGAGGACCTTTGCGTTGGCTATCCATTTTGAGCATGGCTTGCTCATAGCCGTCGCGTGTGTTTTCAAAGCCGGGACTTTGCCAATAGGTGGCGGAATAGGTACTGTCGGGTTGAAGTGCGTAGGCTTGGTCGGGGTCCAAGTGACCATATTTCACCTCCTTAATCACAGTACCTTTAGGAGAAAGGAACTGAACGGCTGCGCCCTCTTTGGGGAGTTTGAAGGAGGCAGACAAGGCATTGTCGTAGTCTTCACTTTTCCCCTTGTCAGCAAAGACCACAAGGCATTGGCCGCCGGGGATTGTGACGTCAGGAAATTCCCATGTCTCCACCTCCTCTTGATCGCTTTTCTTAGTGGAATTACGGTTCTTTTTCACCACTGCCAATTGGTAGCCTTCCAAACTGATGGAGTCGTTGGAGGTGTTTTTAAGTTCTATCCAGTCGGCCGGTTTATGGCTTTCGCTGAGAAGGCCTGTGCGGTTGCGTGGCATAAGTTCATTAATGACAATGCCTTGCGCCTGGCTCACCAGCTCCTTGTCCGGGGTCCCCACAGAACAGGAAAGCGGCACCACCATACACATTGCCATGCCGCTTAGAAATGCAAGTTTATATCTTTTTTTCATTGAAATATGCTAAGTTGGTATAGTCATTACAAAATTAGCATTTTTTCAACTACTATCAAAATTCAGACATAACTGTGTTTACCCCCTAAGAAATAGTTGACGCCGAAATAGGTCATCAGGACTGTGAAGAAGGCAAGGGAAAGATAAACATACAACCAGCGACCACGCAACCTCCCAACCAAAGGGAGCGAATAGGCTATCAGGGTGATTAAGGCCCAAGTCTCTTTAGGGTCCCAACTCCAATAGGCTCCCCAGGCATCCTTGGCCCAGATAGACCCGGTGACAATACCTGCCACAAGAAACCACACACCACAGTCAAGAAGCACCATACATTCCTTTCGAAGCATCTCCCCTCCTTTGGGGCTTATCATCCCAATCAAGGCAATCACGAAGGTGAGAGCCAACAAGGCGTAGGAAATCATAACCAATGTGACATGTATTGAAAGCCACGGCGACTGAAGAGCCGGCATCAGGGGAGTAACCACCGGATTGTCTCCCAATATCCACGACACCAATGCCACACATCCCCAGAACAGCATCCCAAGGATATAAACCCCTATCGACTTCTCCCCTTTTGTTTTATCCCCTCCTCCTTTAAGCAGGAGCAGAAAGAGAGTTAACCCCGTGCCAACCAAGACCGTAAAACTTAACGTTTCCCCGGTGTTGGAAAGCGGAATCCTATCGGCCAATATCCATTCCAAGATGAAATTAACCAATGAAACAAGAAAAGCTACCGAAAGGAATGAGGCGCAAAAAAAGAATAATTTTCTTCCCGATTCTTGACTATTAAAGCGACTCCAGATAAACCATGCACCAGCCGCGAACGAGCCTGTGAAAAGAAGCATGAACAGAATTTTCAAGAACGGAACACGATTGTAGAATAGTTCCAAATTTACTCTCCATTCCGGAAGTTTAATCTTATCATCCTTCATTATCAGCTCCCCTGAAATTATCCCCAACAAAATGCCGGCCTTTTCATCAAGTTCTTCGATTGCACGCGTCTCTTTTGGGGTTGCTCCCGCATATAGCGTGGTCACTTTATAACTTCCCTCCGCATCAAAAAGAGAGGAAAGAGAGATATGTTTTCCCTTAGCCCCAAGACGGTCGCGGAGTGCCTTATCCTTAACAAAAATGAGGGGTTCATCTTTCCATTCCACAGGAAAGAGACGGATTGAAGCTACCGTCTGCTCTGCGGTGAGTCCGCGATAGCTGCTCGCGCCACTCACCTTCTTCAGCAAATCGCGGCTGAGAGTATTGAATGTGACCGGCAGCCCATCGTAAAGGACTGTCTCTCGGCCCAAAGAATCAGCTTCTATTCGCGTGACTCCTGCGATCTTTGCCCCATGCAGATGAGTGGCATAAACGACAATCCACAACAGAATTACGACACGGAGAGCCGAAGGATATATCTTTTTAATAATCGGCATATTCGCTTTCGATAGGTTTCATTGCCATACATTCCATCTCTATCAACCATCCCGGACGGCAGACAGGCGCCAACAGAATAACATAGGGAGTATCGGGAAATCTCTTGGCAAACATTTCGCTCACCACTCCATAGTCGGCGGGGTCGCGTAGATAGACCAAAATCTGACCGACATCCTGCCAGTCGCAATCGGCCGCCTCCAAAAGTGCTCCCACGTTAGTCCACATTCTTTCTGTCTGCTTCCTTATATCCCCTTCCCAAACCACTTGACCGCGGTTGTCGATGCTGGCCGTGCCGGATATGAAAAGATGCCGCCGGTCGCCATAATCGATGCTGGTGGCGCGTTCAAAGGCCACCCCATACTCACATGTCGGATTAAGATAATCAGGGGCGTTAATCTGTCGCATCTGCCCGGGGTGAAGACCACGGACAGAATAGCTGTCCATCTGCACCGCCACGGTCTTATCGGCATGGCGACCTCCGATGCCTGTGCTGGCTATAAACCGCGTTTGGGGTGTCAACCCAAATTCCTCGAAGGCACTGTTACGCCCATTGACAACCCCGGAATAGTTCACATCCACATTCTGAACAAAGAGCCAGGTGCGGACACAGTTCTCCAAAAGTGAACCTCCGAACCGGCGCAATCTCAATTCAGCCGATGAAAAGATATCGTAGGTGGAAGCGTATGGTCCAAGCCCTGGACGCGAGGCCCCTCCCTCTAATATATGCGTGTAGCTGCCATGCGCAAATGAGTAGCTGCCATCAGATTGCAGCTGGGGCTCAGCATCCTCTATAAGCCAAACCCAAAGAGCCACTTTAGTCAGATTCAGCGGTGCCTGCTCCACAACCGAGACGGCACACTCGCTGCCCGGAAGCATTGATGCCTGATTGGCAGCATCGCTAAGGAACCAGCGCATAAACACCGGTTTCATTCTTTCCCCCTCAGCCGAAAGGAGGGAGCGATATTGGTTCTCCACCTCCTGCAACTGTTCAAGGAACGAGCCCGAAGGGTTATCAACTGTTATTATGGCGTGAGTTTCGCGAGCCCCTCCCCGGGCACTCATATTTCTCTTCTTTATCATTTTTGAGCTCCTTTCTCTATCCATTTAGCAATAAACCCGCTCTGCTCGGCAGTGAGCAGATTGGAATGGTTGAAACTCCACCCGGCCGAGACATCCGTGGCCACAGCCTCCCAAAGAGTGGATTCGTCGGTTTCACCCGGCTTTACGCGCCACATCCCCTCCTCCACAACGGAAGGGACGTTGACCAACATTGAATATGCCTCCTCCCGGCTCAAATTAAGCCCCGCTGCCGCGTGGGAAGTGCCACCATGGCACTGGATGCAGGTTGTGGAGAAAACTCGGTCAGAAATCACCGCAAAAGGCGTCATGTCTATTTCCCCTACATCAAATCGAACCACGCCCCCGGTTTCCACTGAAGATTCCGTGATTTCCACCGAGGCCATCGTCATGATGCGTTTGCGGAGAGAATTTATTATGCACACCTCCGCGCTCCCCCTTTCCACATTCACACTGGCAATCTCAAAATCATTTGAACCCTCCACAAGTGCTTTCGACACCTCCGCAAAGTCGCTTCCCTCCTCAAACACTGCCAGCACCGGGGAATAACCCGTGCCTTCATATTGACTAAGGCCAGAAATATCACCCATGAGCCTGACGCTGAAACCGGAGTCATTTCCCCCGCCTTCGGAGGGATAGATTTTCCCTTCATCGCATCCCGAAAGGAGCAAAGGAATAATCATCATGGAAACCATAACGATCTTAGGCGCCATAGCCCTCATAGCTCTCTTAGTTCTCATAGTTCTCATAGTTCTCATAGCTCTCATAGTTCTCATAGATCCCATCAGAAAGTGTATTGAATCTGAACAGTGGCATTATGAGTGGCAAGGCCGAGATCGTCGTTGTCGCGGTCGAGCTGAGTGGCGTGACCGGTGCGACCCATGTAACGATACATGGCTTGCAGCTTCAGATTCACCCCCTTGAAATAATAGTTGACTCCGATGGAAGGGAGATTTAACAACCCTCCCTTGTCAAGACCGTTGCGGTCAAAGAGGTCGTAACGCAATGCTCCCTGAAGCCGATCGGTGATGAAGTAGCCTCCCTGCACATATCCTCCCAAATAATTAAAGGTATCGTCGATTTTCTGACGTTTGGTAAAGCCGACGTGCATATAATAGGCCTCGGCGGCAAGGTATAGTTTTTTATGCATCCATGCCACTTCTATTCCGGCGCGGAAATCGTTGGTGCTCTCATTTTCGCTCTCCACATTCATCGACGCCGACACTCCGACAAGAAGTTTGTCGAGTCCGAGCTGGTTGGGATTCCCTTGGGTTGCAGGCATCACGCCCCAGGGCTGATATGTGAAACGTGCCGCATAGAGGAGCGAGGGAATATGCCAGTCGTCGCTGAAGGTCTTTGTGGCCAAATTCACGCTCGAACCGGTGCCGTTGAAAATCCCGGCCTCATAACCCCATTTCCCTTTTATCATGCCGTGAAACTCCACGCCAAGGTCGAATCCTGTCATCATGGAAGGAGTGAGGGCATTAAGGGAATAAGGCATTATTACAGGTGTTGTGAGCGATACGGGCATCGTGGGAAAAAGAGTTTCTCCTAAGGTGGTGAGGGTGGCATGGGTGAAAGGGGTCTTAAATTTACCGACTTTCACTCCAAAGCCTTCCGACACCTTCATGTCGGCCCATGCCTGCTGAAGGATACCGGCTCCCGAAGCCGCCGCATTGATGGAGAGGTTATAGGTGATGAATCCGAAAGCGCGGCCTGTGAAACCCAATACAGCGTAAGGAATCGAAAAACCTGTGTTATGCACATGGTCCTGATTATAGGCCGGGTCGAGTCCTTCGCTGTCATACCAGTTGAAATCCACCGCCGTCTGCACCATAAGATATGGCTTGAATTCAAATTTACCATCCTTGCTCTCCCACACGAACCCCTTGCGTCCGGCGAAGGAGACAACGCCGTTTTCCGTATCGGCGTCATATTGCGCCCTACCAGCCAAGGCCGTGAGCGCCATTATACTCATTAAAAGCAGTTTTTTCATTGTTTAGTCGTTATAAGCTTTCCAGGAATCTTATCAAAGCATCGCGATCTGATTTCTTCATGTTCTTGAAGAGATTCTTCGAGGCCTCTCCTTCTCCCCCATGCCACATAATGGCCTCCACAAAATTGCGGGCACGTCCGTCATGAAGGAAATAGGTGTGGCCGTTCACTTTCTCTTGCAGGCCAATACCCCAGAGAGGAGTTGTGCGCCATTCGTTACCCATGGCAAGCCCCGATGGATAATTGTCGTTAAGGCCGACTCCCATTATCTCGGAACCCATGTCGTGCAGCAAGAAATCGCTGTAGGGGTGGATTGTCTGGCAACCCAGCCAGGGGATACGCGTTCCGTTGAGGAGGGTCGATCCGGAGGTGCGAGTGTGAAGGGTCGTGACATGGCATAGATGACATTTGGCCTCATAGAATTTCTGCTCGCCCAATTTCACCTGCGGGTCGTTGACATCGCGTCGTGCCGGCACTCCGAGACATTGCATGTAGAGATCAACATTCTCCATGTCTTCCGTTGAGACATCGAGTTTGTCGTAAAGCAATCCCATCATCGAACCCTGTGTCATCTGATGCTGACCCTCACAAATCTCTTCTGGATAGCGGCTGTTGGTCACACCCATATCGGAAGAGAAACCGAGTTCGACAGTGAGGTCGGCATGTTGAGCTTTATTTCCCGACACTCCGAGACAGAGCACACCGCGCTCAGTGACATAATTACACCGCCCCGAGATTCCATATTCGGGATAGTTACTCTTCTTTGCCAAGGCTTCAATTTCTTTTGGATCGAGCGACATTATCTGACCCATTCCGACATGACGAAGAGGGATGCGGACAGTGCAGAAGAGATCGTCGGGAGAAATATCCCCGAGATACCAGTCGGTGATGCGGTAGTTGGGACGTGCAAGCTCGTAGGTTTCTCCGTCGGGGAAAGAGAAGGTTTGATAATCCCAATCGACGCTGAATTTGCCCTCCGGCTCCACGCCATAGATTGCTTGGTCGTGAATCACACGGCCATATCCCTGAAAGAAAGCACCGTTTTTGCGCGTCACATAGACCAAAGCTGAGGAAAATCCGTATGGGCCCGAACCATGATCGGCCCAGCCTGCCGGTTTAGTTCGCCCGGCGTTACTGTGGCAGCTGCCGCAGGAATATCCGGCATAGACCGGACCCAAACCACCCCCATAGCCGTTGGAACTGGTGCGCATATCATCGTAGAGTTTATCCCCCCGGTTGAAACGGCTGGCGTAAGTGCCGCTCACCCAGTCGGCCGGACTGTCATAACTTTTGGAGGAATTCATGAAAATAGAGGCTGTTCCAGCCGACAATTCATAGCCGGCAGGCACCTCCACATCCAAGACATCCAGACCCTCCTCCTCGGAGCAAGAGAGGAAGAGAGTCGGGAAAATTGCAAATATTGTCGCTGTTTTCAGAAATCTTTTCATTTCACACTTGCTTTACGCGGCTTTCCATCCTTGAAAAGGAGGAATTCGAGGGTGTGGAATCCGCGGATATTCTGAGCTGCCTCCACTTTGTCGTCGTCATCTCCGTCGCCCCATTCAAGGTCGCTGAAGTTGCCGCTCTTCAGATGATTCACGATTGCATCCTGGTCAAGAGGCCAGCTATCCATATTGGGGTCAAGACCAAGGGCATCAACCGGACCGAAGAGGAATGCCTCGCTGCGTTCCCAAGGCTCACGGGCTGAAAGCCATGCCTGGCAGGCGGCTTCGAAAGCGGCATCTGTGCGGGCGTCGGAAAGATTCTTCACAGCTGCGGCGAGGGCTGTGGTGCGCTCTTTAAGCTGTGCGTAGGTGGGGAGCACCACGGCATCCACATAGTTTTCTACAATCTTAGCCAACTGAGGGTCATAGCTTGTAGGAAGCTCGGTAAAGAAAGGTTTGAGACGGCGGGAGAGCTGCTGCTCGAGGTCGGCACACGCATCCATGGCCTCACGAGCCTCTGCTGAGTTGATGTTGTTACGGAAGGGCTGAGGAATAGCCAGGATAGCGTTGGCTGCATTGTCGATAGCGCTGCGAGTGGCTGCATCGAGAGCCGGGTCGAGACTATTCACCAAGGTTGCCATTGAATGTTCGCTCACAGAGCCGTCGAGACTTCCGAAATATGAATTGCGGATTGAATAGATGTTGTTGGTATAGTCTTCGCGAGAGTGCCAGCTATACCAGGATTCCACGGCGTAGAGAGCCTCTTCGAGTTTGTTGCTGAGATAAAGATCGTAGGGGTCGCCAATCTTGGCCTCGCCAACTTCATTGGCAATGTCGGCGCAACCATCAATTATCTCCTCGATGCAATTGAGGTGACTTGTATAGCCAAACCCATTGCCGGCACGGAAGGCAGAAGCATAGGAGGCGCCTCCTTCGTAGGATTCAGTCCAAGCGCTGTGAAGATCAGAGGCATCGCGGGCAAGGAGATCTGCCACTTTCACTGAGTAATTGTGCCATGCGTTGGCATTGTCAGCACTGTAGTCGATATTTTTTGAATCAACCACCACCTGGTGCTGACCGCCAGAAGGTTCGTTCTTGTCATCGCTGCAAGAGCCAAAGGTTACGGCTCCGGAAAGGATTAGGCTGCCGAAAAGAGCCTGCTTAAGGATTTTTTTCATTATCGTTAGTGTTATTAGTTGTCTTTATTTTTTGAGGAACCAGCCGATGTAGGCGACTCCGATTGAAAATTCATTCTCACTGTTGTAGCTGCCTCGGCCAAACACTTTGTTTGTGCCGATCTGACGGTTGGAGTAGTCGGCTTTCACCACAAGATTGGGGAGGGCATACCAGTCAAGCCCCACCATCCATTTGCTCACCTCCAAGCGGCGGTCGGCAGTATAGGGTTTCTCCACCGATTTCTGAGGGTTGAAATATTCGTATCTTGCAAAGGGGATAAACTTGGGGCATCTCTTTATGCCGAACAGATTCCCGAAATTGAAACCGACCTCGGCTCCATAACTGAGGGTGTTTTTGGCCACGGGAGTCAACCGGCTATAGGGAGAGGCTCCGGGAAGGCGGTTGTTGCGCTCATTCACTGCGCGACTATTGCCCAAATGGCCATAAACCACATCGGCACGAGCGGTGAGATATTTGTTAGTATATTGGGCATCCCAGGTGAAGATTTCCACTGGGATTCGACCGTAGGATGAATAGGTCTGTGATTTGTCGGAATTGGCTCCGGCATTGTGACAGTAATAAAGGGATACACCCGTACGCAGTCCCGGCACGCCGCGCCAGTCGATGCGGGCCACATATCCGGGAGATGTGAAGTTGTCAGCTTCAAAAAAGCCCTGCTTGCCCGAGGCCACCCATGTGTCGCGGTCGAAACCATTGGCGTTAAGACCGGCGGTGATCATGGCTTCATAGTCGAAAGTGGCCATACCACGGCCGAATGTACCAAAGAAAGAGATGCCGGTCTCATGCCATGTGGAGGGCATGAGGGCTGTCTGGCTTTCGGGGCGTGTGGTGCCGAAGAAATTGATGGGCTCATGATGAGCGTTGGTCAAGCCGACGGGTAGAACCTGATGACCTACTCTTACATTGAATTCGGGAATGATAAGGCGCGTGATATGGAGCTGCTCCAAGGCCACCTCTCCCCCTTTCTCTATTTCGGTTTCGTATTCGCCGTTTTCGTTGTTTTCGAGTTCGACGGCCATGCCTGTGCCACCGGCCTCAAATTCTATTTCGGCACCCAATATCCATTTGGGGGTGAATTTATAATCGAAACCGAGAGTGAAACGCGGAATGGCAATCGTGGCACGATGTTCCTTTGTAGAACCTTCGGCCTGGAAACGATTGATGCCGTAGTCCTTGAAACTTGCCACAATTTCGGCATAGCTACCTAACCGGAATTTTCGATAACCGGCAGTATCAGCAAGTTCCTGAGCCTGAAGGGAAAGGGATGTGAGTGTCAAGACCGCTGCAGACGCAGCAGTTGCAATGCCTTTGATTTTCATTCAATGAAGGTGGTTAAAAAGTTTATGAAAATTGTCTTATTTCGACATTGCAAAATTACTACCTTTCCCATCCACCCACAATCACACAAAATGGGTAAAAAGCTCGCGCTCTCTACCCATTTATGATTAAAGGAGAAAAATCTGAAACGTGATTATTCCGTTTTTTCTATTTTTTAGAATTACAACATCCAGTTTTGAATTAAATCCGGTTTTTGAATTAGAAGAACTGGCCGGAGAAGGCCACCCCTAACGACAGCATTGGCATCCCCGAACCTCCGGGGAGGAAAGTGTGGCTATATTCAGCCTTGACCACCACTTTATCTATTGGGAAATAATTTATTCCTGCGCCCACACGGTTGCGATGGCTCCAGTCGTAACCTAAGAAAGATTCGCTCTCTTCGGCCGGTTGACAATAATCATAGTGGGCGAAGAGATAAAACTTCTGACTGCTCTCTCTAAGCCTACAGAGATTAAATATATCATAGCCCCCTTCAAAAGAGGCTGAGAAGGCTGATTTTGCTCCATTATGATAATTATTTACATCCTCTATCTCGGCTTTCCCTTTCAGCCCTTTGGAATAACGTCCCCACGAACCATTTCCACGGAGAAGCCAGCTATAATTATCATAAAGGAAATCGAGAGCCAAGAAACCGACGTTACCTCTTATCTTGCTTGATGCTCCGTCGGCGAAGGCAATGCGGTTGTTGAAGGTGGCGCCATAATAGCCGCTCAATCCCAAGCGGAGACCTTCAACAGAGGTGTTTTCCACCCTTCCGGCCACAGCCAAAGCATTCCCTTTACTGTAATTGAAATTCTCGCCTGCCTCGTCGAGACGCAGCCACTGGTCTTCGGTGAATATTGAGCTATTAAGACCCGGTATAAGAACCGCTTCATAGCGCCACGGTCCTGCCTCACCGAAGAAAGAGACTCCTACCTGATGCCAGTCGCAAGGAAGGATTGCGTCTTCCCCGTCGGGACGATTCACTGAGAAAAATTCCAATGGATCATCATGGGGATTCATGAAGCCGACCGGGAGAGTGAGATAACCGGCTTTAAGACCCGCATCTTTTGTGAAAAGCTTTTCAATCCAGAATTGGTCGATGCCTACGCTCTTGCAATTCTCAAAGGCTACATCTGTCTCAATGCCCCAACCTTTTCCCAAGTTAACGCCCAACATGAGCACAATGCGAGGGATATCGAATGAACTGTGGCCATGGGCATCCTCATAAAGTGCATCCGTGTTGGAAACGCGAGTGGAGGAGAAATTATAGTTGTAGGTGGCTTCTCCATAGCCTCCCAAATGGATTCTTGAGAGAAGTGACACTTTCTCCTTGATAGTGTCGAGGTCTTCCGGAGTGACGGGGTTTGACACGGTGTGAGCCTGCATCGTGAAGCCTGTGGCTACCAATGAAAGGGATAACGCTAATTTCTTCATTCTTTTTATTATTTAGTTAGGAGCCAAAATATTTGCTTAGTTTTAAAGGCCTAAGGGTCTTTAAAGTCTTTAGGGTCCTTAAGGTCCTTAAGGTCCTTAGCTTCGTTCGAGGCTTTTCTCGTCGGCAATATGGTTGGCTATTACAACTGCCTTCGAAATGTGATCGCAGATATATTCCGATGGAATAAGTCGGTCGATATGGGCGTTGTGAAGGTCGTGGCGAACGTTCTCCCTTACACCCGACAACACTATCACAATTCCTTCTCGATGAGAGGATTCTATTAGCAACTCCAAGTTGTGGATACCTGTTGAATCAATAAAAGGCACTTTCCTCATTCGTATGATACGCACGATGGGAGGCACAGTGAGAGTGTGACGTACCACTTCGTCGAATTTCGTGGCGGCTCCGAAGAAGAAGGGTCCGTCGATTTCATATACAGCCACTCCGGGATGAAGGTCGAGCACTTCATGCTGGGTCATGTCGCTGCCGGCTGCCGCATCGAGCTGCTCACCATATACACGGACAGCTGTGTTCTCTGTGACACGACGCAGGAAGAGCACCACAGCCAAAAGAAGTCCAATCTCTATGGCTATTGTTAGGTCGAAAATGACGGTGAGGAGGAAGGTGATTATTAGCACGGAAACATCCCCCTTGGGGTTATGAGCCATACCAACGACAGTGCGCCAGCCGCTCATGTTATAACTAACCATGATAAGCACAGCTGCCAAGCAGGCCATAGGAACCAAATTAATCAACGGCATGGCAAAGAGGAACACAAGGAGTAGCACCACGGAATGGATCACTCCCGCCACAGGCGTCTTACCGCCATTAGTGATGTTGGTCATTGTGCGGGCAATTGCTCCTGTCACGGGGATTCCTCCGAAAATGGGAACAACCATGTTGGCTATGCCTTGGCCGATTAGCTCGGTATTGCTATTGGTGCGGTCGCCGGTGCGTCCATCGGCCACAGTTGCACTCAAAAGAGATTCTATGGCTCCCAACATCGCTATGGTGAAGGCTGAGGGAAGAAGAAGGTTGATCGATTCCATACTTATACCGATGGAATTGGCATGAGGAAGATGATTGTCGAGATTTCCGAATCGGTCGCCGATGGTAGTTATGCCTTCTATCCCGCAAAACTCGCGAAGCAGCCACACTCCCAAACTCACCACTACAATTGCCAACAATGCGCCCGGTAATCTTCTTGAGATTTTGGGAGCCACGATGATTATAGCCAACGACACGAGGCCCACTGCAAGAGTGGTGACATCAATGGTGTTGAAATTGCGGATATATACTCCCCATTTACCTAAGAAATCGCCGGGGAGTTTCTCGGTGATAGTAAGCCCGAAGAAATCGGGCATCTGTGTGGAGAAGATTGTTAGGGCAATACCGGCCGTGAATCCAACCACAATAGGATATGGGATGAATTTAATCACCGTTCCCAACTTGAAGAAACCCATCAACAGCAGAATACATCCTGCCATGAAAGTAGCAATGGCGAGTCCTGAGAGGCCATAAAGCTGGATGATGTTATAGATGATTACGATGAATGCACCGGTCGGACCACCAATCTGAACGGAGTTGCCTCCGCAGGCCGACACAATGAATCCGCCGATCACAGCGGTGATCAAGCCTACTGTCGGACTCACCCCACTTGCTATGGCAAAAGCTATGGCAAGAGGAAGTGCAACAATTCCGACAACAATACCAGCAACACAGTCGCTGCGAAATTTCTCTGCTGAATAGTTCTTAAAGGCAGAGATAATAGCCGGGTGAAAATCCGGCTTCCCTAAAAGCTTCATAATTGTCTAAGTCAGTTTTACCTGTTTTTACCTAAATCTTTTTACCTGTAGTTCTATCTAAAATCTCTGCAAAATTACAAAAAAGCTGCCATTAACGCAAAAACCGGGCGTTTCCGCAATGGAAACGCCCGGTTAGATATAAGATCATTTTCAGATTATCTGATGTATTCCTTAGTCACTTTGTTACCGCGAACCACGATGTAAAGACCGTTTGAAGGATTCTGAACCTTAACACCCTGAAGAGTGAAGTAAACAGGCTCAACATCCATCGCAGCCTCATCTACAGTGGGAAGTTCAACAGCTGTTACGCTGCCAAGCTTACCTACGCGGGCAGGAGAATAGGTGATTACATCTTCATCCTCCTTCTCTTTGCTTGAAGAGGGATCTTGAGAATAGGAGTCGGTCGCATTGTCGAAGAATGAAGGATCATAAGGAGTACCACCTACCGGGCTTGAACCGTATTTGTCAAGATACATCACGCCGATACCTGTGTTGCGAATATAATCAGCTGTAATTCCGAGTGTTGAAAGAGGAATCTTGAACTCATAGAATGTGTGAGCGGAGTCATCGATTTCGCTGCGGAGATCTACAAATCCGGTATTTCCTTTCAATGCCTCGGTATCGTAATAGAATTCCGACTGTCCCCATACATGCTCAATAGAGGGAAGGAGACCATCTTTATATCCCCAGAAGCCTGCAGGGAGACCCTTGCAATAAGCGGCATCGTATGAAGCGTGTCCATCAGGAGTCGGGAGGAAGAGACCGGGGGTTCCAACACCAGGCTTAGTGGAGCACATAATCACTGCATCTACACCATTGTTGAATTTAGCACCCTTCTGCTGCTCGTTCCACATAGGACCTGTACCGTTGATATAACCGTCGAAGCTCTTATTAGGATCGAGGTCGAGAGCGATACACATGTGGCCATCCATGTTGTATGGTTTGGATTCACCGGGCTGTTTGCCTTCTCCATAGGTATCCCAGATAGTGTAAACGAACTGCACACCGAGATAGAGGTTGTCGTTATCGTAGGCTGCATAAAGTGCATAAGAGTCAACGATAGGACGTTCGTGCGTACCCTTCAATGCCTGGCAAACGTCACGAGCCACACCCTGAGCAATAAGGTCGGAAGCACTCCAGTTGGAGAATGCGTTAGTGGCAGGATGACCTGTCATGTTGATAGTCTTGAATGTACCAACCTGACCGTTGGGGTTAACCTTATAATAGTCGGTGATAAGATTGTTTCCGGTAACAACAACCGGATCGTCGCCCTGACGTTTTGTATAAGAGAATGTCTGAGCGTTCTGAGTGCCATCCTCAGCGACTGCGAGAGTGCTGATAGTGGTTGTCTGGCTAATCGAGATTGGACCGCTGTAAACTGTTGAAGAAGTTGTGGCAGTTCCGCTCAAAGAGTAGTAGATAGTAGCTGCGGGAGAAACAGACAAAGAAACAGAGAGTGATTCAGTGAATGTTGTTCCGCTTGCAGGGTTAGCTGTTACTACCGGTTTGGTCGGAATGGGAGGATTATCGCCAGCATTGACAACTGTCAGAGTCATCGCAGAGAGATCGAATGTGAAGTCGTAGGTGCCAGGGGCAATTGTCCAAGAAAGACAGCCGGAAGCATCAACTCCA
>CAZXGU010000031.1:0-21959 GCA_964640375.1 uncultured Sangeribacter sp. | reverse complement strand
CTCGACTTCTTCGCCGGCTCTGGCACCACTCTTCATGCTACGATGCAACTTAACGCCGAGGATGGAGGAAAGCGGCAGTGTATCCTATGCACAAACAATGAGAATGGGATTTGCGAGCGTGTTACTTACGAGCGAAATAAGCGAGTGATAAACGGTTACACAAAGCCTAATGGCGAGTTTGTGGAGGGTCTGCATAAGAATAATCTCCGCTATTATCGCACCGATTTTGTGAGCCGAGAACGAACTCAGAAGAACCGCCGGAAACTGATGGATAAATCCACCGACCTTCTCTGTATAAAAGAAAACCTATATAACGAAAAAAGCACTTTCGGCAACATAAAGCTCAACTCCAAAGGTGCCAGATATTTTGAGGATGAAGAGAGAAGTATGCTGATAATCTTTCATCCAGAATTCATACCTTACTTCGTGGAGGAGATTGCGAAAATGGAAATATCGAATCCAATCAAGATTTATGTCTATTCCCCCGGTAAATATGCTTTTGATGATGATTTTGAAGAAGTGTGGGAGAAAGTGAGATTATGCGCTTTGCCACAGGCCATTATCGACGCCATGACGCGAGTTATGCCGGAAAGAGAGGAGGATAAGAGTCGGCCGGTGCCAATGGCGAAGGTAAAGAGAGAGGGTGAGACAATCAGAATGTTTGATGAATTTGAGGATGCCGAGCAATGAAAGATAAAAATCCATCAGGAGGCGGAACGCCTCCTCCCCATACCCGAGCAATGAAAGATATAGCCTATCAGCAGAAGAAGATTAAGGAGTTGACCGATAAAATCGTTTATCTCCTCGACGAGAATGAGTCAAGGCAGAAGTTGGTGTTTAAGGCACCGACAGGTTCTGGAAAAACCTACATGACTGCCATGACCTTGGAAGCCGTGGCTGAGACATTGAAAAATGATCCACGCCATGCCTACGACAGCGTGGCGTTCGTATGGATAGCCCCCAACCGGCTTCACAGCCAAGCCTTCGGTAGCCTTTCAAGACTCTTTGACGAGACTCGCTCGTTGAATCCTATCATGTTTGACAATATTTCCGAAGGGAAGCTGAATCATGGCGATGCGTTATGTCTCAACTGGGGGAGCATCCATAGCGAAGACAATATACTTGTGCGCGATAGCGAAAACGGCAACTCCCTTTGGGATATAATCGATGCAACGAGGCGAAGCAACACCGCAATTGTGGCCATAATAGATGAAGAGCATCTTCACTGGGATGCCAAAGCCGACAGGGCTGCCGCCGTGCTCAAGAAATTGAACCCTGTTGTCGAACTCCGAGTCTCCGCTACTCCCAAGACGCAGAGCGCACATTTAGTGGTGGTGAAGCGTAAGGAGGTGGTGGAGGCTCAGATGATTAAAGAGGGTGTGGTAATTAATCCCGATATAAAAGTGAGTGAGTCGCAAGATGTGGAGGATTACCTGATAGATGAAGCGTTGAAGAAACGCGACCTCTTGGCCGAATGTTACTCGGAGATGGGTAAGAAGATCAACCCTTTGCTCTTGATTCAATTGCCCAACGATGGCGCCACGCTTTCGGCAGAAGATAAAACAATGCGCGACCAAGTGGTGAATTATCTGAAAGAGAAATATGGGATTTCCACGGAAAGCGGCGAACTCGCCATTTGGCTCTCCGATAAATCCGATAAAGTGAACTTAGAGGGGATAGAGGCTTTGGATTCGCCTGTGAAAGTATTGCTCTTTAAAGAGGCGATAGCCAAAGGGTGGGATTGTCCACGCGCATCCGTCCTACTTATTTTCCGCAAATTGCAGAGCAATGAATTTGCAATCCAGACCCTTGGTCGAATCCTCCGTATGCCCGAACAGAAATATTATTTCAACCCCCTCCTGAATAAGGGGTATGTATATACCAATCTTTCAAAAGACAGGATAGTTGTTGCCGGAGAAACAGAGGATTATTGGAAGCAAAATATCGCGACGGCAGTTAGACGACAGAATCTCATAAATATCTCTCTTCCGAGTGTATATGAATTCTATGCTGCTTCCGACCGCAACCGCCTTGGACCCGATTTTGCCCAATTCCTCTATGAATTTATAAAGAAACACTGGCTGCAGGGCGGCGCAGCTCAGACTTCTCTTTTCTCCATTGATGAAAACGGAAACATGGTGATGGGAAGTTCGTTGCCTGGAATAGGCGAGGACATTCCTACCAATCTCTCCATCTTGGAGAAGAAGCATAAAATCCGGCTCGATGTAAAGGGAGTGACGATAACCATTCCCAAGGATTTGAAAATCCAAAACGAGGAGGGGGAGATAAAGATAACCGACTCTGTGGAATATAGTCGCTCGAACAGTAAGATTTATAAAATCTTCATCGACTATTGCAGGTCGCTACTCACCAAATATGAGAAAGCGGCGAGTACACCGATACTTGCAGGAGCCATAATCGACTCCATGGAACGGTTGTTTGAGCTTTCGGAATGGGATACAACTCGGATAGTTTTGTCGGTTCGGCCAGTGAATAACAATTCAAAATTCACCGATCTTTTCCTGCGAGCTTTGGATGAATATTATCCCAGAGTTGAAGCGCGGAAAGCGAAAGCCAAGGAACGTTCCTTCACGCCCTGGAATTGGGAAGTGCCAGAAAGCAGGATGTATAATCTCCCTCAGAATAAAGAGCGGATGGATATAGAGAATCACGCGTTGATGCCTTATATTTGTCGTCCGAATCTGAATCAGGAGAATGCGTTTGCCACTTTCTTAGACAGCAACAGCGATTCGATCGATTGGTGGTATAAGAATGGAGATGGAGGTCAGATGCACTATGCCATTGAATATTGGAATCCGGATTTGAAAGAGAAGCGGCTCTTCTATGTGGATTTCATAATTCGCATGAAGAATGGCGACATCTATCTTTTCGACACCAAGGGTTCGGATGCGAGTGGAAACATAGAGAGCGAAGCGGTGATAGTGGCAAAGCACAATGCCTTGAACGAATATGTGAAAAACAGTCGAAATCCTCATTTGAAAGTGGGGAGCATAATCCGCAGCCGAGAGAAGGATGTATGGAAATATTGTGTAATGAAGATAAATTCACCCGAGATAGCATCCGGCTGGGACACCTTCTTTCCGGACCAGTTGGTGTAGAAGTCATTTCGACATCTTACCGAAAGTTAGATAGACTATGGCAAAAGGAATAGATCAGAAATTTGTGCATTATGGGATTCGTCGCGATGATTTGGCGATGATAGAGGCTATATGCGAAGCAGAGGGACTCGACTTTTATTGGATGAGCGAGGAGATATTGAAGAAGTATCATGCCAAGAAAGTGGATTCCATAGAGATAGATGATGCCACCACAGAAGAGATTATCCGTGGGGCAATCCAGAAAATTAAACAATAGAAAGGCGATGCTTATCCAGAGAATAAAAGTGAGCAACTATAAGACCTATCTTGATCTCGATCTTGATTTGAGTGTGGATGAAGAGCGTCCGATCATTCTCATAGGAGGATCGAACGGCGGAGGAAAAACCACATTGTTTGAAGCCATCAGCGGAGCACTCTATGGATTGAAGATAGAGAGTCGCGACCATTTCATGGAGTTGGTGAATCAAGGGGCAGTTGGCAACCAGAAACCTGAAATAGTGTTGCAAATCACCTTTAGCGGAAAGGTTCTCGGTCAGGAACAGAAGTATATTTTAAAGCGCACCTATGCGCTCAATCCGCAAGGGCGTCCGCTGGAGAGCGTGAGCCTGAACATGAATGGTAATCTTTTCATCTATGGGACCATGACGGCGCCTAAGGAGAGGATGCGCAATGAGCAGGAGGTGAATAAGATTATAAAGGCCAATCTTCCCCAGGAATTAAGTAAGTATTTTCTTTTTGATGCGATGCAGTCGAGCGAGTTGCTGAAAAAGAATGTTTTTGCCCAAACCATACGCGATAATTTTGAGAATGTGCTTGGCTTCAAGAAATATTTACATTTGAAACGCGCCGCCGAAAAGATTCAACAGGAATGGGCACAACAGCGTCTTTTGGCAGAGAAAGAGGCTGCGGAGTATAATGAGTTGGTAGGGCAAAAAGATAAACTTGTAGCCGAATTAACAGCCAATGAATCGAAGCTTGATTCCCTTTTTAAATACCTTGCTTCCATGGAAGATGAATATAGGCGTGCCAAAGAGGGGGCACAACAAAGCGCTGCCCTCAATAAGCGCATTGCCGACCTTGCGTCGAAGATAGATGATATTCTTCGTAAGGCTTCTACCTATTCGGAAGAGATAAAGGGTTTTATGGAGAATATTGAGGGGAACGTGTTTTTACCCAAGATTGCTGCCAATCTTTCCATGGAGATTAACAATATCCTCAGAATAAAAGAGGAATTAAAGCAGACGGGCACAGGAGGCTATTCAGTGGAGACCCTCAGAGATGTTACAGGCAAAATTATTGATTATCTAAAAGAACTCTCGCTTTGTTCGCAGGCGGTGGATGAAGAAAACATTGTGAGACATATTGTGGCTTTACAAAATGCCACCAATCAGCCGGATCCTTTTGATTATTTGGATTCGGCTGAGGTAGGTTCGTTGCAAACATTAGTGAGAAGAGGAGGGAATAATCAGTTTGCTTCTCTATATCGCCAACGCCAGGAATTGGAAGTGTTGCTTGGAAATATTGAAACGCTTCGCACGGAGAAGCGAAATCTTGAGCAGACGCGAGCCGGAGGGAACGATTACATCATAGAAAACTATGAAGGGAATCTGCGAGAAGTGGAAAAAACCAAAATAGAAGAAGGAAAACTGAAGCAGGAGATTCAGAAGATGGAAAATAGAATTCATCGCTTTGATGTGCAGATTCAGCAGGAACCGGATTTGAAATATGACACTCTTGTGAAGCTGAAGCCATTCTTTGATAAGGTGGCTGATTCGCTTTTGAAGAAGAAGAAAGCCCAGATAGAAAGCGAGATGCAACAGCAATTGAATAGATTGCTGGTTTCATACAAGGGACATATTGGGAGAGTGGAATTGAGCGATAGTATGGAAAACTTCAATATCAAGATTTTCCACAAAAAAGGGAATGAAATATCTCTCAATCAGCTAAACGCAGCATCAAAACAGATTTTCATTCAGGTGCTTTTGAAAGTTCTAAGAAATTTGGGTGATTATAATCCCCCCGTGATGATTGATACAGTGATGGGTGTGCTCGACAATGAGAGTCGGGAGATGCTGTTTGAGGAGTATTTCCCCGATTTAGCAGAACAGACCATACTTCTTTGCACCACTTCCGAGGTACGCCCCGACAGCGATTATAAGAAATTGGAGGCCTTTATTTCAAAGACATTCACACTTCATCGAGATGTGGAGGAACAGAAAACCACCGTCAGCGACGGCTATTTTGGAATCGAATTAAATCAGTAAAGCTATGCCCCTTATATTTGGAGATATATATTTTCCAGAGAACTTCAACTCGGAATTTGCACAACTCAAAGATAAGCTCAACTCAGTAGTAAACCTTTCACGGTCGGCGGGGAATGAGCGTCGCTGCTCAATAACGAATAACAAACTGATGCGTATTTGTTTGCTCGTGGGTCTTTCGAATCCAGGCAAACGCGATATCAGCTTTGTCGAGAACATGAAGTTGCAGAAAGGGAGTCGCTTTCAGAGTAGCTTTTGGACTCACCAAGAACTCGCTCCGCTATTTTCCGCTCTTATCAAATTGCGCTACCACGACTCAGGACTTGACCTTTCCAACAACAATGTGCTGTCACGCATTGTTGGCGCCGAAATGTATCGTGGACGCGATACTCTATTAACCGACAATGAATTGGAGAATTATCTTTTCTCTACGGGTGGTAAAGTGGCGTTAGCAAAAGATATTCCTGTTTTGAATCTCTTGATAGGAAATTATGGCGATGCTGAAATGGAGGCCACTCTTGATATAAATAGCCGTGCAATAACAAATTCCCAAATTATCATTGCTGGGGCAACGGGGTCGGGAAAAACAAATCTCTTAGCCGTATTAATGCAGCAGATTCGGCAAATCTCTTCGGAAAGTGCATATCCGGTAAATTTTCTTCTTTTTGATTATAAAGGGGAGTTTAGCGATATTCAAAATAATGAGTGGCTTGGTAATTTTGATGTGGATAGATCGTGTATTCTTGATCCGATAGAGAAGCCTCTTCCTTTTACTCCATTTAAGGATTTCACAAATCGGCCGATAAATGAGATTAATCTCTATTCCACGGAGATGGCGTCGGCTCTTGCGTCGCTCGACCGGTTGTCGCCAAGTTCAAATATGAGTAATCGCCTTAGCGAGGCAATTGTGGAGTGCTATAAGCGTACTAATGGCTCTCCTATCACTTTCTCTGATATGTTGCTCGAATACCAGCAGCGGATGAAGGATCCTGATAAGGATGACTCCATCTCTTCTATTTTGAAGCAGCTTAACCGAGCCCATATTTTTGACACTGAAGATCGTGCCGATATGGTGGGGGAGAGTTTCATTGTGAAGATGGATGGCTATCCAAAGGATGGGCCGATTGCAAAGGCGATTGTTTATTTTCTGATGTCGAAGCTGAATAATATTTATGAGCAGCTCGACAAGCAGGCGATGAATGATGACGTGGTTCAGATTCGGCATTTTTCAATTATCGATGAGGCTCATTATATGCTCAGCTTTGATAATCGACCGTTGCGGAATCTTATTGCTGTTGGACGCAATAAGGGGTTAAGCATAATTCTTGCCACTCAAAATATGAGTGATTTTAAGAATAGGGGCTTTGATTTTTATGCCAATGCTCAGTATCCCCTTATAATGAAGCAGCAGACGATTGATGATAAGGTGATAAAGGATTTGTTTGGCGTGAGTGGGAATGAATTGCAGGAGATAAGGGCAGCGATTGCCGGACTTCAGAAGGGGGAGCTTATAATAAAAGATCAAATGGCGTTTGCCTTAGGGTTAGGCAGCAAGTATAAGAAGATAAATGTGACGCATCTTATTTAGCCTCTTTTCAATTATTTTTCCGTGAAGTTCTGTCCTTTCTTTAAATATACTAAGGAAATAATGCAACCGGCGCTGCCGGTAGATGATTGTGGGTGAGGCTTTAGCCCCTGGTAGGCTCCTTGAGGTCGCCAACCAGGGGGTAAGAGGGATGCAACCGACTCCGTCGGTAGGAAGGTATGTGGGGTTAATAATGATGTAATCGACTCCGCCGGTGGAGAGGTAGTCATGCAAGATAGGACAGGATGGAACGGATTATGGCCTTTATGAGTGAGATTTCTCTTTGTCTCGGAGGGGATTAGTTTACATTTTTAAGTGAGACCTTAAGTTTTTTACCAGTAGCTTTAATGGTCTTTTTTCCTACCCAGTAACCACCTTTTAGTGTAAAGTACCAATTGGCGATAGGTTTCCCTGTTTTACTGAGTTCTTCAAAACCATAGACTGGGTAATCACCGTCTGGGTCACCTGACATGCCAGGCCATGGTTGAAAATATCCCTCTATTTTAGAAGTTTTACCAGTCGCGGTATAAGTGCATGTGCCGGTAAAATCCACGCATGAACTTAGACTTTGCGTAAGCTCATCGTTGAGTTTTAGCTCCAATTTAACCTTTTTTTGTCCAACGGTGCCAACAAACACATCTTTTTCGCCGAAAGCGTAGAACTGAAAGGAGAGAAGAAGGGTAAAAGTAAGGATTAAAATTTTTTTCATTTGAAATGTTTTTTGATTTGTTCTCTTGACAAAGATAATGTATTCTTTTCTTATCTTGCTCCTATAAATTATATTTTTGAAGGAAATGAAATGAGTTGAAATAGTTTTATGAACATCTCTTATCCGTCAGTGCAGTCTCGAATAGCCTTTCTGCTCCAATCCTTCACCATAAAAAATCCCTGAGCAATCTATTTTATCTCCGTAGTTCTGCGCAGGGACACTGGTAAAAAAAGCGATTGTGGGATTCTGGTCGGACGCTGGATGGTGGTGGGTGATGGTCGGACGCGAAGAATCGCGTCCCTACATTTGGGGTTGATTCTCCGGCCGATTTTTCGACAGGTGAATCTTTGTTCAGGAGGCAAGGATGCCTCCTCTCCATAAAGAGTAAGTGAGGATTCTGAATAAAGTAATGCAACCGGGGCTGCCGGTAGAGATATGGGGGGGACGGATAACCCCGTGTAGGCTTCCTATGGTCGCCAACACGGGGCTAATAATTATGTAACCGGCTCTGCCGGTTAGACTTTCCGAAGGATGAAAACCGGTAGTGCTGTCCGAAAGATGAAAACCGGTAGGACTTTGCGAAATATGAGAACCGGTAGGACTTTGCGAAATATGAGAACCGGTAGGACTGGCTTATTCTTTTGTTTCTTTCTTTGGCTTGAAGGCGTTCCAACAGATGTAGGCCACACAGAGGACGCCGAGACCTAAACCAGCCCATGTGAGATAGCTGTTGTATTGCTCAATCTTGTCGAAAAGCACATCAGGGCTGACATGAAGAGAGAGCCAATAGCCAAGACCTGCCAAGATGCTATTCCATACTAAAGCTCCTAAGGCTGTGAAGATGGCAAAAGTGGCCACATTCATCTTGGAAATACCTGCCGGAATGGAAATCAATTGGCGTATAGCCGGTATCAGACGTCCAATGAATGTGGAGATAGCCCCATGCTTATCGAAATAAGCTTCCGCTTTCTCCACTTTCGCACGGTCAATCAGACAGGCATGTCCCAGACGGCTGTCGGCAAAACGATACACCACCGGTCGCCCAACCCAAAGAGCAATGTAATAGTTGATAAAAGCGCCGCCTAACGCTCCGAGAGTGGCCACTATTACAACCATAAATATATTCATATCGCTCCCCGCTCCTGCATTTGTGCAAGCCAAGTAGGCAGCCGGAGGAACAATAACTTCGGAAGGGAAAGGGATGAAGGAGCTTTCAATGACCATAAACACGAAAACAAAGAGATAACTCGCGTTTTCGATAAACCATTTGAAAAACTCGCTTGCGTCGAATATTGCTGCTAACACTGGAATGAGATTTAATTAAATTAAATTAACTTGATTAAGCTTGATGAAGCTTGATGAATCTTGATGAATCACGTCTCATCGTTAACTATGATGATTAGTCTTGGGCTTTATTCCGAGCCTTCCATATCTGTTCAGCAAATTCGCGCGCGTCTTGTGCTGTGCCATCTTTCATGGCATGTTTGAAGGAGAAAGTAGCAGCCAAGGGCAATTTCAGACGCTCTGAGAAATCCTTGAATTTAGCTTCGGCAGCCCCGGTGGCCCAAGAGAAACTTCCGAATCCGCCGAAAGTCTTATTCTTTATTTCGCGCGTTTCCATTGCATTGAGAAATGCTTCTACCGGCGGGAAGAGGCGCATCGAATAGACGCATGAGCCAACGATGAGAGTGTCGTATCTGAAGGCATCACTGATCATATCGCTCATCTCAGAATGGGCGGCGTTGTGAATAATTATATTCTTTTCGCCTAAACTGTTCAGATGATTGGCAATTTCCTCTGCAGCTTCCGTGGTGTTACCATACATGGAACCATATATGATAACAATGCCTCTTTCGCTTTCGTATGAACCCAAGCGACGTGCCAGCTCCACCACTTCCGAGAGGCGATCATGCCAGACAGGACCATGAGTGGGGCAGATGTAGTCGATATCAAGATCCTTGAGCTTGTTGAGGGCATTTATGACAGAGCGTCCATATTTGCCAACAATATTGGAATAATAGCGATACATCTCCTTAATGTAAAGATCAGTCTCCATTTCAGAATCAATCACCCCGCCATTAAGCGCACCGAAAGTTCCGAAGCCATCACCCGAGAAAAGAGTCTTTGCGTCGGCAACGTAGGTCATCATGGTTTCAGGCCAATGCACCATAGGTGTCATATAGAATTTAAGGGTGCGGTTGCCCAGGGAGATTTCATCGCCATCCTTTACGATAAGGAACCGGCTGTCGTCGTCGATATGGCAAAATCCCTTAATCATTCCTGCGGCAATGGCATTGCAAACAATCTTCATCTCAGGATATATCTTGGCCACTTCAGGAATTGAGCCGGAATGGTCGGGCTCCATGTGGTTGACGATAAGGTAATCTATCTTTTCGCTGCCGATTTTCTGAAGATAGGTGTTGACAGTGTCGATCTTTACGGTGTCGATAAGAGCGGTTGCCTCGCTCCCTTTTACGATATATGAATTATAGCTCACTCCGTAGGGGAGAGGCCATTGTTCTTCAAATTTCACAGTCACGCGGTCGTTGACACCGACATAGTGGATATCTTTGATAATTTCTCTTGTCTTCATTTTATTTGGATTATTTTAGGTGTTGGAGAGTGTGGAATCTGAAGCTCTCCTGACATGCTATATAAAATATAACGAATAACACTGCAAAATTACAAAAAATCGTTGTAACTTTGCGTCGGAATTAAAAGAAATAACTTATCGGAGCAATGCACACAGGTCTAATCACAGTCCTCCTCTTGATAATCTCGAATGTATTCATGACATTCGCCTGGTATGGTCATCTAAAAATGAAGTCGATGGGTATAGGAACCACCTGGCCTCTCATCATAGTGATACTTGTTTCATGGGGGATGGCTCTTTTGGAATATTGTTTCATGATTCCTGCTAATAAAATAGGGTTTCATGAGAATGGAGGTCCGTATTCCCTTTTTCAACTGAAGATTATTCAGGAGGTTATATCGCTTACTGTTTTTACCGTGGTAGCCATGATATGTTTTCAAGGAGAGAAGATTCATTGGAATCACATAGCCTCCTTTGTGTGTTTGATGGCAGCTGTGGCTTTCGCATTTCTTCCTGTCAAAAGTTAAGAATAGATTTATGAAAATAGATGTAGCTCCTGTTCAAGGGCATACGGATGCTGCCTGGCGCCACTTCCATAGTGAATTGTACGGCGGAAAGAACAGATATTACACTCCCTTCATACGTTTGGAAAGAGGGGATTTCCGAAAACATGATTTGAAAGATTTTCTTTCTCCGCTCAATGATAATCATGAGCTTATCCCTCAAGTGATTTTCCGCAACATGGAGGAACTAAAGCCCCTTCTTTCAGGCTTGGTAGAGAAGGGAGCCACCCATATTGATCTCAATAGCGGATGCCCTTTCCCTTTACAGACAGCCAAAGGGCGAGGAGCCGCTTTTGTGGGTAATGTGGAGGAATTTTCAAAGCTACCTGAAGTTTTGAATAATTACCCGGATTTGACCTTTTCCTTAAAGATGCGTCTTGGATTTGCCGACGAAGAGGAATGGAAAGGAGTGATGCCGATTATTAATGACCTACCTCTTGAACATGTCACTCTTCATCCCCGAGTGGCAAAAGATCAATATAAGGGTGATTTAAGGTTCGATCAATTTGAAGCCTTTCTCAAGGAGTGTCGGCATCCGGTGTTATATAACGGCGAGTTAAAAACGCCTTCGGAAATTAAGGAAGTGTCAGAAAAATTTCCGGAGATAGCAGGTGTTATGACTGCACGCGGTTTATTGGGACGCCCCTCTTTGATTGTGGAGTTTCAAGAAGGGAAGGAGATGGATGTCACTGAGAGGAGAATGAAAATGATGGAATTTCATAATCTTCTGTTCGACCATTATTCCTCGGAATTATGTGGCGATCATCAGGTTTTGTCGAAGATGAAACCGTTCTGGGAGTATGCTGAGGCAGAGATTGGGCGAAAGGGATGGAAAGCTATTTCAAAGGCTTTCAGTATGGCGAAATATCAATCAGCACTCGCGTTGATAGAATTATGAGAAAGATAAAAACAAAATAGGGCTCGAAAGGGTTATAATATTGAAATTAGAACGAAACTCATCTTAATTATAAATATTATGAAATGCCCTATTAAGAAGGAAGAACGTCTTCCTATATGTTTAAACATTGGCCTCCATGTGGCCGCAATAACACTCCTCGCCACTGCTTTGCATAAGATTTGCAAGATTCATCGAGGTCTTCATGAAATCCGCAAAGGAAAAGAGAAGATTGAAAAAGGAAAAAGAGATATTTTATAAAGTATGAAAAAGGTATTGTTTAGCATTCTGATGTTTCTTTCATTGGTATGCGTTCCAGCCACAACTTATGCCCGTAATTCGGACGATGCTAAGGTGGTAAAAGAAATCTCCGATGGTCTTCCTGTCTATATGGGAGGCGGCATCACGTGGCGCACTTTTGATATCAATGATAAAGGCGACATAGAAGTCGGATTGCTTTCTAATAATCTTCCCGATGCTTCGGAAGTGACCGAGGAGCAGAAAGAGATTTATAAGAATGCCCTAACGGGTCCAAACAGTGGGTATGCCAATTTAAGCAAGAAGCTTGGAAGAAATTTGATTGTGAATATCTACAATACCGCAAACCAACTTTGTATTACTGCAAAGATTCCGAAGGACTAAACTGAGTAACTCAGTTTTTCATAATTCATTAATAAAAGACGGCTTTTTAGTCGTCTTTTTTTGTTATGCTAACCAAATTTTTCTAAATTTGTATCAGCAAATATATCTAACCAACCATTCATATTTGAAATGACTATAGAAAAACTTAAGGAGAAGGTGATTTCGGGAGGGGAGATCACCATTGAAGAAGCCCTGTGGCTGGCCCAGCAGCCGGATCGAGAAGCCCTCTATGAAGCAGCCGGCGAGATAACTCGTCATTTCGGCCGCCCAGTTTTCAATCCTTGCAGCATTATAAATGCACGAGCAGGCAGATGTTCGGAAAATTGCAAATGGTGCGCCCAGTCGGGTCATTACCACACCGACTCGGATGTGCATGGAATAATCGATGTTTCGGAAGCATTGGAGGGTGCCGAAATTGCAGAGAAGCAGGGGGTTAAACGATATTCTTTGGTTACGAGCGGTCGTGCCGTCAAAGGAGAGGCCTTGAAGAAAGTATGTGATATTTATCGCGAATTGGGAGAAAAGACTCATCTCTTCCTTTGCACTTCTCTTGGACTTCTTAATAAGGAGGAATTGCAGGAGGTATGGGATTCGGGTGTGCGTCGCTATCATTGCAACCTTGAATCGGCTCCCTCTTATTTCCCGGAACTTTGCACCACTCATACCATCGAAGAGAAAATCCAAACCATCCGGTTTGCCAAAGAGATCGGTTTCCAGATCTGCTCCGGCGGTATTATAGGGATGGGTGAGAGCCGGGAGCAACGTGTGGAGTTAGCTTTTTCGCTTCGTTCGATAGAGCCTGACTCAATCCCTATCAACATTCTTTGTCCTATTCCAGGCACCCCCTTAGAGAATACTCCCCCCATTTCGGAGGATGAGATACTTCTCACTGTTGCTATCTTCCGTTTTATCAATCCCCGTCCGGAGATTCGGTTTGCGGGTGGACGCCAACGGTTGAGCTTAGAGACGCAGAAAACGGCCATGAAGATCGGAGTGAATGGAGCGGTAGTCGGCGATTTGCTCACCACTATCGGGTCTAAGGTAGATGAGGATAAAGTATTAATAAAAGAGGCCGGTTATGAATTATAACCGACCTTGATAAGTTTTCTTTTGAGTAGCCGGGTTGACCGGCTACTTTTTTATCCCACTTTCACTGTTTGGGTAAATGTGCCTAATTCAGCTCCGGCGGGGAGATCGTCAACTGTGGGCACAACCGTGAAGTTATATTGCAAGCTGTCGGGAAGCTCGGAGTTGTTAGATTGCAGAAGCTCGATATAAACTCCTAATGGATGAACGCCGGCAGAAAGAAGTCGAGTGTCGAATCGACCGGCAAAAGGTGAATATTTAGAAATTGACTCTTTATGATTGTCAATATCATATTCCACCTCTGTGATCTCTTTAGTGGAGCCGTCGGGAGAATAGAATGTTACTGATTCAATTTCCAGAGGGTAATCCTGAGTTGTATAAATAACACCGTTAATAACCGCCACATTATTGAATGTCAAAGTCATTCGGCAATCTGTCTGGGGTTTGGGGGAATCAACATCATCACTACAAGAAACCAACAATCCGATAGGAATAATGAGCAGGAGAATTAGTAAGAATTTTTTCATAACCTTAAAAAATTTAATAAAGAGGCTTTAAGGGCTGACCAAAAATAAATGGTTCAAATATAAATTGTTAGCTCTCTAACCTCAGTGTGTTTTTCAATATGTGTTTTTCAATCAATTTACATTATTTAAACATCCGGAAGTGAATATTAGTTTACTTTAAGTATGTTAAAAAGTATTTTTTCTCTTTTTCTCGGCGAGAGGTGAAATAATATTGTAGGCTGGACTCCGGGTCTCTCGCTGAAGGAAGGATAAAAAGAAAAATTTGTCGTTAGAATTGAGGATTTTGACGACCAGAAAGCTTATTTGGGATAAAATCTTGGATAATTATGGGATATTAGCTAATTTTGCATTTGTAAAGCAATTAATTTTAGTTGTTTGAAACGAGCCCTACGTTCTCGGGCAGTTCAAACCCACTAAAAAGGCATAACTAAATAAAACAGATATGAAGTTTTCCAAGATTTTCGGACTTATCCTTGCTCTCTGCGTGGCAATGCCGGCAGCAGCACAGTTTAATTTGAAAAAAGGTCTTTCTGCTCTCGAAAAGGGAGCTCAGGCTTTGACCCTCACCGACGACCAGATGGCTGCCTATGTGCAGCAGTCGGTTGAATGGATGGACAAGAACAATCCTGTTCTTCCTGAGAGCAGCGAATATGTGAAACGTCTTCGCAGACTTACCGCCAACTGTAAGGATGCTGATGGCATTCCTTTGAATTTCAAGGTTTATGATGTGATTGATGTTAACGCATTCGCTTGCCCCGACGGTAGCGTTCGTGTGTTCTCTTCACTCATGGATATAATGAGCGATGACGAATTGATGGGCGTTATCGGTCATGAAATCGGCCACGTGATTAAACGTCACTCCAAAAAGGCACTTAAAGAACAGTTGCTTACCGGTGCACTTCTTGATGCCGCAGGTGCAGCCAACGGTAAAGTGGCAGCTCTTACCGATTCTCAGCTTGGCCAGTTGGGTCAATCGCTGATGAATGCCAAATATTCACAGAAACAGGAATCGGAGGCCGACGATTGCGGTTATGACTTCCTCGTAAAGAATGGTCTTAATCCATGGGGAATGTCGATGGCCTTTGAAAAACTGATGGGTTCAGAAGGAGAAGCCAAGCAAAGCACTATTCAGAAAATGTTCTCTTCTCATCCCGATACCAAGAAACGTATCGAGAAGATGGCAAAACGTGCTGCAAAAGATGGCTATGCCAAGCCGGAGACTAAATAAGCTTTTTTTATAGGCGAGATAGGCTTTTATAGGCGAAATAGGAAAGCGCGACAGTTTTAGCTGCCGCGCTTTCTAAATTTACTTATCTCTAATCGATTCTTCTTATTTTAATCTATTCTTCCTATTTTCTTAATCTTAAATTAATATTTTGATTTGGAAGGTTCGAAAAGCTGGTCGATAGCCACTTGAAGTTTGGGCTCGGCATTATCCACTTCCTTATCATTCACATCCACACCGGGAAGAACCCAGTTCTGGAGGAAATCACGAACCTGCATTCTTACATGCTCTGCATCGTCGAGAGTGGCGATAACAGGCACAACTCTTGTTTTTGAGAAATCCTCTTCATCCATAAAGGTGAACATTGCCTGAGGAAGAGAATCCCACCAGTTTGGTGCAATCATCAATACGCCGGTGATATCCTTCATCTCGCCTTTGCTATACTTGCCCACTATCTCAGGACGCACACGACGTTCTTTTTCAGCTTTAGTAGCCATCTCAAATGCTGAAGGATCTTCAGGATAGGTTTCAACGGGTACGATTGCGAATGTGTCGAAATCCACGTTTTTCGCCTTCAACATCTCACCAGCCTTCTTTGCAAGCTTTGCGCAATTGGAAGTCTCTTCTTTCCCCTTTTGAGAGAAATATGCAATAAGAATTTTTTCTGCTTTCATAGTATTTTTATCAATAAATGTTTATGTTTTTCTACTACTCTAACACATGAAAAGGGAATAAGGTTGAAATGACCGGAGATTTACCTTCTGACATTTCAACCTTAATCATTTAATCGCTATTTCACCATTTAGTCGCGGCTAATAGTTTTGTATTCATCCATAAATTCTCGGAATTGGCGGTATCCTAAGGCAATGCCCACAATCAGACCGGCTGCCATTCCATAAATCACATAGATATCAGCATTGAAGCTATATGCCATAACACCAAAAACAACAACTGCAAAGGGGATGAGAAACATTATTGATTGGAGATGTTTCTTTCGGAAATACATCGCTTTATCGACCACTTCACTCACCGACATCTCATAGCAATTGATAGATGAAATCCCTTTGTAAAGCCACCAGTCGATTGAAGAGCAGGTTGCAAAATAAAGCATCAACACGATTGACATTACAAATTTCATGGGAGAGCTCGGCATCTCCGCCGGTGAAAACATCCATAAGCACGACACTATTGTCATTACGAGGCTCATTGTTGAGAAACGTCGGTACTTCATTGCCAGACGTTCAAGGGCAGTTTCTTTCTTTTCTCTATACATATTTTCAAATTCTTGGGGAGTGGGGCGATAAAGTTTTCTCGACGCTTCCTCCCATGTTTTTTTAATTTCTTCAGTTGTCATGATTAATTAAATTTTATTGGATTAAACGGATTTCTTAGCTGCTATTCCAACCATTAAAATTATTTGGAATTACAACTTATCCGCTAATTTTTGTTTTATTCGGTTGATTCTTACAGCCACATTATTTCTTGAAATTCCAGTTACTTCCGCAATCTCTTCATACTTTCTTTCATCGAGCCACATCGTTATCACAGCTTTATCAAGAGGGGAGAGGGTGGAGATAAGCTTATGAAGGGTTTCAATTCTGTCGCGGCTGTCGGGGTCGTTATCTTCCGGCGGTTCCATGATTCCATCGAGGGGGATGGTGGATAGGGATTTGCTTTTTTTCCTCACAGTGGAGACACAAGTGTTCAAGGCAACGCGATAAATCCAAGTTGATAATGATGAGTCGCCTCGGAAAGAAGCTAACCCTTTCCATATATTGATAAGAATATCTTGACGCAGATCTTTCAGATCATCAGCGTTGGAGGCGTAGGAGAAACAAATTCCCGATATTGTGGCGCCGTAGTCGTGCATTATGGATGCGAACATCTTTTCCCGTGTATTCTCTTCCTTCTTCATGCCCGAGATGAGGGAATAAAAGAGTCTTATCTTTTCCATCACTCTGAATCTGAGCGGAAGAGAGAAAGGGGGTAGAACTATGTCGGTCGAAATATTGTTCATTTTTTTGAAGTTTACACAAATTTAGTCGCTAATTTTTATTGAAAGTTACAGTAGGCGTAAAAAAATTTGCAAAAAAAATAAAAACGAGGTAATTTTGACGTGAAGTGTTTCCGGAAAAAACCGGGAGTTAAAAAGAAAATGAAATAAATGATGAATAAAGATAATGGAAAAGAGCTTTTCCCTGTTGTAGATGAGCAAGGGAATGTGATAGATGCAGCCACAAGAGAGGAATGTCATAACGGCTCGAAACGGTTGCATCCTGTGGTTCATCTTCATCTTTTTGATAATGCAGGGAGGCTATATCTTCAGAAGCGTCCCGAGTGGAAAGACATTCAGCCCGGCAAATGGGACACAGGCGTGGGCGGTCATGTAGATTTGGGTGAGAATATTCATCAGGCGCTGCGCCGAGAAGTGAAGGAGGAGATAGGGCTCGACAACTTCGAGCCGGAATTGCTGAAGCAATATGTGTTTGAATCCGATCGTGAGCGCGAATTAGTTAACGCATTTAAAGCAGTGACAGATGAGCAGCCGCAGCCGTCGGATGAACTCTCAGATGGCCGATTCTGGACTCCTGAGGAGATTGCGGAGGCGCTTGGAAAAGACATATTCACCCCCAATTTTGAGTCAGAATACCGGATGCTGTTCTTAGGTCACCCTGACTCTATCAACCCTTAACCGTCAATCTCAAATTCCACAAAACTATATGAAGCTTCTTATACGTATCCTTATTGCCATTGCCTTAGGTATTCTTGTCGGTTTGTTTGCTCCGACGTGGCTTGCAGCGGTGTTTAACACCTTTAACGGTATTTTCTCCCAATTCTTGGGATTTATGATTCCATTGATTATCGTGGGCTTTGTCACTCCGGCCATTGCAGATGTGGGTTCACGGGCCGGGAAACTATTGGTTGCTACAGCAGCCTTGGCTTATTTCGCCACTTTCTTCGCCGGTATGTTATCCTATTTTACCGGAACTTTGACATTCCCTTCTCTTATAGGAGGGGAGGAGTCGGTGGCGCAGATTGAATCAGCCAATCCTATCCAACCTTATTTCACTGTAGAGATCCCAACACCATTGCCTGTGATGACAGCCCTTGTATTGTCGTTTTTATTAGGTCTTGGAATAGCTTTTTTGAAGGGTGACACTCTTCGTAAAGGATTTGATGAATTGAGGGAGATTGTGCAGAAGGCCATCAATGTAGCCATAATTCCTTTGTTGCCGATATATATTTTCGGTATATTTTTAAATATGACAGTGGAGGGACAGGTAGGCACTATTCTCTCAACATTCATGAAGATAATAATTGTGATTTTTATTCTCCATATCTTCATTCTTGTTTTGCAATATAGCATAGCGGCATGTTTCAATCGCAAGAATCCATTCAAGATGTTGAAGACGATGCTTCCGGCTTATTTCACTGCGTTGGGCACTCAAAGTTCGGCGGCGACAATTCCTGTTACTTTGAAGCAGACCATTCAGATGGGTGTAGATGAAGATGTGGCAGGTTTTGTGGTTCCGTTATGTGCAACCATCCACATGTCGGGTTCGGCCTTAAAAATCACCGCTTGTGCGTTGGCATTGCTTATTATGCACGGTCAACCCCATGATATTGGGCTATTTATTCATTTTGTAGCGATGCTTGGGATAACGATGGTGGCGGCTCCGGGTATTCCGGGAGGGGCTATAATGGCAGCTTTGGGTCCGTTGGCCTCTATCCTTGGATTCGATCAGCAAATGATAGCTCTGATGATAGCTTTATATATAGCAATGGATAGTTTCGGAACAGCCTGCAATGTCACAGGCGACGGAGCCCTCGCCGTCATTCTAAACCGGTTCTTCGGGAAAAAGAGGATTGCGTAAGGAACGATGTAAACATTCCTGACAATCGTTAGTGTTCGGGAAAGACTGTAAAAAAAAAGTTTTCAATATAATAGAAACTTTTGCTGATTTTGGAAAAAGTTTTCATTATATTGAAAACTTTTGTTATTTTTGTAAAAAGTTTACAATATAATGAAAACTAATAATATTCCTCGTCCAAAGTATTTGGATAAGATCCTTCCATACGTTGATAAGGATATGATAAAAGTATTAACCGGACAAAGACGTGTAGGAAAGAGTTACATATTAGATTCTGTTTCTGAAGAGATTAGAAATATTAATCCGGATGGAAATTTCATAAGGATTGATCTTGAGGATTTTGCCTTTTCTCATATCACAGATGCCGCTTCACTCCATGAAGAGATTTCAAAAAAACTGAATGAAAATAAAAAGAACTATATATTTATAGATGAGATCCAGGAGATAGAAGGATTCGAAAGAGTTGTCAGATCCTTAAACCTGGATAATAAAAATGATTTATATGTAACGGGGAGTAATTCGGCAATGTTATCCTCAGAAATTGCTTCGCGACTGGCGGGAAGGAGTGTGGAGGTGAGGGTTCACCCTTTGTCTTATTTAGAGTTTCTTGAGTTTCATGCAATGGATGATTCGGAAGAGGCAATTGATATATTTCTCAGATATGGAGGAATGCCTTACCTTCGAAATTTACCTATGCGTGACACGTGGAATGAGTACCTATCGGGAGTTGCTGATGCGCTGGTTTATCGGGATATAGTAAGCCGTCATTCCGTTCGTAACAATGACTTCCTTCAACGGATGCTTTTATTTTTGGCTGATAATATTGGACAAAAATTCACGGCCAAGCGAATAGCTGATTATATCAAGTCGCAGCGTATGAGTGGCACAGTGACAAGCGTACAAACCTATGTGGACTATATCTGTGAGGCTTATTTGATAAACAGGGTTAAAAGATGGGATATTGAAGGAAAAAAAATATTTGAGATTGGAGAAAAATATTACTTTGAGGATTTGGGAATCCGTAACTCTATTATTGGTTATAGACCCATGGATAGGGGAGCTCTGCTTGAAAATGCAGTCTATAATAACCTCGTCACGGAAGGTTATATTGTTAAGGTAGGGGTATTAGAAAAAGGAAGAGAAATAGATTTTATTGCAGAAAAAGATGGGGAAAGAAAATATATTCAGGTTGCTCTGAATGTTGACCATCCGGAGACTGCGCAGAGGGAATTTGGTAATCTTTTTAATATAGATGACAATTATGCAAAGATATTAGTTACTCTCCGTGACTCTGCACCAAATACTTACAAAGGAATCCGAATGATGTCGCTCAGAGAATTTCTGAAAGAGAATAACTGAAATTAACGCGAGGTTAGCTGCCTAAAAAAATTAAAGACCATGGAGCATTATATTAGCTGGTTGCTCCATGGCCTTTAAAATAGGATAATCCCTTAGAGGGGCATTAGAAATTTATCTTATAAATCGGAGATTCTACCTGACATAATCATAGCGTTAGTGCTATATTCTTGAATGAAGAAATAGAAGGAGCGGTCAATGGTTAAAGTCAGTTCTTGAGGTTTCGTAATTTCGCCGCTACATGTGAATGGTATGTCAGAGGTAATTGCGGCAGCTTCCGTTCCCTTTTCATCAACGATAATCGAAACACCTTGTTCAATATGTAAAGCTCCAGGAACAGTTTCCTTGAACATGGTTAGATTCAAAAATTTATCCCATGATTTAATACCGGCATGACTTAATATTTCAGAAACATCGAATTTATCATCATGGGTAAATTTAGGCATATTTAGTTGCACAGAATATTCCACTGCTCTTCTTTTCAGATTCTCAATCCTTTCTGAAGTTATGGATTGACTCAAGTCCACGTTTGTAGAATTGGCTTTAGGAATTAAGACAGTCATGCTGAATGCCTTGTTGCCGTATGGGAGAGAAATGAGATAGAAGTCTTCATCTTCGCATACATTCATGGTCATCTTTGAAGTGTGCATCATTTCAACTTTGGAATCACCGTTCACACTATGGAAAACCTCCATCGTAGTAGGCAACTTGCTAAAAATTTCATTTCTCCAGGTGCCTCCAAAATATAATCCGTTCAGGATGACAGCAAGGGCATCGGGGGTAAGAGAGTTAAGGTATTTTGGAATCATACCGTTGGTATGCTCTGATCCCCATTTATTGATAGCAGAGATCACCTCATTGTTTTCGGTAGAGAAATTTCCGAAGTTGATAATGCCAGAATATGTTCCGGTAAAAACGAATGAATAATCGGGGTTCAATCCGCTTAATAATCCACTATTCACCCACATAGCGTTTGCCAGATTGAACTTGGAGGAATTATCAGCCTGTGGTAAATTTTCGAGTAGAATGGCGTTGAGAGAATTGAGCGTTTCAAGATCCGACACGCCGAGATAATTCATCATTTCAGTGCGATCCTTCTCTTCGAGACCATTGAGGGTCATGCTGAAAAGCATTTCTGCTCCTAAGGGAGAGCAGACAACATTTGAAGCCTTTCCGTATTTAGCATCAGAAGCGCCACAGGCATCCATAGTGAACGCTATATTGAAATCCTGAAGTCCGTTTGCAACTTTAGTTTGGGAGGCAGAAAGGATAATCGGCTTTCTCTCCTTTAATTCAATAGGTGTTTCGGGTTCCTCAGTAGGGTTTTCCGTTATCTGAGGCTCTTGGATAGGTTCAACCTCCGGGTCGGAAGAACAGGAAGAGAGAGCCGCCCCTCCAAGAATAAGACTAAGCGAGAGATATAGAAGGTTTCGTTTCATAGGCAAGGAAATTTAGTGGTTAACATTCTTTAGGTGCAAAGATAATATAAAAAGTGAAGTAAACAAAAGAAAAATGAAAAAAGATGC
>CAZXGU010000030.1:0-22086 GCA_964640375.1 uncultured Sangeribacter sp. | reverse complement strand
TTCTGTGAAAATCTGTCTTTTCTGTGGCATCGCATAGCGATAAAGGGTCAGTGCTAGTAAGTCGCTCCTTTCTCGTTTTGTACTTATGGGTTCCTTTATCTTATGGCCACCTGGAAAGGAAAGACTTGCAAGCACAAAATTGGTCGCCTTGCTCCCGCATCCACAGAAAAGACGGATGTTCACAGACCGCGGGTAAAAAAATTGATACGATTGAATGGAAAGGAAAATTTAATCACTTGTCATTCGTTAAGTTTATTCTCTTGTCTTTCTGTGAAAATCTGTCCTTTCCGTGGCATCGCGCAGCGATAAAAAGTCAGTGCTTGTGAGTCGCTCCTTTCTTGTCATATTTGGAGAGTTGCTCCTTTCTTGCTTCGATTAAAAGTACTTTCTTATTTCAAGCATCTCCTTTCTTGTCTATATATTATGGATATATGGAAAGGAAAGACTCTCAAGCACAAAATTGGTCGCTTTGCTCCCGTGGTCACTGAAAGGACGGAATTTCACAGACCGCTGGTAATAATTAATCAGGAAACAAATGTCCCTCACTGAGGGATAATTTTCCTCATTTTCATCCCTCACTGAGGGATAATTTTCCTCATTTTTATCCCTCAGTGAGGGATAATTCAAAATTTTTATTACTTTTGCATTTCTAACACCTTTGATTATGGTAGATAATGCGCTTTACTCAATAATGAAAGAAAGATTAAGAAACACTCCCATGTCTTTCTTCCGATACCTTTACTCATCACTTCCTCTTGATGCCAGATTGCTTGGTATTGTGGGGCCACGAGGGGTTGGAAAGTCTACTATGATTCTGCAAATCTTAAAATCCTCCCAAGAGAAAGCACTCTATGTGGACGCCGACAATATATATTTTTCAACCCACTCTCTGATCGACCTCGCTGACGACCTTGTTAAGGAAAATGGAAAACTGTTGGCTATTGATGAAATTCATAAATATGAAGGATGGTCGAAGGAACTAAAACAAATTCATGATAATCATCCCTCTCTAAAAGTGATTTTCACCGGCTCCTCTATTCTTGACATAAAAAAAGGGGAGGCGGATTTAAGCCGACGAGCCCTTATTTTTAACATGCAGGGGCTCTCCTTTCGCGAATATCTTGAGCTATTCCACTCCATCAAACTCCCCATCTATTCCTTAACCGAAATTCTGGATCATAAGGTGGAGTTTGATAATCCTGAACACCCTCTTCCTTTATTCAAGGAATACCTAAAAAAAGGGTATTTCCCCTTTTCTAATGAACCGGGGTTTGAAAGCCGACTTAACCAAATAATTTCCCAGACAGTGGAAAGCGATATTCCTTTGTTTGCCGGCATGATGGCTTCTACTGCAAGAAAACTAAAACAATTATTAGGTCTGCTGGCTCATTTGGCACCATACAAACCAAGTATTGAAAAATTAGCCCAAGAAATAGGGGTCAGTAAGAATAACCTCCCGGAATACCTCACTATGCTCGAAAAAGCAGGTATGATTTCTCTCCTCCGCGACGACACTTCCGGGTTGCGTGCTTTAGGGAAGGTCGAAAAACTATATATCGACAACTCAAATATGATGTATGCCATGGCTGGAACCGAAACTAATATCGGGAACGTCAGGGAAACTTTTTTCCAAAATCAGATGAGAATGACCGGCAAATTGTCTGTTTCTCGCAGCGCGGATTTCATGATCGGTGATTACACCTTTGAAATAGGGGGTAAGAATAAGGGCCAACGCCAGATTGCTAATCTCCCCGACTCATTCATCGTGAAAGATGATATAGAGTATGGAAGCAACAACATTATCCCTCTATTCCACTTCGGCCTCACCTACTGAGATAGCTTTCCCCTGAGGCACTCATTGGTAAATGCAACTTTCTATTAACTTTCCACCCACAATCTTAATATGGCTGACGTTGAATCCGGCTTCATTTCCGATCCTGAATTGGAATTCGGTATCCATACCGATTTTTCTGACGTGGAGATTATCCGCGTCTCTAAAATCAATGTCATAGCCAAAGGTCGTCGCTACGGAAGATTATGGTTGCTGAAAGGACTCCGGAAAGAGATCCAAACCTCCCCTACCTATCGCCGTCAACTCCAAAAAGAATTTGAGATTCATTCGCGGTTGCATAACCCGGCAGTGGTCCAATCGGTGGGCGTAGAGGAGATTCCGGAATTAGGGGTCTGCATTGTGGAGGAATGGATCGAAGGGAAAACACTCTCCCAACTCCTGCGCGAAGGGAAACTCACCAAAAATGAACGCTGCAAGATTCTACGCGAAGTGATACAAGCCACCGGTTACCTCCACAGCATGGGCGTGATCCATCGCGACCTCAAGCCGGCAAATATCATGGTGCGCAACGCCGGCAAAAGCGTATCGCTGATTGATTTCGGACTCGCCGACACCGACGATTATGTGGAGCTCAAGCAAGCCGCCGGAACCGCAGGTTTTATATCCCCCGAGCAAGAGAAAGAAGAGAAAGCTGCTGTCTCCGACGACATCTATAGCTTGGGAGCTATCATGAAGCAACTGACTCCGGAATATGCTTCGATAGCGCGTCGATGCACCGGCAATTTAAATAAGAGGCCAAAAAACACAGAGGATCTTCTGAAGTTACTTGACCGACGCGACCGACTCCCTAAAATTGTATGGAGTTCTGCCGCAATAGCAGCACTCATCATTCTGGCATTTCTTACATTCTTTCACATTTCCAACTTGTCGCGTTCTGCTGAAGAAGCTAAGGCCACTATCGCCGCCACTCAAAATGCAGCAGTGGATGCCCAAGAGAAAGTGAGGCAGCTTACGGAGACCAACCGATTGCAACAAACCCGGATGGAACAACTTACCGACTCGCTCAACGATGTGACTGTAAAGATGACCTCTGCTCAGGCTGAATTGGATAAAACTGCGGCTTACGAACTCGTAAAAAACCGGGCTCTGAACGAGGGCTACCGTCAAATCGATGCCTTGATTTCGCATTATGATAAAAAAGTGTTCCCAAACCTGATAGAGACAATAGAGCGACCACGCTATATTCAGGAATTCACCGATGTGAACGAGAAAGGAAAGGCAATTGCCGATGCAGCTGCCGACTCCAAAAAATTCCCCGAACTGACATCTCAAGATCGGGAGAGAATAAAGACCGATGTATATAATTATCTGATCCAGCAGCTTGTTTCTTATCAAAAGAAATGGCGCGCTATGGTTCATCCCAATCAATCTAATTAATAATCGTAATCGTCTGCAATGAAACAATATAAAGAACTCTGCAAGATAGTGGAGCAAACGGCCGGATTAACTCCCTCCACTCCCAAACAATTCGAGGAATTGGCCATCCGGATTCATACCGTCACCGGAAAACTAATGAGTCCGACCACCCTCAAGCGTATCTGGGGCTACCTTGACGAAGCTACTTCCACTCGACGCTCCACCCTCGATATCCTGGCTCGTTTCTGCGGATGGAAGGATTTTACGGATTTTGAGGAGGGGAGCACGCCTGAAGCGGAAAGCGGAAATGTTGGATCTAAAACCATTCATTCCGAGAAGGATATGAAACGTGGCGAACGTCTGCGTCTTTTCTGGAATCCGGCGAGGGTCTGTCTGATTGAATATCGCGGCAACGGGTCGTGGATAGTGATTGAATCGGTCGGAACACGACTGAAGGAGGGCGACACTTTCAATTGCCATGTAATAGCTGAGGGCGAACCGCTCTATCTCGATAACCTTATGCACGACTCCATCCCTTCGGGAGTCTATGTTTGCGGCCGCAAGTCAGGAATACGATTCAATAAGGAACCATGAAACTATGAGGTTATGACATAAAAAAGCTGCGATGATGGTCGCAGCTTTTTTATGTGGGTATGTGTAAACTAATATACGAAAGAATAAATTAGAAAGGCATTTTCCCTTTCATTCCTTTCATCTGACGCATCATCTTCATGGGGTTCTTCATTGTGGAAGTCATCTTCATCACCTTGCGCATATCCTCAAACTGCTTCAAGAGCTTGTTGACATCTTGAAGCGATGTGCCCGAGCCCTTGGCAATGCGTTGACGGCGTGTGCCTTTTATCTCGGTAGGATTCTGACGTTCCCAGGGAGTCATGGAGTTGATAATGGCCTCTATTCCCTTGAAAGCATCGTCGGGAATATCTATACCCTTCATCATCTTACCCATTCCAGGAATCATTGCCGCAAGATCCTTAAGATTACCCATCTTCTTGATCTGCTGTATCTGATTGAGGAAGTCGTCGAAGTCGAACTTGTTCTTCTTAATCTTCTCCGCCACCTTGCGGGCCTCCTCCTGGTCGTAAACCTCCAGAGCCTTGTTGGCCAGACCGACGATGTCACCCATTCCGAGAATACGGTTGGCCATTCCGTCGGGATTGAACTCCATGATATCATCCACCTTCTCGCCCGTGCCGACAAACTTGATGGGTTTCTTCACCACCGAACGGATAGTGATAGCCGCACCGCCTCGGGTGTCGCCGTCGAGCTTGGTAAGGATCACGCCGTCGAAGTCGAGACGGTCGTTGAATGCCTTGGCAGTGTTCACTGCATCCTGACCCGTCATCGAATCAACCACGAAGAGGGTTTCCTGAGGTTTCACGGCATCCTTGATGGCAGCAATCTCATTCATCATCGCCTCGTCAACAGCCAAACGGCCGGCGGTGTCGATAATCACAAGGTCGTTATGATTAGCCTTTGCCTCCGCTATAGCATTGAGCGCAATCTGAACCGGATCCTTGCTCTCCTCTTCGGTATAGACCGGCACCTGAATACCTTCAGCCAAAACACGGAGCTGCTCGCGGGCGGCAGGACGATAAACATCGGCTCCGACGAGCAACGGACGCTTCCCTTTCTGCGATTTCAAGCGCTTTGCTATCTTGGCAGCGAAAGTGGTTTTACCCGCACCCTGCAAGCCGGCCATAAGGATAACAGTGGGATTGCCCGAGAGATTCACCTGTGCCTGCTCCGAACCCATCAGAGCCACAAGTTCGTCGTGAACAATCTTAATCATCAGCTCTTTGGGTTTGAGCGATGTTATCACATTCTGACCAAGAGCCTTTTTCTTCACTTCGTCGGTGAAGGTCTTGGCGGTTTTATAATTGACGTCGGCGGCCAAAAGAGCCTTGCGGACATCTTTCATTGTCTCCGCGATGTTTATCTCGGTGATGCGGCCCTCACCTTTCAATATCTGAAACGACTTTTCAAGCCGTTCAGACAAGCTCTCGAACATTGCCATAATTCAATCAAAGTTTATTGGTGGCGGTGTCGGGGAATATCACCGAGGGATGAAATTCCCGTGCCTCCTCGGGAGTCATCTGGGCGTATGCCATAATAATAATCACGTCGCCGGGCTGTGCCTTGCGAGCGGCTGCCCCATTGAGGCATATCACTCCGCTCCCCTTTTCGCCGGCGATGACATACGTGTCGAATCGCTCTCCATTATTATTATTCACGATGAAAACTCGCTCCCCGGGCAGAATGTTTGCAGCCTCGATGAGCTCACTATCAATCGTGATGCTTCCTATATAATTCAGATTCGCCTCCGTCACTGTGACACGGTGAATCTTCGATTTCATCATCTCAATAAGCATAACGCCAGCTCCTATCTGAATTTTATATTATCTATGAGTCTCACCTTGCCGCAGAACACCGTGATGCAACCGTATATCTCCGGGCTCTCATTCCATTCCTCGACGGGAAGAAGGGTGCGTCCGTCAACGATTTCAAAATATTCGGTTTGCAGCCCCTCATGGGAATCAACCAATGCCACAACTTTGTCGTGGGTCTCCTTCACACCGTGATCTTTGGAATATTCCACTCCTGCTTTAAGGGCCTTGAAAATCTCGGGAGCAATTTGGCGTTGCTCAGGAGTGAGAAGGGCATTGCGGCTCGAAAGAGCCAGACCATCGTCGGCTCGCTTTATGGGGCATGCCACGATATCCACATCTATACCCTCGCTTTTCACCATATTGCGTATCACGGCAATCTGCTGGAAATCCTTCTGCCCGAAATAAGCACGGGTGGGACGGCACAATTCGAAGAGACGGCTCACTATCTGGGCCACACCCTGGAAATGGCCGGGGCGGAACTTCCCTTCCATCACCTCGGCGGCTGTGCCTAATTCAAATTCCTTTTCCTGCTTGGCGCCCGAAGGATACATTTCCTCCACGGGGGGGACGAACGCCACAGACACACCCGCTTTGGCAAGCAGACGGCAATCTTCCTCCTCTGTGCGAGGATATGTGGCTAAATCGTCGGGGTTATTAAACTGAGTGGGATTCACGAACACACTCACAATCACATCGTCGTTCTCCTCGACGGCACGCTCCACAAGGGAGAGGTGGCCGGCATGAAGAGCGCCCATTGTCGGCACAAGCCCGATGGACCGGCCGTTGTTCCGCTCGCGGCCAACATAGGCCTCAAGCTCGGAAACTGTTCTGATAATTATCATTGCTTTTTCGATGATTCGAACTGTTCTGATTCACAATCGCGCCCTCCGCAAAGAGCGTTTTGACCTCTTCCGGATAAAGCGCGATGCAAAATTAATCAATTTTTTTTATTAACTTTGCAGAAAGGTTTTTAAATAAGCATTTTTTAAGGCATCTCGGCCCGGAAATTTCAGGAGCATTTTAAGCGCTTTGCTCCGATTTTAAAGCGTATTGCATTAATTATCAAACGATTCAAGGGAATCCCGGGCAGAAATGATAGAAAAATGAATTTAAACCCTATTTTAAGATCAAGTTATGGCCAAACCAAGAATTCTATTTTTCTCACAAGAAATCGCTCCTTATCTTCCGGCTTCGGAAAATTCTAAGTTGGGCAAAGAGCTCCCCACTGCCATGCAGGGACGAAAATATGAGGTGAGAACTTTCATGCCCAATTTCGGGGCAGTCAACGAACGTCGCAACCAGCTCCACGAAGTGATTCGTCTCAGCGGCGTCAATATCGTGATCAATGATGCCGACCATCCTCTTATTATAAAGGTGGCCTCAATGCAGCCTTCCAGAATCCAGGTCTATTTCGTGGATAACGACGATTATTTCCAGAAACTGGATACTGATATTGATGAAGCGGGGTCTAACCGCTCCGACAACGATGAGAGAGCTATCTTCTATGCCCGCGGAGCAGTGGAAACTGCCGAGAAATTGCGCTGGGAACCTGAAATGATACATGTGTCGGGATGGATTTCCGCTTTGATCCCTCTTTATATCAAAAGAATATTCAACGACAGCCCTGATTTCAGGAAATCGAAGGTGGTTTATTCCGTGCTCCGTCAGCCTGAAACTGCCCCTATCGATCCTGCTATCTTCGATAAACTTGCCGAAAATGATGTGGAAGCCCCCGAAATTGAGGAGCTAAAGAAACTACCATTCGACAGCAAATTCCTTCACCGCGCTGCCATTCAATATGCCGATGCCGTGACTTTCAACACCACTGAGCCCGATGAGGAGCTTCTGAACGCCGTGAAAGAGAGAGGCATACCCTATTTGGTGGTGAATCCGGAAGAAGATAATGCAGAAAAATATTTCAATTTCTATCAATCCCTGAAAGAGGAATAAAAATTTCTCCCGTAAGGATCTATTTCAATCAATATGAAATTAAACCGCCTTGCCTTCGCTCTCCTTGCTTTGGTTGCATCCCTTATGGTTTCATGTCAAGACGACTTAAGCTCTCAGGGGTCGTCTCTTGTTACGGGGGAAGTGACTATCATAGTTGATTCTATGCCGACTTTCATTCCGGCTCATTCCGTGGAATATAACGCCTACGATTCCCGGTCGGTGACTAAACTTCTCGGCCGAATCAATGTGCCTGAATATGGCTCCCTCGCGTGCTCTTTCCTCTCTCAGCTCTACCCGGCACCCTCTTTAGGGCTGAGCGACACTATCCCTGAATCGTATATCGATTCGCTGAAATTAGTAGTGTATGTTCCAAGAGGTTCTCTTACCGGAGATTCTTTAGCTCCGCAGCAGCTCAAAGTGTATCGTCTCAACAAGCAATTGCCGGCTGATATAAATAATGCCGCCAACCCCGCCGATTATTACGATGCCTCAGATGCCAATGCCCTCCTCTCTTCGGCTTCCTATACCCTCTCGTCGCTTAATAATAACGACTCTGTTTTCCTAAAGCATAAGAATGTCTATATCCGCTGCCCTCTTCCGAAGGAGATGGCGCTGGAGTGTGTGCGCAAATATCGGACCGACCCTGAAATCTTCCAATGGCCTGCCACATTTGCGCAACAATTCCCCGGATTATATGTGGAGCAGAGTTTCGGAAACGGTTGCATCGGGAATATAAGCAATTTGGGTGTGTTCCTCTATTACCGGGTGGATGCCAAGGCGACCCACAAGGATGAAACCACGGGGGAGACTGTGACAGAAGATGTGATAAAACGTGATTCCGTGTGTCTCTTTGCAAGCGCGCCGGAGGTGATTTCATCAAATGTGATCAACCTTAACCTCTCCGATAAATTGAAGAATTTTGCAGGCTCAGGGAAATCACTTATCACCACTCCCGGAGGCTATTTCACCGACATAGAGTTCCCGGCTGCAGATATTATCGCCAAATACAACCAGCATACCCCTATGATGACGGTTATATCCAATCTCTCGATGGAGATTCCGGCCTCCAAGATTGAGAACGATTATGGTATTGAAGTGGCTCCCTATCTCTTGATGGTTAAGAAATCGGAGCGCGAGGAGTTCTTTGCCAATAATAAGATTCCCGATCAGGTAACCTCCTTTACGGCAGCTTACGATAAGGATAAGAAATCTTATTCTTTCACTTCTCTACGCCAATATCTTATCAATCTGATTAATTCAGGTCAGGAGCTCAAGCCGGAGGATGTGGAGTTCTCCCTGGTGCCCGTTGATTTGACTGTGGAGAATGTGGAACAATATAACGGCACTGTTTTGACCTATACCACTCGCTGCGCAAATTATATCGTGAAGCCCACGATGACCCTTCTTGACACTGACAACGCTATTATCAACTTTACATATTCCAAACAAGAAATAGAATAATGTTCAGGACACTATTCCTCTCGCTCACTCTCCTTTTGGCCGGTTGCGGAGCGACTACTGCCAAACAGGCCGATTCTCTTTCCCAAGATTCCATTGCCGGCAATGAAACGGTAAAGGCTTCAGAAATAACTCTCCTCTTTGCAGGCGATGCCATGCAACATCAGGCTCAGCTCGATCAAGCTAAGATTCGTGGCGGCGGAGACAACCGATATGATTATTCCCAATGTTTCGGAATGATTGCCCCAACCATTCAGGAGGCGGATTACGCAGTGGTGAATCTTGAAGTGCCTCTCGGAGGGGGCCCAAAATATAGTGGCTACCCCTGCTTCTCGGCACCCGATTCTTACGCCGTGGCACTCAAAGATGCAGGCTTTGATATGATGCTAACATCAAACAACCATTGTCTCGACAGCGGAATGAAAGCTGCACGACGCACACTCACTGCCCTCGACAGCATCGGAGTGGACCATATCGGAACTTATCACGACGCGGCCCAAAGGGAGAAACTCGTGCCTTTCATCAAGGATATCAAAGGCTTTAAAGTTGGATTCCTCAATTACACCTATGGCACCAACGGCATAGAGGCCAAGGATGGCATGGAAGTGGCTCTTATCGACCGCGACAAGATGGCCAAGGAGATTGCCAAGACCCGCGAAGCCGGAGCTGAAATTGTTGTTGTAACAGTGCATTGGGGTGTGGAATATGTGTTGACTCAGAACAAGAATCAGGAAGACCTTGCTAAATTCCTGCTTGAGCAGGGAGTGGATCTTGTGATTGGAGGTCATCCTCATGTGATTCAGCCGATGATGGTGGTCGATAACGAAAAGACCGGGAAGAAATCGTTGGTGGTATATTCTTTGGGCAATTTCATTTCCAACATGAAGACGGGAGACACGCGAGGAGGCGCCTTGGTTAGAGCGGTGATTGGTCGCGATGAGAACGGCAAGCCGATGTTTAAAGAAGCCAACTACGACACTTTCCTTTCCGCCAAACCGGAAAACAATTCTCAGAATTTCCGCGTGATTCCTTCATGGATGCCCGAAAGTATTCCCTCCACTCAGAAGGAGCATTGGAATATCTTTAACCGTGGAGCTGAGAAGATTTTCAATCAGTATAATGTTGACGTGCCTAAAAAGCACAAGTAATCTCTCCTATCTCTCATATTATCTCTCCCATCATTTAGATAAAAAAGACATTACCATTTAAATAGATGATTCAGACTAACAATCTGAGCATGCAGTTCGGAAAGCGCGTGCTCTTTCAGGATGTAAACCTCACATTCACCCATGGCAACTGCTATGGAATTATCGGCGCGAACGGTGCCGGCAAGTCAACCCTCATGAAAATTCTCTCCGGCCAGCTGACCCCGACTTCGGGAACAGTGACTTTCGGACCCGGTGAGCGTCTGTCGGTATTGAGCCAGGACCACTTTGAGTTTGATGAGTGCACGGTTATTGAAACCGTGTTGCGCGGACACACCGTGTTATGGGACATAATGCAGGAGAAAGATGCCATCTATGCAAAGGAAGACTTCACCGAAGAAGATGGAAACCGTGCTGCTGAATTAGAGGAGCGTTTCGCTGAGCTCGAAGGGTGGAATGCCGAGAGCGATGCAGCAGCCCTTCTGTCAGGACTCGGAATCAAGGAGGATCGTCATTATATGCTGATGAAGGATATGAGCGCCAATGAGAAGGTGCGTGTGCTTCTCGCCAAGGCTCTCTTCGGAAACCCCGACAACCTCCTGCTCGATGAGCCGACCAATGACCTTGACCTCGAAACTGTGGCTTGGCTTGAGAATTATCTTGCCAACTTTGAGAACACTGTGCTTGTGGTTTCTCACGACCGCCATTTCCTTAACGCCGTGAGCACCCACACTCTCGATATTGATTATAATAAGATCTCTCTCTTTGCCGGAAACTACGATTTCTGGTATCAGAGTTCTCAGTTGGCTCTTCGTCAGCAGCAGGCAGCAAATAAGAAGGCTGAGGAGAAACGCAAGGAACTTATGGAGTTTATTCAGCGATTCTCTGCGAATGTGGCTAAGAGCAAGCAGACCACATCTCGCAAGAAGATGCTTGAAAAGCTTAATATAGAGGAGATTCAACCCTCCACACGCCGTTACCCTGGTATTATCTTCACTCCCAACCGTGAAGTCGGCAATAAGATTCTTGAAGTTAAGGGTCTGAAGGCTTCTGTGGATGGTGAAGTGCTTTTCGATGATGTCAATTTCCAAGTGGAGAAGGGCGACAAGATTGCATTCCTTTCGCGCGACCCTCGTGCGATGACTGCCTTCTTTGAGATTATCATGGGTAACCGTAAGGCGGATGCCGGTGAGTATGACTGGGGACAGACCATTACCACTGCCTATCTCCCGCTCGACAACAGCGCATTCTTTGAATCAAATCTCAATCTTGTGGATTGGCTTTGTCAGTATAGCTCAGATTCTTCTGAAATCTATCTTAAAGGTTTCCTTGGGAAGATGCTATTCTCGGGCGAAGAGGTGTTGAAGAAAGCGAGTGTGCTTTCGGGAGGAGAGAAGATTCGTTGCATGATTGCCCGAATGATGCTCACCGACGCCAATACACTTGTTCTCGATTCACCGACCAACCACCTCGACCTTGAATCCATCCAGGCGTTCAACAACACGCTCCAGAACTTCAAGGGCGTAATCCTGATGTCGAGCCATGACCACGAGTTTATCCAGACAATCTGTAACCGCATAATCGAGCTCACCCCCAATGGCATAATCGACAAAATGATGGACTATGACGACTACATCGAAGATGAAAAAGTAGCCGCCGCCCGCGAAAGATTATATCCGAAGAAAGAAGCGTAAAATCAGATAATTATGGTAAAGCATATAGTTACATTTAAGTTTAAGGGGGAGCCGGAGGTTCGCCTTGAATACGCGAAGAAGTTTCGCGATGCTCTTATGGCTCTTCCCGAGCAGATAGAGTGTCTGGAATCAATGGAAGTTGGAATCAATGAGAATCCAGCCGAAACGTGGGATTTAGTATTGACCGCCATTGTTCCCACGATGGCCGACGTGGATGTCTATGCCAAGCATCCGGCCCATGTAGCCGCCGCCTCAATCATCGGCCCGGTGAAAGATTCACGCGCCTGCGTGGACTATGAATTCTAATCAATTCTCGTAAAGGCTTTAAAATCTTTAAAATTCTTAGAGGAGCTTCAATATTTTTGATGCCCCTCTTTTTTGCTCGCAGAATTTAAAAGAACCTCACTGAGGGTCCGCAGAATTATTAATTAAAATCTCTTTGGGAACTGAAACTTTCGTTTTTTGGAATATTCACCAAACGATTGTCACTCTGTGAATTCCTGTGTTTAGGAGCTTCGCGACCAATCGGTGCATGGCATTATCCGACTAAATAAATCAAAGGTCTGTGATCTGCCGTCCTTTCCGTGGCATCGCGGCAGCGATAAGGGGTCAGTGCTTTGTAAGTCGCTCCTTTCTTGTCTTTATCTGACTCCTTTATCTTATGAGGTATATGGAAAGGAAAGACTCACAAGCACGAAAGGGGTCGCAGGCTCCCTGGCTTACAGCCAGGACGGAACTTCACGGAAATTTTTAAAGGCAGCCGATTATGGAGAGGAGGCGCAATGCGCCTTCATCGATACGGTTGATGTGGATTTAATCTTATTATATTCTGGGTTTATGAGAATAAAATTCAACTAATAATAAGACTCCTTTCCACAAAAAAAGTTTGAAATATCAGAAATTTAGATTAAATTTGCACAATTCTCACGCCGTCCGGGTGTCTATGAGCAATTGACAAAGGGCGGGAGAGGATTAAATATACATATTGGAAAGGCGTTTATTTGCGCTTGTTTTTGGTTGTCTGAAACTACCACAATTAGGACCTATGCCAAGAACTGAGCAGCGATAGATGCTCATGGGTATGAGTACATGCCTTAAAGCTCTCTTGCGAAAGAGGGCTAAAGGCATTTCATATCGGCGTGAGGTCTGCGTTGCTCGTCTGCATAGGTGGGCTGTGGTAGGCCTCAGACAGCGAGACGAGCAACTAATAAGGCTCTCGCGCTTTTCTTTTTTTATAACCTAACTATCCTACAACCTGAATGAGAGCCTACAGGAAAAGCGAATTATGAATCCTCTTATTGGCTCCTCACTTTATGATTCACTAAATCGATTAGCTATCGGCATTTTATTATCACTATTATTAATGCCGATTCTTGGAATGTGTTCAATCTTCGGCATATCCGGGAACTTAATACTTTCAGCACTATACATTATCTTCTGTTTCATCGGAGGAGTATTCTTTTCATTTCTTATAGACAGAATCTCTGAATCAAAACTTCCTCTCCCTTTTAGCGCCTTGTTTTACAAGAATAAGCTAAGGAACATAAGAAGCATTGCAGAGAAAAATAAGGTTGAGATAAAACCTGAAGGAGAAGAAGCAGATCTGGAGGCCTACTGGCATATCTACTATACTGTACAAAAATATGGATTGTTAGGAAATATCCCGGCTTTAGAGACTCTTTCGGCGTTTCTTCTTAATCTATGCGGGGTATGCCTACTTTATGGAGTAGTATGCTTTATCTACCTATTATTAGGAGACTGCTTTTTATTAGGAGACTGCTTTATTTCACAAATCGGCTATAGCTATTGCATAGCAGGGAGTGTAATTCTCATATCTTTTACTATTCTTATTATAAGCAAGTTTTGTCGAGATTACATTGAGAATAAGATTTATTTTTCGGTAATCGTTGCCTATAAGTTTTTACAAATTCAAGATACTAATAAAAAATAAAATAATTATAATCATTTATGAAACATCTAACATCAACCTTTTTCAGGCGATGGCTATTCATGTTGTCGTTTCTGATCAGTAGCATGGCAGCCTTTTCAGCTTCTGTAACAGTGGGAGATTTAGTTTACTCCACCTCTTCCACTACAGCGAGTGTAACCAGTTACACAGGTAACCCTCGGAATATTGTTATTCCAAGTAAAATATCAGTAGACAATAAAACCTACTCAGTAACGACAATTGAGAATCGCGCTTTCTCAGGTTGTAAAAAACTTGAAAGCATTGTAATCCCCAATTCTATAACCGTGATTGGCGAAGATTATAAAGCTACCTCCTCGTATGTAACCCTTGGGACTCAATCACCTTTTTACAATTGTACCTCATTAAAGAAAATAGTATTTGAGGACGGAAACAATACCTTATACTTAGGTGCATACGGAGCATACTCAACTGAAGATGAAGGTAGAGGAATGTTTTATTGGAGTCCTTTAGAGGAATTATACATAGGCAGAGACTTATCTTATACCGCAAATTCTCAGTACGGATATTCTCCATTCTATAAGCAGCAAAGCCTAACAAAAGTCATTGTAGGAAATCAAGTAAGAACTCTCTGGAACTATCTCTTCCATGTCTGTTCCAGTTTGGAGAATGTTATATTAGGAGATAATATAACAAAGTTAGGGAAGTACTGTTTTGCCAACTGTAGCATAAAAAGTATTATAGTTCCCGAAAAGTTGGGAACTATTGGCGAATATGCATTCTATAATAATAGAAAACTTACATCAATACACCTACCTCAAAGTGTTATTTCAATTGAAAATGCAGCCTTTTTTAATTGTTTTAGCCTTGAGGATGTAAACTTCCCAGATAAATTATATTCCATTGGAGAAAAAGCCTTTGCAAATACATCTATTCAAGAAGTCAATCTACCTAAGTCTGTTAAAACTTTAGGAAAAGGAGTTTTTGAAGATAGTAGTGTAAGAAAAGCTGATCTTTATTGCTCTTGTGAAATTAGCGAGGATGCCTTTTATAGGACACCCCTAACAGAGTGTTATATAAGCAGTAATGTTACATCTATCGAGACGAGGGCGTTTAAACAGTGTAGTTCCTTGAAGTATATAAAAATAGACTCTGGAATTAAAAGTATTAAAAATCAAGCCTTCTCAGGATGTAAAAATCTTGAAAGCATTATTATTCCCAGTTCAGTAACTCAGATAGGTGAAAGTTACCAAGCTACCTATTATCAAACTCCTGGTGCACTTCTTCCATTTTCAGAATGCACCTCACTAAAGAAGGTGATATTTGAGGATGGAAGCAACACACTGCTTATCGGAGGCGGGGGCGCCTATTCAAGTAATGCTGAGGGCCGAGGATTATTTTATGACTGTCCTTTAGAGGAGATATACTTAGGAAGAAACTTAGCGTACGACACGTCATCTCAGTATGGAAAATCGCCATTCTATAACAAAGACTTAATTACTCGCATTACAATAGGAAACACTGTAACATCCTTAGGGCTTACTCTATTCTGGGGATGCACAAAAATACAAACCGTTGTACTTTTAGCTAATTATCCTCCGAAATGCAATAGTAATACTTTTCACTATATACTTGATGAAGGACTATCATTCTACGTTCCTTACAATTGCTCGGCAAACTATACATCTGCTGAAAATTGGCCATCGGGAAGAATTAAGGAATGGTTTCAAGATGATCTTTTTAACTACTTCCCTCTCAACACTTCTTGTGTAGAGATATCAGCTAAAGGTAGTGAACAGACCGAGTCTTTATTGGTTCCTTCCTCCATAACATGGGATAACCAGACCTTTACTGTTTCTCAAATCGCAGATAGTGCTTTTGATAATTGGGATACATTAACCTCTGTTACTTTTCCTGAAAGCATAAAAATAATTGGTAAACAATCTTTTCAAGATTGTAATAAATTGAATACGGTAAATTTCACTGGCCAAACTGAAATAAGAGAAGAAGCGTTTCTTAACTGTACTTCCCTAATTAATATTAAATTCCCTGAGAGTCTCATAAAAATCGGTCGAAACGCCTTCCGAAATGATAATAGCATCACTCAAATAGACTTCAATGAAGGGTTAACTGAAATCGGGTTCGGTGCATTTATGGATTGTGCAGCTCTTACAGCAGTTGTACTTCCTAATTCAATTACTCGTGTAGAGGATTCGGCTTTTGAAAACTGCAAAAAACTAACATACGCATCTTTAGGAAATACACTTGAATCTCTTGGCAATTCTGCTTTTCGTAACTGTGGGGTGCTAACAGAAATATCAATTCCGGGAACTGCCGAGACAATCGGGGCAAAGGCGTTCCAAGGGTGTAAAACTTTAGCTCTTGCAACTCTCAACTCAGGAACTAAGACCATCGGCAATTTCTGTTTTGACGGTTGCTCCGAACTTCTCTCTATGACAATTCCGGGAACAGTGATAAGTATAGGTAGCGGAAGCTTTAATGGCTGTACCTCCTTATCCTCACTATCATTCAGCAATGGAGAAGAGGGACTGGAAATACCTATGTTCACCGATTCTCCTTTAAAGACTCTGCGTATTGGTCGTAATCTGACATATCCCTTCTCTGATGCTCAATCTCCCTTTAGAGATCGCACCACATTGAGCAGAGTAATGTTTACGGGTAACTATGTAACTCATATTTATGACTACTTGTTGGATGGATGTAATAAAGTTTCTTCAATAACACTTCCGGAGACTTTACAGATAATCAATTCAAGCGCCTTCCGGAATTGCTCTTCTCTTCCCACAATGACTCTCCCCGCTTCTTTGAATGAGATAAAGAGCAACGCATTTGACGGATGTACAAGTCTATCTTCTCTCACAATCAACGACAGCGAGAATGAGCTGACTCTCGGAACAGTAAATTCTATGTTCCACGATGCGCCACTTCAATCCCTTTATTTAGGTAGAAATATCGCTTATACCATTTCAGCAACAAACTATATTGAGGAACATGCACCTTTCTATCAGCAGAAAAACCTTACCGATCTGAAATTCTCAGATTCGGGAACTGTGACAAATATTCCTTATTATTTCATGTATGAAGCAGAGAACTTACCTTTACTCTCATTCCCTGCAAGCATACAAGAAATTGGGAAGTATGCCTTCTACGGTAATTCCACCATTCCTTCTGTAGTGATTCCAGACGAGGTTACTAATATAGGTTCAAGCGTATTCCGGAATTGTTCTTCATTGGAATCAATTCATCTGTCGGAAAAGCTCACAGGAATTTCATCTTACCTGTTAGCAGGTTGTTCCTCTTTGAAGTCCATTACAATTCCTGCTTCAGTAAATGGTATAGAAACAGGTGCATTCAATGAATGTTCAGCTCTTGAGAGTGCTGTAATAGGCAACTCACCTAATCCACTTCAGATTGGGAAAGATTCTTCAAATGTAGGAATGTTCTGCACCACTCCCCTCACAACATTATACATAGGAAGAAACTTGACCTACTCTTCAGTCGCAGCCGACGGGTATTCGCCTTTCCATAATATGGAGTCATTGAACGATATTTCATTCTCCCAGGGAGGAGAAGTAACTGAAATAGGGAACTACTTATTCGATGGATGTGCGAGTGTGAAGAATTTCAGACTTCCCGAAAGCCTTGTTACTATTAAAGACAATGCTTTCTCAAACATGTCTTCACTTGAATATTGCAACCTTCCAAATAGCGTTACTTCACTTGGAAAGGCTGTGTTCATGAACGACACCAAGTTAGAGACTGTGCTGCTTTCTAATAAGATTCCGGTTTTAGATGAAAATCTCTTTAACGGTTGCTCAGTACTCAATAACCTCTCTATTCCGGCTTCTGTGAAGAACCTGAACAAAGGTGCGTTTACAGACTGTAGTTCAATGTCAAATCTTCGTTTTGAGAATGGTAGTGAAATAATGACAGTGGCATCAAAAGATGAACAAAACAGTCTTTTTGCCGATTGCCCTCTATCTGAATTGTATCTTGGCCGTTGGCTCTCATACGATGTAAATACTAAATCCATAGCTCCTTTCTATTATCAAGGGAATTTGTCGAAACTTACTCTTGGAGAGACTGTGGGAACAATAGGTAAATATCTATTCACCCGCTGCTCCTCGCTTCCATCGGTTGAGATACCTGACGGAGTAGAATCTATCGGCGAGGAGGCATTTTTTGAGTGTTATGAATTATCCAATCTTAAGTTGGGAGAAGGACTCACTTCATTGGGTGAAAGAGCATTTTCGTACAATCTAAAGCTGGATAATGTAAAAATGCCCTCAACACTGACTTCCATTTCTGATGGCTGCTTCTCTTATTGTACTTCCCTCGTAAATCTTGAACTTAATTCAAATTTAGGGATTATAGGCCCAAGAGCATTTGAACAGTGTTCAAAGTTAGTAGCTGTTGATATCCCTGCTAAAGTTTATGGTCTTGGCGTAGAAGCCTTCCAATCTTGTTCCTCACTTTCAACCATAACTATTCCTGAAGGAGCAATCAGTTCAATTGGTGCTCGAGCTTTTAAAGATTGTAATAACATAACTAATGTGGTATTGGGCTCTAACGTAACCTCATTGGGCGTTAATTGTTTCCAAGGATGTGGAAATGTTCTCAATGTTAAGAGTTATAATCCTGTTCCGCCGGTTGGTTCTCCCGGCTTCCCAGAAGTTGTGATTGACAATGGCACGGTATTCGTTCCAAATGAATCAGTAGAAGATTATAGAGACTCAGACACATGGTGGGAGTTCTTTAACATTCGTCCTTTCACAGACGCAACTCTTCTGACATCTATTGTGCTTAATCAAACCGAGGCTTCAATTCGCGATACTGAAACTCTTTCACTTTCTGCCGTGGCAACTCCTACGGATGCGACTGATAAAACTGTGCTTTATCGCTCGAATGATACTTCCGTGGCCACGGTTGACAATAATGGTCTTGTAACTGGCGTTGCTCCCGGCACAGTGGTGATTACCGCCTACGCTGCAGATGGATCAGGAGCACATGCTGAATGTAACATAACTGTCCATCCGACTTTAGTAGAACGTTTGGAAGCTAATTCACAACACACTATCAAGGTGGGTCGTTCTGATAGCTTGGCAATAGCGGTTTATCCTGAGAATGCTACCGACAAGAGTCTTTCATGGAAGTCGGATAATAATTCTGTAATGAAAGTAGAGACCGACGGTACTTTTACCGCTATCTACAAGGGTACTGCTAAACTGACTGCAACAGCCAATGACGGATCGGGAGCTTCATTTACTTGCAATGTAACAGTTATACCTCCCACCAAGGGTGATTCGAATGACAATGATGCCGTAACCATTACTGATGCTGTTAATATCGCAAACTATGCAGTTGGAAATGAAGTGAAAGACTTCTGCTTCGAAGCTGCTGACGTGAACGAAGACAATAAGATCACTTTAGCTGACGCATCGGGCACAATCTCTATAATTCTTGATACACCCCCGATGGAAGTGGCTTCTAAAGTTAGAACTATCAATAATGTCAACACCACTGAGAGAGACATGTTGGTGATAGATGATTTTGCAGGAAGCAGAAATGAAACAGTATCGGTCAAAGTAAGTTTGGCTAATGTTTCAAAATATGTTGCAATGCAAGCCGATATTGTGATGCCCGAGGGATTATCGGTCGTTTCTGTCGAAACAGACAATATGAACCCGAACCACAATCTCATAACAAAACAGATTGACTCCAACACACTGCGTGTAGTATTGTTTGACCCCAATAATTCTTATCTTAACGATGAGACTCTTTTCACCATTAAGGTTAAGATCAATGAAACGCAGTCGGGCAATATCACCATCAATAATATCGTGGGAGCCGATGCAGAAGCCAGTGAGTACCTTCTTACCGCCACAGGAGGACAAAATCTAAGTGTTTCAGGAGTAGGAGAGATTGAAGGTAACATAAAGATCAGCGTAAGAGATAATGAAATAAAAGTCTTTAACGCAGAAGGCCTTGAAGTGATGGTATGTGATATGGAAGGTGCTGTTCTGAATCGCCTTATTGCTAAATCGGTTGCCGAAACAATAAGCGTTGAACCAGGCGTCTATATTGTGAAAGTGTGTGATGTGATAACCAAGGTTATTGTTAAGTAAACTCTCAGGAAATGAAAAACTGCATATTAATACGCACGTTGATGGTGCTGGCATTGCTCTTCGGGGCAGTGTCAGCAGCCTCAGCTGCTGAGCGTTTCTATATCGCACCGCTCAATATCGAACCTGGAGAGACGAGGCAAGTGAACTTGATTCTTGACAATGCGCAGGAGTATTTTGGATTTCAAGCTGAGATAACTCTTCCCGAAGGTCTTATGTTTGTTGAGAACTCGGGAGATGTGGACTTTACACTTACAGATAGAGCGGATAATAGTTTTACCAAAGTTCAAAAATTATTGTCTTCTCAATCTGTTTGTATTGGTGCATTTTCACTTAAACATCTACCATTTTCAGGAAATGACGGGACATTAGTATCCATACAAGTAAAGGCTTCCGAAAACTTTTCAGGAGGTACAATAGAGATTCACAATATTATGTTTGTTAATTCTCTTAATACGGATGTTACTTTCCCTGATTTCTTTCTGGAGGTCGGTAATTCGCACATTAACCGGTGTTTCATACCTGACTTTAATATAAGGAGGGGAATATGCACATTTATCAATATTGAACTTGAAAATGAGACCGCATTTACAGCTTTTCAAATGGATCTTTACCCTCCAAAAGGATTGGTAATTGACGAACATAATATTACGTTATCACCGGATCGGGTCTCTGATCATTCTCTAAGCCTTAAAAGTCTTCCTGACGGTAGGGTCCGGATAATATGTTTATCACTCTCCAATGCTCTGATAAAAGGTAGTTCAGGTCCTATTCTGAAAATTGGAGTGAGCGCCCTCAAAAATATCGCAGAAACCTCTGAACTGGAGATTAAGGATATCTTTTTCTCGACGGCTAAGGCAAGAGAATATATTCTTCCAAATTCAAAGACTACTATAAATGCCGACGGCGAATTTGGAGAAATTCCTCCTACATCGGTAACAATATCAAACAAAACATTGGCTTTAATGAAAGGCGAGACCTTCCAACTTACCGCTAATGTATTGCCTATATATGCCGATAACACGGAGGTGGCATGGTCTTCCTCGAACAGTAACATTGTCTCGGTTAACAACGACGGTTATATTGAAGCAATTAATGAGGGGACAGCAACCATTAGGGCATATTGCGTAGATTATCCCGAGATTTTCGATGAGTGTAACGTAACTGTTTCATTCGCCTCCGGAATAAATCCTGTGAGCATCAGTGGTGATGCAGCCAACGCACCGGTAGAGATTTATGACCTCAACGGCCACAAGGTAAGCAATTCCAACGCTGATCTTCTCCCCGGCATCTATGTAGTGCGTCAGGGCAACAAGGTGAGCAAGGTAGTAGTTAAATAATTCTTTAACAAACAGATCTTCATTAACGAAGAGAACTATTAGTTCCATCGAACCAATTAATTCTAAGAGGGGCATCAAAAACCATGATGCCCCTCTTTTCATTCTATACATTTAATAGAACCTATACCAGAATTTCTTCGATATTTTCAGGTGTTATAACTTTAAACTGAGCATCAGGATAGGCCTCTGAAAATTGTTTGGGTATCTTCACATCCCTTAATTTTTGAGTTGATTAAATTGTTTTCTTGGCTAAGAATCCGCAAAATCAATAAAATTTGAGGATAGAATCCACAAAATTATAAAAATTTGAGGATTTCATTCCGTAAATTACATTGGCAACCCGAGGATTTATATCATTTAAGATTATTTCTTAATTCATGTTTCTTATGCGGTTTTAAAAATCCACAAATTGCTGATATAACTTTTTTGCTCACAGAATTTAAAAGAACCATCCCTGATGGTTCGCAGATACTGTGTTAATTTCCAAATTTTAATGCGAAAAAATGGCCAAAAATTAAAAAATACCTTTTACCGTGGTTGAGACCGGTCGGCGGGGAGGGGCTGAGGCTTGTGAAGCCCCATCCCCGCCGAGCGCCCCCAACCACTTTCGGGCAAAGGAAGTGGTCTATCAGTTCGCAGGAATCCCTTCCCTTCGATATGTTAATAAGTTTAGTCATATTAGCTTAGAGAATTGAGATTATTTTTATCCGTATTTTCAGATTTATTATTATCTTTGCACTCGCAAGGGAAGTCACTGGCTTGCCAAACTATCCCGTCAAGCTGGTGCATCGGTGCATCAGCTTGTTCTTTTAC